>NZ_CALDMP010000035.1 GCF_937915125.1 uncultured Ruminococcus sp. | reverse complement strand
TTTGGACGATTTTGTCGATATTTCGGTGATTTTTTGTGGTTTAAGGAGAGACTAAGTAGGGATTTTGTCATAATTGTTATTTCAATCCACGCCCCTACGCAAGGGGCGACGACAGGACGTGGGACAATTGGGCAAGGTTTTTACTGATTTCAATCCACGCCCCTACGCAAGGGGCGACCAGAATTCCCCCTTGTTACAACAATTATTTTTGACATTTCAATCCACGCCCCTACGCAAGGGGCGACGGTAAAAAAGCCAAATTTGAACAGCCGCCCAAACTGATTTCAATCCACGCCCCTACGCAAGGGGCGACGTGGGAAAGAAAAACGTCATACTTGCTTTTCACGTTGATTTCAATCCACGCCCCTACGCAAGGGGCGACTATCAGACGATGTGCATAACGTATACTGTTTACCCTGATTTCAATCCACGCCCCTACGCAAGGGGCGACTACGTGCTTTTGAGATTGTATCAAGAAAGTTATCAATTTCAATCCACGCCCCTACGCAAGGGGCGACAACTACAGCCGTGCAAAAATCAGTTTCATCCTTCGTATTTCAATCCACGCCCCTACGCAAGGGGCGACATCCTTTTTCAATCATCTTCGTCAAATTCAAAAAATTTCAATCCACGCCACTACGCAAGGGGCGACTATAATATTCACATCGTATTAAGGGAGGGCTTTTCATATTTCAATCCACGCCCCTACGCAAGGGGCGACCTCAGCTACACCAGGTAGCTGATCTTGTGACTGACATTTCAATCCACGCCCCTACGCAAGGGGCGACGGGTTGTCATGTTGCAGGGCTCTTTGCACAGCAGCATTTCAATCCACGCCCCTACGCAAGGGGCGACGCATTTTTACGACAGATCGTGCGAAAAACAGGAGTATTTCAATCCACGCCCCTACGCAAGGGGCGACCGTGCTCGAAATTGGACTTTTGTCCTATATCCGATTTCAATCCACGCCCCTACGCAAGGGGCGACAATTCAACATCGGGATCAAATGGGACAAAGCACATTTCAATCCACGCCCCTACGCAAGGGGCGACTTCGCCCCTACCCTTTAAACACTCCCCCATACCGGATTTCAATCCACGCCCCTACGCAAGGGGCGACACACACGGGGCTATTTTTTGCAAGCCCCAATTTATATTTCAATCCACGCCCCTACGCAAGGGGCGACCTTTGGTGCTCGCCGCCTGTCGGCGGCTCGATTCAATTTCAATCCACGCCCCTACGCAAGGGGCGACACGTGAAACATTTTTTTGGAGGTGGTATTGTTGAAATTTCAATCCACGCCCCTACGCAAGGGGCGACTCAACTTCCTTTACGTAATAGGGGATACTAGTTAAATTTCAATCCACGCCCCTACGCAAGGGGCGACTGTATTCTCCACCCCAAAACAGGCACCATGCAGTTAATTTCAATCCACGCCCCTACGCAAGGGGCGACCCCAGCCACCGAGGCTGAGAAACATAACCGAGATATTTCAATCCACGCCCCTACGCAAGGGGCGACCTGGCAATACATCTTTGATGATTACCGGGAGATAATTTCAATCCACGCCCCTACGCAAGGGGCGACGTCAACCAAATACTACAATGGGATTTTTAGCCCAATTTCAATCCACGCCCCTACGCAAGGGGCGACGATTCCACCCGAACGTAAACGCGCAGTTTGAATTAGCATTTCAATCCACGCCCCTACGCAAGGGGCGACAGCAACATCTACGCCACCATGTCCCTTGATATCAATTTCAATCCACGCCCCTACGCAAGGGGCGACGGACTTTCTATCCACTCGATATGTTCCTCGTCAAATTTCAATCCACGCCCCTACGCAAGGGGCGACGATTGAGCAATCCTTGACAAACGGACATTAATAATTTCAATCCACGCCCCTACGCAAGGGGCGACAACATCGGCGGAAATTGATGGATAATCAACCGAAATTTCAATCCACGCCCCTACGCAAGGGGCGACATTACAATACAACAGCCAGAGCGGCGGAGGATAAATTTCAATCCACGCCCCTACGCAAGGGGCGACCATCGTCCGCACACAATAAGATCATCCTTTTTTGATTTCAATCCACGCCCCTACGCAAGGGGCGACTCGCTTGCAATACGGATATCTTCGCAAGGATTTTTATATTTCAATCCACGCCCCTACGCAAGGGGCGACAGAGGGTTTATTGATGGTTATAAGGCAAAGGATCAAATTTCAATCCACGCCCCTACGCAAGGGGCGACCATCCTTGTTGGTGAGCTTGCTAAGATCATCAAGCAATTTCAATCCACGCCCCTACGCAAGGGGCGACAAATGGGTGACAAGCGAAGTACTACCTACAATACATTTCAATCCACGCCCCTACGCAAGGGGCGACATGGGATGGTATTACAGGTGCTACTGATTGGCTATTTCAATCCACGCCCCTACGCAAGGGGCGACCTTGAAAAATATTGTGCAATCGTTTACTGTTGATATTTCAATCCACGCCCCTACGCAAGGGGCGACTAAAGATGTGGCAGTATGAAAGCCACGATGTGAATTTCAATCCACGCCCCTACGCAAGGGGCGACAGGTTTCCGCTGGCGTTGGTTTTGATCTTGAGGACATTTCAATCCACGCCCCTACGCAAGGGGCGACTGCGCTTTTCAATATTGATTCCTCTCATGACAAAAATTTCAATCCACGCCCCTACGCAAGGGGCGACTGCACACAGCGACGTTGAGAGCACACGTCAATTGCTAGATTTCAATCCACGCCCCTACGCAAGGGGCGACGGTCTGCACGGCGATGGAAAAGAGAAAAATTTTACGAATTTCAATCCACGCCCCTACGCAAGGGGCGACTTTTGATTGTGCATTCCACTGCCCAACAACAGTCATTTCAATCCACGCCCCTACGCAAGGGGCGACCTGTAGTCTCCGAGTCCGTCCATGTCCATCTTCGATTTCAATCCACGCCCCTACGCAAGGGGCGACCATGAGCTACGGCATACAAGAGCAACATTATGGGTATTTCAATCCACGCCCCTACGCAAGGGGCGACCTATGCGGATGCAAATGATATTACGTCTGTATTATTTCAATCCACGCCCCTACGCAAGGGGCGACCGTTCGCTGATTATCACTGGTTAGCCCTCCCAATGTGATTTCAATCCACGCCCCTACGCAAGGGGCGACTCGCAGGAATCGTATAAGACGTTGTTGTCGGTGAATTTCAATCCACGCCCCTACGCAAGGGGCGACCAATCCACACATCAAGTGCAGATTCCATTTTATGCATTTCAATCCACGCCCCTACGCAAGGGGCGACAAAATACTACAACAGATAACGGCTGGTCAATGATATTTCAATCCACGCCCCTACGCAAGGGGCGACGCAAATGATGGACTTGGTCACGTGTCAGATGCTGAATTTCAATCCACGCCCCTACGCAAGGGGCGACTACGATTCCTGCGACATCGTCTCTGCACATTGAGGCATTTCAATCCACGCCCCTACGCAAGGGGCGACCTTGTGCTTGCGGAGTCAATCATCAAAATAAACATTTCAATCCACGCCCCTACGCAAGGGGCGACTTTATCCTAATCTTACCAGATGATATTACAGATTATTTCAATCCACGCCCCTACGCAAGGGGCGACTGCACGGAGATTGGTGTGGAAACTATGCTCCAGCAATTTCAATCCACGCCCCTACGCAAGGGGCGACTAATGGTGCTTTACCACAATTTTCTGGCGAACCTAATTTCAATCCACGCCCCTACGCAAGGGGCGACGAGTGCGTTTGCGACTGTGGAAACACAACAGTTGTATTTCAATCCACGCCCCTACGCAAGGGGCGACCTCAGCATCTGACACGTGACCAAGTCCATCATTTGCATTTCAATCCACGCCCCTACGCAAGGGGCGACTGATCTTATGCAGCAAGGTGGGTATAAAACCGCAGATTTCAATCCACGCCCCTACGCAAGGGGCGACTACCAGTTCCTGCGGTGTACGTCGTATCCTGCCCAGGATTTCAATCCACGCCCCTACGCAAGGGGCGACACAAAATTAGTCCTGTAATGGCGGTGCATAGAAAAATTTCAATCCACGCCCCTACGCAAGGGGCGACGTATGACGATACCATCATTGACGAGGACGGAAACATTTCAATCCACGCCCCTACGCAAGGGGCGACGACAATGGATTTACATTAAAATTTGTTATATGCGATTTCAATCCACGCCCCTACGCAAGGGGCGACTTTCTGCAAGCTGAGAAAGACCATCTGCAAGTCTAGATTTCAATCCACGCCCCTACGCAAGGGGCGACCGTTGAGCACCCTGTTCATTATACAAGCTGTTCGATTATTTCAATCCACGCCCCTACGCAAGGGGCGACATATGTCCAGACGAATCCGACCGTATCATCACAATTTCAATCCACGCCCCTACGCAAGGGGCGACTCCATCATTCAAATTCATAATTGTTTTCGATTAAATTTCAATCCACGCCCCTACGCAAGGGGCGACTGAGCACCCTGTTCATTATACAAGCTGTTCGATTATTTCAATCCACGCCCCTACGCAAGGGGCGACCATCAATATATGTACTGTCAATAGCTTTGAGTGCATTTCAATCCACGCCCCTACGCAAGGGGCGACTTCCAAGAAACAAAGCTTCTGTTGTACCGTAGGAAATTTCAATCCACGCCCCTACGCAAGGGGCGACCTTGGAGACTTTAACGAAAAGTTTGACGGGTCAATATTTCAATCCACGCCCCTACGCAAGGGGCGACTCCATCACCACTTCCATATCCAATTTCGTGCAGCATTTCAATCCACGCCCCTACGCAAGGGGCGACTGAATGACATTCTGTGCGATCTGAACGCCAGCATGATTTCAATCCACGCCCCTACGCAAGGGGCGACCACCGTATTGCCGCAGATGGCGAACCTGGCGTTCTATTTCAATCCACGCCCCTACGCAAGGGGCGACATCATGCCTTTTGTAAAATATTGAGATACGTCAATGATTTCAATCCACGCCCCTACGCAAGGGGCGACACAGGTCTTTTTTTGACATACCAGCAGGAGCACGATTTCAATCCACGCCCCTACGCAAGGGGCGACCGCAGTCGGCAAAGTAGAAATTGTGCAAATTGACATTTCAATCCACGCCCCTACGCAAGGGGCGACTCTCTATGTGCGCATGATATGGATACCATTATTGGCATTTCAATCCACGCCCCTACGCAAGGGGCGACATTGTACTACATTTTGACCTACTTGTCAATACAAAATTTCAATCCACGCCCCTACGCAAGGGGCGACATCGGTATGCTTGTAAGTGCATCTGTACCAACCAATTTCAATCCACGCCCCTACGCAAGGGGCGACCCAATAGGTACTGGCGGTGATCCATTTTCTCAGCCGATTTCAATCCACGCCCCTACGCAAGGGGCGACCGCAGACGGCATCACAGGTTCTGGCGCAAAGACATCAATTTCAATCCACGCCCCTACGCAAGGGGCGACAGGCGGCAGAGTGCTGATCCTGGCACACCGGGGAATTTCAATCCACGCCCCTACGCAAGGGGCGACAAAGCGCATTTCCTACTATGCCAAAACCAGAGCAATTTCAATCCACGCCCCTACGCAAGGGGCGACTGCAAAGCAGACAAAATCTACAATAAGAAAGAACAGATTTCTGTATACTTTGCAACAAAGCAAATACTTTCGTATACTTTGATAAGAAAAGCAAGTGAAAAAACACGAGAAAAAGCGGTGCGAATCCAGCAGTGATTTTCTGTTCACTTGACATTCGCACTAAAAGATCAGCGGTTCTTCCAGATCAAGACCCATTTTTACGCCATAGTGCTCCACTTTAGTTTTGTAATTATTCCCAAGACAATAGAACCGCAGGCTGTCTTTTTCCGGATCGATCACATTGATCAGTTTCTCCTTCAACAGCCGTAACTTTGCGCCGTCAACGACGCATTCAAACACAGAATTCTGCACCCTTGTTCCGTAATTCACGCACTCTTTTGCAACCCGGCGCAAGCGCTTTTTTCCGGCGTTATCCTCTGTGCTCACATCATATGTCACCAATATCAGCATGGGCTTCACTTCCACAGAAATGGCGGATATTCATCCAGATCGCCACGAATATATCTGGCAAGCAGCAAAGCCTGGACATAGGGCACTAATCCCCATTGGAGCTTTTCCTCAAGAAATGGATGCGTCAATGTTTCCAGCTTGCGCTTCTGCCAGGACTGAATGAACTTCATTCTGCCTTCATCTGTCAATAAGACTGCGCCATCCTCTTCCTGCATAAAATCGGAATCCCCGATGATCTTTTTATTGATCAGCGTCAGTACAAAGCGATCGCAAAAGGAAGAACGGAACTCTTCCACAAGATCTAACGCAAGAGAAGCTCTCCCCGGTCTGTCTGTATGCAGAAATCCCACATACGGATCCAATCCCACAGATTCCAGCGCAGAAGAACACATGGAAGTCATCAGGCTATACGCAAAGGACAGCAGTGCATTGACATTATCCTGCGGCGGTCTTTTATTCCGGTTTTTAAAATAGAATTGTTCTTTCTGCTGTAAGATCATATCATCAAATACCGAAAAATAAGAAACGGCAGATTCGCCCTCCAAACCACGCAGGGAATCAAGCGACTCTATTTTCGAAAGCCTCTTGATATTGTTTTTCAGATAATCCGACTTTTCCCGGAACCGTTCTGTCTGAATCCGCAATCCATGATCACGTATCGTACGTTCCAGCGTCCACCGGCTGTTGAAGAGTTTCCCAAGAATCATATTCCTGGCAATTTTCAGACTTTCCTGTGCATCATCTGCAATTCTGTACTGCTGTCTACGCAGCAGGACGTTGCCGTTGACTGCGCCCTGTACTCTTGCGAGAAATTTGCCATGCCTGTTCAGAAACGTCAGTGCGATTCCATCAGATGCACATTTTCCCATTAGTTCCGGTGTTGCACCTCCGCCGCAAATCAGAATGCTCTCTAGGCTGATTAAAGGAACGGTACTCACCACTGTGCCGCCATCTTTGATCACAACTGTCTCTCCAGCCAGAGAAAGCCGTTTGCCCGGAGTAAAAATATACAATGTATTCAACAGTTTTTTCATATCATCCCTCACTGTCCAGCATTGTACGAAGATACGATTGTACCGTTTTCTTCTTCTGGAGCACAGGCAGACAGATATGCTTCAGCGAACATGCGTTGCACGCTTTTGTCCGTCGAGCTTTGGGTGTATGCTGCCGGCGAAAAAGATCATGCATTTCCTCTGTCATTTCCTGTGCTGTTTTCCGAAGTGCATCCGTAAATTCAATTTTGACACGACGCCTTGTTTCGCCGTAATACAAATAGCCAAAAGGTATAGAAGCGGAAAGCATTTCCTCCAGACACATAGCTTGCAACAGCAATTGCATAGTATCTGACAAATCCTCTTTTGGTTTTCCACGCTTGTATTCCACCGGAACAGCTGTATATTTCCCATCTAATTTTGGAATCCATACGCCGGATTTCGATCTATGGAATTCCACCGCATCACATTCTCCGCTGATACCAAGCACAGCCGAACTGACCGGCAGTGCTCTTATGGTAACAACGCCCTTTCTCGTTTCTCGGAAACTGTTGTCATGAACTTTGTTGTGCATAAGCTTTCCGTCCATTGTGCGATAATTCTCATCCCACTGCTGTTCGATGTGGATCAACGCCCATTGCCGGCGGCAAAACATAAAGTGCTGAATTCCGGAAAGCATCAGATATTCCTCTTCCGGATAACTCATATCAGGTCAATGATTTCCGCATACAACCCTTCAAGAGCATCCAGTGAGATCTCATAATCCCAGAAGCTTGCAGGACGCTGCACGCCTTCTTTCAAATTCACTTTCAGCTGACGATGCACCTTTGCAGAGGAGTATTTCGGCATCTTGCAGTCGTGCTCCCACCAGTACAAGCGGCAAACTTCCATGCTGCCTTCCGGACGTGCAGAGGAACAGTCGTTTTCGAAAAGGGTCTTGAGCGCCTCTTTCAGCAAAGCCGCATCTTCTGCGGAGAAGCCTGTTTTTTCTGCAAGCTGGCAATTTACGCTGCCATAGATCACATACATGCCAAAATCTACAGAATGCTTCATACCCATGGTATCGGAAGAACGTCCCGCCTTGTCCTCGCCATTGACACTTTTGGTAATCTGCATACTGACAATATCAATAGGTGATACGCTGATCGCCGGCTGAATGCTGACGGGGCCACGGACACCGACTGAAATATCCTTGAATGCAAACACCTGCCCGAAGGTTCTGACATCAATCCACTCCCGGCATGCAGCTTCTGCATATTTTACCGCATCTGTCTTTTTCCCTTTCACGATTGCCTTTAATTCTGTACAGCCCTCTGCACGGCCCTGGAGACTTGTGAATTCATCTGTTGCTCTGTCCGCAGACTGGACAAAGATATTCTCTCCCATATCCTGAAAGCGATTTCTGATTTTCCGCTTGATGCAGACATCGGAGATCTCTCCGTATCCGTCATAGGTCTCACGGGGACGGTTTCCATTCAAGGGGTCTCCATTGGGGTTTGCATTTTTTACGGTGACGATCAACGCAAAATCAATTTTATGTTCCAAAGCTGCCATTACGATTCCTCCTCAGTATTGTTTTTCTTGTACAAATAAGATGTATAATGATGATATCCCAGCAGATATGCCGGAGACAAAGCGCTGTCGTCCGAGAACACGTCCATGGTCATTTTGTCCATGATCTCATTGAAGCGCTTCTCATAATATGTTCTGTAGCTCCCCGCCTTGTTCAGATAAGGCTGTAGCCGTTCTTCAATGATTTTCCATGTCTGACAAGGTCTTTTGGAAAACGCTTCCCAGTATCGCTGGGCATTTGTACTGCGTGAGTTCCGGTCATCGGCGTCATAAGTATCCGCCTCCGTTTTGTTTGCCAGCGCCAGCAGACATCCATACAAATAACTGCGGTCTCGTTCGTTGGGATCATAAGCCACTGCTACCACTCCTTCGTGTTTTTCAATATTTCTTTTTCGGATCATACCGCATGCAACTTCCAGCACCAGTCTGTGGTTATACTTTTTATCGTAAGCCAACGGGCGGGATGCATTTGCACACAGGTGATGTATAATATCAGACGGAATTTTTCTGCGTTCCGTCACGCAGGGAACAAGTCTGAGAATGGTATTATCCAAAACTTCCGACTTGCACGCAAGCTTTCCTCCTTCTTCATGTCCGAATGCCGCATTGACAATTTCAAACAGGGAAAAGGAATTGAAAACCGACTTTTTCTTTTTGCCATACCACCGTTCTGCTGCGGTGGTTTCATGCCAGTACTGTATATTCTCCAGATATCTGGAGCCTGCAATCTCCGTGTAAAGTGACATGGAGATACGTCCTTTTCCGGGCGTTGTTTCATCCAGTCCCATGAGCATGACCTTGGCATCATAGTCGAAATCCTGCCGATAGCCCTCAATCATCTGATACAGATCGCTCTTAAAATTGGAATATGCCCCCGGGGATGTCGATGCATCTGCATCCTCCCCTTCAAATTCGTCCTCAATATCAATTGCCGGCTTGCAGATATCCGGCAGAGGCTGATCCTCTGATTCCCATATAAGCAGATAAAGAGAACCAAACCGCACATATCTTTTGCTTTGTATCAGCCAGCTCAGCGCATTATGAATCTGATTGGAATATTCATATCCCACAGAAAACGCCTCTTCCTTGGAAGAAAACCGTCCCCGATAGGCAAAACCGGCATCGTCATTGGCAGAGATCAGCTTTGCTTTATCGCCGGCATTCAGGATCTTTGCCGGATGCTTATAGGTAATGGGAACAACCTCACCGGAAGCATAGCACAGTTCCTTTTTGCCCTCCACCTGCCGGTTAAACGCAATAAAGCAGTCTTGTAACGCTTTATCTTCCCAGGTCTTAGCCGTTTTGCTTTTGTCCGTATAATTGATGCGGAATCTGACAAAGACATCCTCCACCTTTGGCTTCCCGGTTTTGTCGTCCGTCTGGAAAATCTGACACCGCACCAAATCATGTATCAGACTTTTCTGTATCACATACTGATATACGATACCCACAGCGGGATGGCAGAAATCACTTCCCATCCAACGCTCCATCTGTTTCCGGTACAGTTCAAATTTCTCTTCTGCATTCTTATCGTCTGCATACTGGTTGTAATCTCCTGCAATATAGCTCAGTTTTTCTGTAAACGGCATAGCCGCCATACCGCTGGTTCTCGTTGCAGAATCCTCTGTAACAGGAGCAAGCGTTACCGCTCGCTCTTTTTCCAGGGCTTCTGCGGTAACAAATCGGCTTTTTTCATCAAGGGTAACTTCATATGCAGCCTGCACTTGAATATGATACAGGGGCAGAAAATCCTGGTCATCCTTATGGTGCGTATAAACCTTGTATAATTCATTTGTCCAGCTCATTCCATCACCTCTGAAAATTCGTCCAAACCACTGAAATTCTGATGCTCTTTTCCGAATACTTTCATTTCCATGGGCCTGATCTTTCTCTTGATCGTGCAATCCTTTGGCGGGAGAAAGTCGATGATTCCGTCCTGCATGACCGGATTCCAGAAGCGTACCGTCATGAAACCCTTGTCCTCTTCATTCTCAACTTCATCAGAATATGTGATTCCGTGATACATCAGGTTATAGGGCACGGTGCCGCTGTTGTCATAAAAGCCCTCGCCTTCGCCAAATACACATGGTTCTACGTATCCCTGGCATTCACGTGTCCCGAAAAAAATATCTCTCCGTCCGCCTCGTGCAATCATCCGTTTTGCAATGTTGTGATGCTTGTTTTCGTTTCTGTCATTTTGCAGCTCCGGACGGTTCAGATTCCACTCGAAATGTGCCTGCACCTGATAATGCACATCCGTCAGGTAGGTATAATACGCCAGATCCGGTTTTTTCATATCAGCATACACCAGAGGACGCATCCCTTTCCGAACTGTCTGAATCTGGTTCATGATCCGCACCCGGTCAATATACCATATCAGAGTCGGCTTGAAATAGATACTGTGCATGACCCCTTTCAGCGCTTCATATGTCGGTATCATATACGTTGTCTTTTCTTTGCCGGGACGGGTGATCACATCGGAAAAAAGTGCGTATTTTCCATAGACAGAAAATTCCACTGTATTTCTGTGTTCCTTCAATTTCATAACTCCTTTCTGTTTCAATTTCACTGATCTCCAGGAGAATATATCAATATACCATAATTTTCGACATACCGGCCTCTTCTGTCAAACCGAAATCCGTGCTGTAGTTCTCTTCAGCCAGTATCACAATATCATGACTAGTCACATACAAGCAGCCATTTTCCAACAGCTTCTGATATTGGTAATGGGGTATCCCTATGGTATACTTCTGCAACTGCCGCAGCAGATACATGTCCACATCGCTGCTTTGCTGTAGCTTCAGAATCAGTTCCTTGGCATCCTCGCCGTAAGGCGCAACAACGCTGACAGAATTTTCATCGATCATCTCAAACAACTGCCCGGCTGTTTGAAACGCCTGTGCACTGTATTTGAGATGCTTCATCCTTCGCTTTCCCCACACGGACAAATTCAAAGAGAGCAATTCCACAAGCGTGTGTTTGCTTTGAAAGGCATCCACCGGGAAATCCACCATACTGCGGTTTTCCTCATAGAAAAGACGGAAATAAGATTGGATGGTCTGGGGCGACAAATATGCCTTCTCAGAGGGATCCAGAAAAAATCGTTCTGCAATGGATTTTCCCGAAGCAATTTCCGGCATATAGCTTATTTTTTCCTCCTGTGCTTTGATCACATAGACCTTACCGAGCAATGCAGATTCTCCGTTTCTGTTGCATCGTCCAGCTGCCTGTGCCACACGATCCAATCCGGCGAGGGAACGTATGACACAGCGAAATGAGATGTCCACACCTGCTTCAATGAGCTGTGTGGAAACGCAGATGATACGTTCCCCTTGTTTCAGGAGACTTCTCATTTTTCCGATCTGATCCTGCCGATGTCTAGGACACATATTTGTACTCAGGTGAATCAGATGCGCTTGCTCTTCCCCTGGATATGTCTCATTCCGATCTTTCAGAAGCTGGTACACTTCACGGGCAACGGATTTTGTATTGACGATCAGAAGCACAGAGCGTTCTTCCAGATACTTCTCATAACAAAAATTTGCAATTTCACAGTTGGAATAGCCGTTATCCTGAAATACGGGAACGATCTCAGTACGGTTCAGTGCGGCAAAATCGTCGGAATACGCCCCCGTCATACTGGAATTATCATCAAGCAGCAGTTGAAAGCTGGATTCATTCCAGCAAAAATCCGGCTGTGTGGCAGTACACAATACAATGGTACATCCGCAGATTTTGGACAAATAGTTCATTGCCGCAGTGAACATGGAAATACAGTTTACTGGGATGGACTGTACCTCATCAATGAGAATCACGGAATTTGCCAGCCGATGCATCCGGCGAACCGAAGCCATCTTGTCCGAGAACAATGTATTCATAAACTGCACCATGGTTGTGGCAATCATAGGTACATCCCAGCGTTCAGTGAGAAGCTCATACTTTTGCAGTTCGTTGGGCTGTTCTTTGCCATGTATGACATTGGAGTGATGCTCCAGAAAATTGTCATCGCCTATGATTTCCCGAAAGATGCCGCTGTTTTGTTCCAGTATGGACATAAACGGTGCAATGTAAAAAATTCGCTCTTTTCTATGATTCAGACAATCCAGCAAGGCAAACCGGAGAGATGACAAAGTCTTTCCGCCGCCTGTGGGTACAATAAGCTGGCAGATTCCTGTTTTTGTTCCGGCAAATTCGCTGCATCTCTCTGAAATGCTGCTTCGAATCCGGGCAATTTCAGTGATATTGTCGAATTGATCCAGCCGCTTCATGAGTGCATCCAGAGCATTTTTCCAGATACCATCCACCTGCCTGGATACCTGTTCCGGATTGCCATTGCAGAAATCCGCCGTATCCGTCCGGTCTGCATCGATCAGAACAGACTGGAGCGTCCGTTCCAGCATTCCCAGGTAAAAGGCAAACTGCCCTGGGTCCTGACTGATCTCCTTGATTGATTTCCGGATACTGCAATATTCCTTATGGGCATCTTCCAGGTACATCGTCAGTTCCGCTTCCGAGTATATCTCACGCAGTTGAACCGATACGAGATCATATTCCTCCTCTTTGCTGATGCGATTCTGAAGATAGTCATCTCCATTCGATAACAGCCAGTCATGAATCCCATGGTGAGACACGATCACCCTTGCAATCAGTCTCGACACGTTATAGTATAGATGATTTTCCCCTTTCCGGTCAGCAAATTCGCAGAGATATCTTGCACCGCAAAAGGCATGATCTATTTCTCCGCGCCTGTATCCTCCCTCTCCGGAAATATACTGCTGAAAGGAAGGCGCATATTTTCCAGCATCATGCAGCAATCCTGCAAGCTTTCCCATTGCAGACATTCCCGCATGCTTTCCCAGTTCGGACGAAAGTTTAGCCACATCTTCACAATGGGCAGACACTGTCTGGATCTCATCACTGTCCTCTTTTTTATGAGCAATATACGTCATTGTTCACCTCCATGTTCTTTATTCCGTTAATTGTGAATAACAGAAGCACTGCATCTGTCTTGTTCACATTATACACCCGTTAAAAATATTTTGCAATAGTTTTTGTCAGATTTATCAGTTTCTTTACATTTTTATTCGACATAATTCGACACAGTTTCCCATTTCCTGCCAACATAATTCCAACAAATAAGACAGAACGCTATAGAAAAAACCTCCCAGAGAAAATGCTCTGAGAGGTTTTTATTCTAATCTCTGATCAGTTTGTTTTACGAAGCCAATACCTTGTCCATACCGCTGATGGTAAAGGTCACGCTAAAGCTATTCGTCGGCATAGTGTAATCCAGTGCTGCAAGGTCGGTGTTGTAGATGTTCACCAGTTCAATATACAGATTGCCCTGATCATCTGCCATAACAAGAGGCTTTTCAATGGAAATCTCCTTGTCATCGCACTTTACAACAACGTCTGTTACATCCATCGTATTATAATACGCAAAATCTGTGCTGACAAACAGCATATTCAGTTTGCTGCTGTCAGAAGAGAAATCATAGCCGTCAACAGATACGGTGTATGTGCCATCCTCTGTAATCGTTGCATCAGTAAATGTCGCACCTGTATCAATGATTTCATCATTTTCGCCCCACTTGATGAGGGTATTGAAATGATCAGTTGCCGCACCATAACTTGCATCGCTGTATGCATTCCGGAACGTATAGACCTCTGTCTGAATACCGATATACGCATGTGCTTCAGAAGTCTTTTCTACCTTTGTCTCAACAACCGTATCCAGACCTGCCTTCGGGTCCTTGTTCTCCACTGCCTTAATAATGGTGGAAATGATCTCCGGCTGAGTCTGCTCATAGGTGTTGCGGTCAAACAGACCGAAACCGTATACACCATTATAACCATTGTCCCAGTATACCGGAATTATACCCAGAGAAGCAGCCTTTCCGGCAACGTAGCCGTTGAAATATGCACGGTTGCCCTGAATCTGACCTGTGAAATCTGCATAAGCGCTGGACTTATCGATACAGCCATATTCACCGATGATAACCGGAATGTCATTTGCAACAAACTTGTCATGCAACTGCTGGAACAGACCATCCAGATAATCCTGGTCGCCCCACTTCGGATAATTCATTTTCGGGAATCCATTGACTTCGATGAGGTTCAGACCATAGTCACCCCACAGGATAGTTTTTAGATCTTCAGTACCGCAGTAATCCCACGGGTCGTAATAGTGAACAGAAACCATCATACGGCTCTCACCGGCAGTGCAGTTTGCATCGGTAGGCATTTCAAAGCCGTAATCACCAACAGTATATTCAATGTTAGTGTTCCAGCCCGGCATCAGCAGCCAGCGGTGGGTGTTCTTGGAACCGGAAGCACGAACAGTATCCACAAAGATCTGGTTGTACTTGTTCAGATTTGCATAGTATTCCCGGTTCGGATCAGCGTTATAGTTGTTGTCGAATTCTTCGTTCATGGACTCGAAAATCAGGTGCTCGTCATAGTCTTTGAAGCGCTCTGCGATCTGTTTCCATACAGCTTCATATTTTTCACAGATATAATCCTGATCCTCGCCGTTTACCAGGAACCAGCCGCCGTCAATGGAGTTATAACCGTCACCGTGCATATTGATGATCACGTACAGACCTTCATTATAGCAGTACTGCACCACTTCCTCTACACGATCCAGCCATGCGGAATCCACCTGATAACCGTTGGCATCATCAATACGATCCAGATAGGAAACCGGCACACGGACTGTAGTGAATCCGGCGTCTGCAACAGCAGAAATCAATTCCTGTGTTACCTCCGGATTGCCCCATACAGTCTCGTTGACCTTGCCACCGGAATTTGCCTCCAGCTGATTGCCCAGGTTCCAGCCGGCGCCCATGGCTTCTGCCACCTTGTCCACGCCAATGGTAAAATCACCATCAAACTGAACAGCCTTGCTCTCCTCTTCGCCGGATTCCTCCGTTTTTGAGGACGAATCACCGGAGCCAGAACCGCATGCGGCAAAAGATACCGTCATTGCGCCTGCCAGCATACAGGCGGCGAGCTTTTTCCAAAACTTCATACAATATACCTCCAAAAAACATATTACCTTTATTATACCATAGAATTTCATGGTGTCAAGAAATTTTATGCAAAATTTCACGAGACGCCTGAAGAATGACGTTATCTGAGCGTATGAACGATATCGATTCAGCTATTCCCTTTTCTCATTTCCATATCTGCCAGATCATAGTGCCTGTCAATTGCATTTTCACAAAGTATCATATCTTCACTGTCCAGTGCACGAAACATATCCATATGCGCCTGATGAAGCTGCGCTGTCACCTGTTCATCTGCAGACAGCAGTGCGGCGTCGATCCAGCGACGATACACATCAGCAATGGGTTCCATCATGGTGATCCAAAAATGGTTTTCTGTGGCATAGATCAACAAATAGTGAAACCGTCGGTCCAGTTCCACCTGTTCCGGAAATGACTCTGACTTTTCTGAAGCGTTCAGCAATTCCAGTGCATTTGCATGCCAATTGGAAAAGGTGTGATTTTCCATGATCGTCCGGCAGACAGCCTTTTCCATATTGCGGCGAAAAGAACAAATTTCCGTCCGGTCTGTCTGCCGCAGAAGCAGCATCATATCAACTGCGTCTGAAATTGCCCTGGACAGATTTCCTACCAGATAATTGCCCGATCCCCTTCGGCTTTCAATGACTCCCGTATTTTCCAGCATTCGCAGAGCTTCTCTGGTGGAATTGCGCCCGATGGACAGCGTTTCTGCAATTTTCCGCTCTGTGGGCAGCCGGGAACCCATTGTCAGTTCTCCAGATGCGATCATGTCGGACAGATAGGCGATTACCTTCTGATATTCTCTGGATTCGTCTCTCATCTATTTTACCGTCCTTACATAATATGTGCAAATATCGTTGCGCCGACAACTGTGATCAATCCGGCAACCACAATGGAAAGACTGCTCATGGCACCCTCTGCCTCTCCCAGTTCCATGGCTTTTGCAGTGCCAATGGCATGGGACGCTGTGCCCAGTGCAATACCTCTGGCAATGGGTTCCTGGATACGGAACAGCCGGAAAATCCATTCCGCAAAGATATTCCCCAACACACCTGTAATGATGATCGCCGCAACGCTAATGGAAACATAGCCCCCGAGTTTTTCCGAAACGCCCATGCCAATTGCCGTTGTAATGGATTTCGGCAGGAAGGTGACATATTCTTGGTGGTCAAACTGAAACAACATTGCCATTCCCAGGATTGTCCCCAGACTGGACAGGACACCGGAAAGTATGCCGATCACAATGGCTTTCCAGTTATGCTTCAACAGTTCCAGCTGCTCGTACAGCGGTATCGCCAGGCAGACTGTGGCTGGGGTCAGTAAATAGCTGAGATATTTCGCACCTTCATAGTATTTATCATAGCTGATATGGGTACACGCCAGAAAAGCAATTGTGATAGCAATAGAGACTAACAGCGGATTGAAGATGGCAAGCTTGCATTTCTTTTTCAACAGTACACCTGCTCCATAGGACAGTACACTGACCACAACACCGAAAAAAGCAGAATTTTCTAAGAAATCACGCATGTTTCGTTTCCTCCCCTTTCCTGCGGCGAATCACAAACTGGGTGATCCTGCCGGAGATAATCATGACAACAAAGGTGGACAGCACTATCACAGCAATATATTCCAGCCATGCCGGACGAATGACATCCCAGGATTCCAGAAGCCCCACCGCCGCCGGAATAAACATCAGCGGCATGATCTCAATGAGAAATGTTCCCGTCTCCCGCACAGATGCATACGGAATCACATGGAATTTCAGACAGAGAAACAGGAGAACGATGCCATAAATGCTCGCCGGGATGGGCAGCGGCATACATTCCTCCAGGATCTCCCCCAAAAACGAAATGCCTAAAATAATACCGAATTGCTTAATCCACTTCACAACAATTCCTCCATTCAAATTGGTACTACCAATTATAGCACGAGGATACTTCAGCGTCAAGAGGAATCTATTGTTAAACACGCTATATTTTGTAAAGTTGTTCTGATATAGAGATGAACCGTGTCATAAATAGCCGACACACAATAATTGCATGTCGGCTAATATATCACATTATTTCAATAAGACACTTCTGGCTCTTTGGCGCTGGTGGGAGCGAATCCACAGGAAAGCGGTGACATAGATCAAAGTTGTCAGAATCCACGTGACGGCATAGGAAATATACACCGTTTCGATACGGTGATACGCTGGCATCTGGAATACCGTTGCCAGCCACACCAGCCGTAGACCGCAAACGCCTACGATTGACACCACCATAGGCATAACAGAATAACCGATACCGCGCAGTGCGCCTACCATAACGTCCATGATGCCGCAGAGGGCATACACACGGCTGATGTATTTTAGTCGTACCATACCGGCGGCAATGACTTCCGGGCTGTCAGAATAAATATGCAGCAGAGGTTTTCCCAGGAGCACTACTCCATTGCCCAGCAGAATCCCCACTGTAATAACGCAGAGTTGCCCCGTCAGAACAATACGATTAATACGCTTTTCTTCCCCGGCGCCATAGTTCTGGCTGACAAAGGACAAAGTCGCCTGATAAAAGGCATTCATTGCCATATAGACAAAGCTTTCGATATTGGCAGCGGCGGAATTGCCGGCAACTACGATATTACCGAAGAGATTCACCGAGGACTGGATGACCACATTGGACAGGGCAAAAACGACACCCTGAAAGCCTGCCGGCAGTCCGATCCGCAGGATCTGAAGCATTTTCGTCCGGTCAATTCGCAGCGCCTTCCAATCCAGATGAATGCCGCTTTCTTCTTTCATCAGACAGCGCAGGATCAGTACGGCGGAAACCGTTTCGGAAATCACAGTCGCCAGGGCAACGCCCATGACATTCATCCGGAATACGATCACCAACAACAGATTCAGAACCACATTGATCACGCCGGCAAGAAGCAGAAAATAGAGCGGTCGTTTTGTGTCCCCTACAGCACGAAGCAGTGCACTGCCGAAATTATACACCATGGTGGACATCATACCGAGAAAATAAATGCGCAGATATACTGCGGCAAGAGGCAGCACTTCCTCCGGCGTCTGCATCCAGATCAGCATTTGCTTTGCACCAATAACGCCGACTACCATGAGAAGCAGACCGCTGAGCATACTGAGCAGCATGGATGTATGTACCGTCTTTCCCAGGTCATCCCACGACTTTGCCCCATAAGATCTCGCCGCAACCACATTGGCACCGATGGACAGCCCTACAAATAAATTGGTCAGAAGATTGATGAGGGCTGTGTTGGAACCCACGGCGGCAAGAGAATTGTCTCCGGCAAATTTTCCCACCACCACAATATCCGCCGCATTGAACAGCAGCTGGAGAATACTCGACGCCATCAGCGGTAGCGCAAAAAGAAGCATCTTTTTGAGAACCGGACCGCTGCACATGTCGATCTCATAACGCTTCGTTTCAGACCTCATAGAAATCCCTTCCGTCTTTCACAACATACTCTGCATTTGCAGGCTGTCTAGAGCGTGTTTACATAAAAACAGAATGCACATCTATTTTATGTGAACACATTCTAAATGTCAAGGCAAGAAATCCGGGATGCTCCCTCTTGTGGGAACTCCCGGAATTGATACCATTTTATAATGTTATAGTAATGATATTCTTATTATAGCACGCCCATTTTGGTTTGTCAAATTTTTGGATATCAGTTCTATTTCATTTCCTCGGTTCCCACAGGAAATCAAAGCTGCCGGGAACCGCATGGAGACAAGTATCCAACACATTGGAAAAGATCTTCAGCTTTACTCCCATTCTGGGGTCGTTCGGAAAAACAGTATTATCCAGAAAAAAGGTGATCACTGCCACAATCATTTCTGCGCTTTCCTTTGGCGTTTCTGTATATACAGAGCCTTCTGCGATCCCTTGTATCAGCAGTTCTTCCATAATGGGAGAAAGCTCCTGAATCGCTACGAGCTTCATCTGGTTGTGCAGCAATGTACTCTCATGGAGATGCAAGGTGCGGATAAGATTTTTCTGGTTGTCGTGAAATTCACTCTTGATCATGCTCTGGAACAGCACCTTGATTTTTTCCAGAGCAGATGCTTCAGACTGAATGCCGCCGAAGTATTCATGAATTGCCTTTTTATAGCACCGTTCAATGACAGCGTAAAGAATCTCTTCCTTGCTTTCAAAATAATAGTAAACGCTCCCTTTTCCGATGTCGGCTTTTTTGGCAATGAGATTAACCGAAATATCCCGATCCGGCATAACGCACATCAGTTGTTCGGTTGCGTCTAAAATTCGTTTTTTCTTATCACTTTTCATAGGAAATCACTTGCTTTCTCTTGACTTTTTCTCATTATATCACAAAATTTCAGATTTGACAAGAAAATCCACCGCAAAATACTTGACCACTGGTCGAAAACGTGTTAAAATAAAGACAATCCATTTCGACCATTGGTCGAAAAATGAATGAGGAGAGATGAAATGGGAACAGCAGCACTTCTTGGCGCAATTGTCGGCGGCACTGTCCTGGCAGGGACAGCTGCTGCATTCGGCGGTGCCACCACATTATTTCGGCGTGTCATTCCACGGCAGGATTCGATCAAAGTCGATATCAGTGAAATGGCTGACATGCAGAAGTGGGAAGAATACAAAAAAATCATCCACCCGAAAAAGGAATGGCTGATGCAGCAGAACCTGGAACCGATCACCATTACTGCCAGAGACGGTATCCATCTTCATGCTTATTACCTGCCGGCAGAGAAGCCCTCTGACCGCATCGTCATCGGCTGTCACGGCTACACCAGCTGCGGTCTGAGCGACTTTGCAGCCCACTCGTATTTCTTTCACCAGCAAGGCTTCGACTGTCTGATCCCAGATCATCGTGCCCACGGGGAAAGCGAGGGAAAATACATCGGCTTCGGCATTCTCGACCGCTTTGACTGCCGTGCATGGATCGATTATGTGACGGAACGGTTCGGCGAAGACAAACGGATTCTCCTGCACGGCACCTCCATGGGTGGTACTACTGTGCTCATGGCTGCCGGTGCGCCGGATCTGCCGGAATCGGTGAAGGGCGTCATTGCAGACTGTGCCTTCACGTCGCCCTACGATGTATTCTCACATATTTTAAAGCGTGACTATCACCTGCCCCCATTCCCGGTCATGAATATCAACGATGCTATGTGCCGCAAAAAGGCAGGCTACGGCTTCCAGGATTATTCCACACTTACCGCCGTACGGGACACCAGATGTCCAACGCTGTTTATCCACGGCAAGGAGGACAATTTCGTTCCCACCTGGATGAGTCAGAAGAACTATGAGCTATGCAGTGCACCGAAGGAATTGCTTCTTGTAGAACATGCCGGTCACGGTGCAAGCTATTATGAAAATCAGCCCCAGTATGAAGAAGCGGAATCCCGATTTATTGAGAAGTGGATTCCCAGCGACAGCGGAAAGAAGGAAACTACATGAAAGAATTTCAGGTGAATGGCGTCAACTTGCAGTGCTACCCGCTGACGGCGGCACAGCGCATTCACAACTATTCCATTCTCTATTGTCCCTATCACCAGCTGCTGAATATCGGCACCGGACTGTACATCCAGCAGGAAGTAGATTTTTCCATTCTGAAAGAAGCCATTTATGAGGCATACCAGCGGTTTGAGTCCATGCGGCTCCGTTTTTTGCAGGATCAGGACGGCACGGTTTATCAGTATCTGGTACCCTTTGAAGACCGTGACATTGAACTGCGTGACTTCTCCAAATGGAATGAAGAAGATGCACACAATGAAATGCGGAAGTGGACAGCAGTTCCGTTCAAGCGGTTCCACTCCCCCATGAATCAGATCGTCATGATCAAGCTGCCCAACGGTTATAACGGCATCTACTTCAAGGCTGACCACATGACTATGGACTCCAGCTCCATCATCGCCTTTGACCGGGATGTACTGGAGTTGTACTGCGCAAAGCGTTATGGCACTGAAATGCCAAAGCCCATGCAGTCTTACATCAAGGCGATAGAGCGTGACCTTGCTTATGAAGCCAATTCCTCTGCCCGCCAGAAGGACGAAAAATACTGGATGGAAGAGATCACAAAAAGCGAACCCATGTACACGGATTTCAACGGTATGGGACGTCTCATCACCCAGCGCAGAGAGAACAAAAATCCCAACCAGCGCAGTGCGATCATCACTTCTACCAGCCCGGAGGCTTCCATTTCTATTTATCATCTGGAAAAGCATCCCTCTAACCGGCTTATGCGGTTCTGTGAGGAAAACCATGTACCTATGGTTTGTCTGCTGCTCATGGGTCTGCGGACGGTTCTTTCCAAATTCAACGACAACGAAAAGGACGTTTCCATCAAGAGCTGTGTGGCTCGCCGGGGTACACTGCTGGAAAAACGTTCCGGCGGTACACGCGTTCACTTCTTCCCCCTTCGTACCATTATGGAACCGGATATAACCTTCCTGGAAGGGCTGCACATGATGCAGGAAGCGCAGAATCGTCTGTTCCGCCATGCGAATTTCGACCCGGTAGAGTATACCGCACGACGCAGAAACCACTGGAATTTTCAACCCGGTGCAAGCTATGAAAGCCTTGCCCTGACCTACCAGCCCCTGACCCTGCAGCAGGATGCGGACAAGATCCCGGATATTCCGTACAAGAGTTTCTGGTACACCAACGGTGTTGCCGCACAGCCCCTTTACTTAACCGTAATGCACCGGGTGGAGGACAATGGGCTGGACTTCAATTTCGAATACAAAAAAGACGCTGTCACTGATTATGAGATGGAATATCTCTATTACTATCTCTGCCGCGTGCTGTTCCGGGGTATTGAGAACAGCAGCAGAACCATCGGCGAAATACTGGACATGATCTGAGGAGGATGTTATCATGCTGGAAGAACTGAAAACAACTATTCTGGAATACGTAGACGTAGAGCCGGAGGAGATTACACCGGAAGCACGCTTTATCGAAGACCTGCACTTCAATTCCTATGATTTTATGAGTTTTCTGGGAGAATTGGAGGAACAGCTGGACGTGACCATTGAGGAAGAGGATGTGCTGAAGCTGCGCACCGTAGGAGAAGCGATTGCATATCTGGAATCGCTCCAGCAGAAATAAAGGAGAATTGCAATGGATAAAACATTGGTAAAAACCTTACAGGATCTGATCGTACAGTCTGCTGCCTGCTATGGAGAAAAGACATTTCTCAAGGAAAAAGCCGGCAAAGAAGATGCAGAAACGACATATGTACAGCTCTATGATAACTGCCGAAAAGTTAGCAGTTTTCTCCAGAAAAGCGCCAACGGCAAGAAACTGCATGCTGCAGTGATCGGTCTGACTAGCGCCGCATATCTGACTGCATATTTCGGCACCGTGGGCGGCGGCAATGTCATTGTCCCCCTGGATGCCCAGATGGGCGTTGATGATCTGTGCGATCATTTGCAGCGTTCGGATGCAGAGGTATTCTTCTTCGACGCCCGGTATGCACCCATGCTCCCTGCTGTCCGGAAAAACTGTCCTGCTATCCACACCTATGTATCTCTCCAGGAGATGCCCGATGTCCTCTCTCTGGCACAGGTTCTGGCAGAAAATGAGCCTATGGAATGGACACCCATTGATCCGGCATCCTGTGCAGCCATTCTCTACACTTCCGGTACTACCGGAAAGAGCAAGGGCGTTATGCTGTCCCACAGCAATCTCATCGACAATACCATGTGCCAGGACAACGAGAGTACACCGGAAGATGTCCTGCTGACGGTACTTCCCATTCATCACGTATACTGCTTCACGTGTGACATTCTCCTTTCTCTGCGGTATGGTACCACAGTCTGCGTTAACGATTCCATGATGCACATTGCGCAGAACCTGAAGCGGTATCAGCCCACGCTGATCCTGCTGGTACCCATGATCGCTGAGACCATTTATAAGAAGATCCAGGCTGCCGCAGCAGCAAAGCCGGATATCCCCATCCAGGCAATTGCCAATGCCGTATTCGGCGGAAAACTCCGGGGTATTTACAGCGGCGGTGCTTACCTCAATCCCAAGCTGATCGAGGGATATCGCGCTCTCGGTATTCCCATTGCACAGGGCTATGGCATGACTGAATGTTCTCCTCGTATTTCCACTGCAAATCTGGAAGATGAAAGCATTGGCGATATCGGCACGATTGTAAACGGCTGTGAGGTCAAGATCGTAGACGGCGAGATCTGGGCAAAGAGTCCCTCTGTTATGATGGGATACTACCATAATCCGGAGGCTACCGCAGAAGCACTGACTGAGGACGGCTGGCTGAGAACCGGTGACCTGGGCTACGTGGATGAAAAGCGCCATCTGTTCCTCACCGGCAGAAAGAAAAATCTGATCATTCTGAGCAATGGCGAAAACGTCTCCCCGGAAGAACTGGAAAACAAATTCGCCGGACTGGACTGGCTCTCTGAGGTATTGGTCTATGCGGAAAACAGCATGATCACTGCGGAGATCTTCCCCAATACCGAATTCTGTGAAGCATATGGCATAGACGAAATGAAGCGGCTGTTACAGGAACAGGTACTAGAAATCAACAAGACCGTTTCATCTGCAAAGCAGATTCACTGTCTGCGGATCCGGAATGTGGAATTCGACAAGACCACATCCAAGAAAATCAAACGGGAACAGTCGCAGCAAGGTGCGATTTTCCAATAAACCTTAGGAGGAAATCATATGACGTACGAAGAAGTTTTTAACGCGGCAAAGGCTGAATTCATGAAAGCCGATGTCAGCAAGCTGACCGGTCATCTTGCCGTACAGGTGGATATTGTCGGCGAAGGCGCAGGCGCATTCTACATTGAATTGCTGAACAGCAAGCTCTATGTAGAGCCCTATGAGTATTACGACCGTGATGTCAAGCTGATTGCTACCGCCGAAGACTTCCTGAAAATCGCAGACGGTTCCTTGAATTCCGTCTTCGCTTACACCACAGGAAAGCTGAAAGTGGAGGGTGATCTCGGAAGAGCAATGGAACTTCAGAACATGATCGAAAGCATCAAAAAAGCCGAGAAGAAAAAGAAAAAATAAGCTCTTTTTCTCAATATTTCTCCAGACTGCACATGTAGTTCATTACATGTGCAGTTTTCTTTTTGCATTTCAAAATCAAAGATCGACTCTATGTATTGATTGTATGTTTATTTTATTTTGTTTGAGCACCCAAAAGTTAATCTTATAATTTTTGCAGAAAAACAGTTGACATTCCCCTCGAAAAGTGGTATACTATATAAGTCAGCTGAGGTAAAGCAAAGCGGACAAGAAAAATAGAAATTGGGGTGTAGCCAAGCGGTAAGGCAGTGGACTCTGACTCCATCATTCCGAGGGTTCAAATCCTTCCACCCCAACCAATACAAACAGCTCTCACAATCGTGGGAGCTATTTTTTTATGTAAAAAGGGCTGTTGCAGGCAGTCAAAATCCAACAGAAAAACGGTGCGATGCCCACATCGACCTGTTAACCAGGATTTTACTGTCCTTGCAACAGCCCTTTCTTATGCTGCAACTTATGACTCTCGGTTACGCTTTGCCGGATTTTCCAGTACATGCCCGTCCTCCGAAAAACGGGAGCCATGACAAGCGCAGTCCCAGGAATGCTCTGACGGATTCCAGTGGAGTGCACAACCCAGATGCGTACATCGCTTGGGTGTCAGCCGGAAGAAGTTTGAGGCAGTCTCCAGAAGATTCCGGTACAACTGCGGCTGCATGATGCTTCTGGACGGATAAAATATATCCGCCGCTTCATTGGACACGCTTGTGAGCATGTCCGTCAATACCATTGCCGCCGTCATTGCTCCGGTCATGCCCCATTTCCCAAATCCCGCTGCCACGTACAGCTGGGAATTTCGTCCGTAATAGCTCCCGATATAGGGCAGATCGTCCAGGCTCATGCAATCCTGAGCTGCCCAGCGGCAGACTTCTTCTGCGTCGGGATAATATAGCTTTGCTTTCATCTGGAGTTCCGCCCATCCGCCGCCTTTCTTTCCGGTACGGTGGGAACCGCCGCCCAGAAGCAGCATATCGCCGTAATTCCGGAAAGACAGCCCTGTTTGCTTTTCATCCAGATACATACCGTTCAGATCCGGCGCATTCGCCAGTGCCAGCACATAGGAACGATGCTGGTACAGTTTCAGATAGTATCTGCCGCGGCCATTCCAGAAAGGAAAATGGGTTGCCACCACGATCCGGTCAGCGGTAATGACACCGTGTTCCGTCCAGACCTGGTTATCCCGGATATCGTAGACAAATGTGTGCTCATAGACGCTGCACGACTTGGCAATCTGCGACAGGAACTGCAAGGGATGAAACTGTGCCTGCTCAGTGAATTCCACCGCTCCTACAGTGGAAAACGGCAGCGGCAGGTTTTCTGCAAACTTCGCCGGGATTCTGGCACGCTGCAATGCATCCAGTTCCGTCTCCAGTATCTCCGGATTTTCCACAGAATAGACATAGTTGTCCTTTCGCTGAAAATCACACTGGATATCCTTACACAGTGCCGCATATTTTTGCAGCGATGCCCGTTGGAGTTTGTAATATTTCTGCGCCATCTCCACGCCGCCCAGTTTCAGCAGGTTATGATAAATCAAGCCATGCTGCACAGTGATCTTTGCTGTGGTATTCTGTGTGGTGCCACTGCATAGGGCATCCCCTTCCACAAGCACGGCTGAAACGCCTTTCTGCCCCAGCAGATACGCCGTCAGAAGTCCTGCAATACCGCCGCCGATCACCAGAACGTCTGCTTTGATATCTCCCTGCAAAGCCGGAAACCGGGGCATTTCACAATTTCTATGCCAGATAGACTGCATCTTCTGCATCTCACTTTCTTTTTTGATTAGGGTATGCAGAACGTGCGGAATTATTACGGATTGCAAAAAAGAGCATTGCGTTTTCCACAATGCCCTCTTTTCCTTGTTTATTGATATGTCACTGTGATCTTGCCGTCCTGGTCGGAAATCAGCAGCTTCTGGATCTCTGTATTGTGCCCAATAATCAGGGATGCCACCTGATCCTCCACTTTCTGGCGGATCACACGGCGGATATCACGGGCACCATACGGCTTGCCAAATGCCTCCTCCGCAATGGCAGCCAATGCTGCATTGTCATATTCCACAGTAATGTCTTTCTCTGCAAGGGGTTCCTTCATCTCATCTAGCATCAATGCTGCGATCTTCTGGAAGTCCTCCTTGGTCAGATTCCGGAATACGACAACCTCGTCAATACGGCTGATAAATTCCGGCCGCAGGAATTCCCGGAGACCCTTCATTGCCTTTTCCTTAGACACTTCTGTCTCCGTCCGGTTGAAGCCTACACCAATGCTCTTGTCTGTAGAGCCAGCATTGGAGGTCATGCAGATAACGGTATTCTCGAAGCTGACCGTTCTGCCCTGTGCATCGTCGATCTTGCCCTCGTCCAGAATCTGCATGAGAATGTTCATAACATCCGGATGCGCCTTTTCGATCTCATCGAACAGAATTACCGAATAGGGACGGCGGCGCACCTTTTCCGTCAGCTGACCGGCTTCGTCATAGCCCACATAGCCAGGAGGTGAACCGATCATCCGTGCCACAGAGTGCTTCTCCATAAACTCCGTCATATCCAGACGAATCAGCGGCTCATTGGAGTCGAACAGTTCCTCGGACAGTACCTTTACCAGCTCTGTCTTACCTACGCCGGTGGGACCCACAAAGATAAAGGATGCCGGACGGCGGCGAGGACTCAGCTGTACACGGGTACGCTTGATTGCCTTTGCCAGCAAATCGACAGCTTCATCCTGTCCAACCACACGGGCTTTCAGACGTTCCTCCAGATTTGCCAGCTTCGTGAACTCGGTCTCTGCAATTTTATGTGCCGGGATCCCTGTCCACAGTTCAATGACCTTTGCCAGATCATCGCTTGTAACCTGTACCTGTTCCAGTTCCGCTTCTGCAACCTCCAGACTGGATTTCAGGCGAATCAGCTCACCCTTTACCTGTGCAAGGGCTTCATAATCGATCTCCGTTTCATCCTCAATGGACTTTTCCTTCTCTTCCAGTGCCTGCTTTTTCTTCAGCAACATATCATAGTTCTCGATTTCCGGAGAGCGCAGACTGGTGCAGGCGCAGCTTTCGTCCAGCAGGTCGATTGCCTTGTCCGGAAGAAAACGGTCTGTAATATAGCGTTCCGCCAGAACTGCACACAGGCGGATCATAGCCGGCGAAATGTGTACCCGGTGGTATTCCTCATAATATTTGGCAATGCCGCTGAGTACCTCTACCGTTTCATCTACCGTAGGCTCATTTACCGTTACAGGCTGGAAACGACGCTCCAGGGCAGAATCTTTTTCAATATACTTCCGATACTCCTCAAATGTCGTTGCGCCGATGACCTGAATCTCTCCGCGGGACAATGCAGGTTTCAGAATATTCGCTGCATTCATAGAGCCCTCGGAATTGCCGGCGCCCACCAGATTGTGCACTTCGTCAATGAAGAGAATAATATTTCCCTCTTGCTTTACCTCTGAGATCAGTCCTTTGACACGGCTTTCGAACTGTCCCCGGAATTGCGTCCCGGCAACAAGCGATGTCAGATCCAGTAAGTACACCTGCTTGTCTTTCAGGTGCATGGGCACTGTTCCGGCGTGGATATGCTGAGCGATACCCTCTGCAATTGCCGTCTTTCCGACGCCCGGCTCACCGATCAGGCAGGGATTATTCTTTGTCCGGCGGGACAGAATCTGAATGACACGGGAAATCTCCTTGTCTCTGCCGATCACTGCATCCAACTTGCCCTCAGCGGCACGCTGGCTCAGGTTCGTGCAGTAATTCCCCAGGAACTTCAGTTCCTTTTTCCGCTTGGAACGGCGTTCCCGGCGGGAGGTCTCCTGCTGTTCCCCAGAAGCTGTTCCCTCTTCCTCCACCGGTGCCGGCGGATTGGCATTCTCCATGTTTTGCAGGATCTTTCCGCTGTCCTTCATCAGATTTTGCATATTCTCCAAAAACTGCGGGATCACACCGGAACCGCCCATTTCAAAGCTGTCCCCGTCTACCAGATCCATCATCTGATTGGAGATCTGCTCCAACTCTTCGTCGGAGATTCCCATATGCTTCATATATTCATTGACCTGCGGAATGTTCATTTCCTTGGCACATACCAGGCACAGACCTTCGTTTTTCTTCTGGTCGCCATGCATTGCCGTGATCAGTACGACCGCCGGCCGCTTTTTGCATCGAGTGCATAACATCATGTTTTTCTCACCTTTCTTCTATCAGAATCTCTATGGCAACACCGCACAAAGAGCGCCTAGCGGCTTTGCACGTCATATGCTTGCATCTTTTTCGTCATATTTCACAAAAATGCTCGTGAATACACAAAGTATTCACTGCGCTTTTTGTTTCATCTGACGAAAAATCTGACAGCGCATCTGACGCACAATCTTTGTGCGGTATTGCCCTATCGGGCAACGATATTTTCATTTGCTCACAATATGATATATCGACTGAAACAATACCGATTTTCCAATCACTGCTTCATTGAAAAATGCAAGCTGACCTGCGCCGTGTTCTACAATCCATCCTGTCAGTTTCCCCATCATCACCAAAAGTAGAACAGCCTGCACACATCCGACAGCTGCACCTATTGTCTGATCTCCCAGCCGTCCCGTTTCGGTACGGCGCAGAGAGGATATACATTTTATTATAACCTGTAACAATGCAGAAATCAAGAGAAATAGAACAGAAAAAGTAAAAGTTTTAATCATCGGAACCATTACCGGACGAAGATAAAGCGCTGTCAATTTTTCTGCCGCATCCTCGGTATTACTGGAAAGCACCAGCGCTACAGACTGGATCGCCCGGTTTTGCAGCTGTGCTGTATCATTTGACGGCAGCAATGCATCCGTCATCCATTCCGGCAGTCCTGTGAACATCTGCTGTGCGGCGCTGTCGATAGACTGGGAAAGCCCCTTTTTCAGCCAGTCCGTGGGAATCCCCGTCTCCTGAGAAACAGCACTGTACAGTGCATCTGCCGCCTGATCCGGCTGGGCTGCGATCTGCTGCAATACGGCATTGTCCAGCTGCACGCCGTAGGATGAGAGCATCTGCTGCACTGTATCAGCCAGATGATATTCTTCCAGTTTCTGTTCCAGTACGGAAGCGCACGGCTCTGCCAGCCAGCGGTCATAAACATATTCCGCCGCCGGCTGCGCCAGGATCCCTGCGAGAAGTGCAGCTGCACCATAGCCCAGCAAGCCGGCAATGGAACGAAGCAGACCACGCTGCCATCCGCTCCAAACACAAAGAATGAAGATCGCCAGCACAGTCAGATCATAGAGCCACCAGGTTTGATTCATCCAAGCTTCCACGAATTACTCCTTAAAATCCACACGGTCGATCTGGTCATATCCCATCAGGAACAAGTAACCGTCCTGTTTGATGAAAGAGGTATAGGAACCTTCCAGTCCCACAGTTGCCAAAGCTGTTCCCCCAAAATCGTAGGATGTCACATTTCCGGGGCTCATGACAATGGCGTCGCCGTCAAACACACGCACTAGTTCTGCTGTATCATCCAGTTTGGTAACAGATACATCTGTGGCTGACTGATCCAGAAGAACCAGAGAGGTATCCCGTTTCTGATCGTCCTGAATAATCAGTGCTGCTCTTCCATTTTCCAGATCGGCGCTAACAAGCGTGCCGTTATAATTGTATGTGCCCAGCATTTCGCCGGCACTGCTATAATATGCACAGGCTGTATTTCCAACCACACACAGCGTTCCGTCCGACGAAAAGCCCGATTTCACCACAAGCGTATCCAGTGGCAGCGAAGTCCACTGTGTATCCTTCTGGCGGAACAAAACGCTTGTCACGGTACTTTGCAGCACGCCGTTTTCCACATTGATGGAAGTGTAGCAGCAACCCTCGCTGTCCTCGTGAAATGTCACATCAATGACATGTTCAATGCAGTTGCGCTGATAGATCCGTTTTCCCGTGTTGTCATATACGCTGATGGAACAGGCGTAGGAACTGGATTCTGTGACAAGGGCAACTGTTCCGTTTTTGCTGACCGTTCCGGAAATAATATCCTCGTCCACAGACTTGCTGTAGATATTTTTGTGTTTAGAATCCAACCGGAACGATGTCCCTCCGCTTTCAAACAACAATGCATATTTTCCGGCAGAGCGAATCATTGCGTTCTGATAAGCGTGCTGTCGGGTATCTCTGGAATCTCCGTGGAGAGAGTACAGATCCAGATAAGCGTCATGGAGCAAAAATAAGGTATCATCCACCAATTCCACCTGATAGCCTGTATTACCGGAAATGGTCAGCGGAAAATTTCCCTCAGCCAGTGTACCGTCATTCTGTGTTACGGTTTCATAACGGCTGCCGATTCCCTCCAGCTTGGGAATCCAGGCATCACGCTGAATATACAAATAGCCGCAAAAAGATGCGATCAGTAAAAAAATCACGAAATTTCGCAATCCCCGCAATCTGCTGCGCCGCTTTCGCTTTTCGATCATATCATCAGAATCATAGCTCATGCTTTTTCTGTTGTCTCCTTTCCTGCCGATATGTCATATATTTCGTTCAATGTCAGTTCTATCAATGTATATGTGTACCAATGTAGGGGCGACCATTGGTCGCCCGTATCACTGTTTGCAGCTGTAACAATACATTCGTATATCTCAATAAAACACCCGGTACAACGAAAGACCATGTGCCTGCGCCGTAATTCCGGCACGTGTCCGGTCACGAGATTCCAGCAGTGCATCCAGTTCGGACACAGGAATCCTGCCCTCGTTGACACTCAGCAGTGTCCCCACAAGAATCCTAACCATATTATACAGAAATCCATTTCCTTTGACAAGCAAAATTACGGTGTTCCCATCTTTTTCTATGGTAATGTCGTAGATTGTACGAATGGTGCTCTGCTTTTCTGTGCAATTTGTACAGAGCGCTGCAAAGTCATGTGTTCCCACAAAATGCTGCGCCGCTTCCCGCATCAACTTCACATCCAGTTTTCGCCGATAGTGCAATTCCAGATCCGTAGTAAAAGGATTTTTGCTCTCACTGTTGTGGATCCGGTACATATACTGCTTTGCCTGACAACTGAACCGGGCGTGAAACTCCGGCGGCATATCTTCCACAGACAAAATGGAAATATCCTCCGGCAGATAACCGCAGGCACCACGGATGAAATTCCGCGGCGGAATGGGCTTTTCTGTCTGCATGGAAAAGCAGAATTCCTTTGCATGTACTCCCGTATCCGTCCGGGAACAGCCCTGAATGGTCACCGGCTCGTTAAGCAGCTTGGAAAGGGATTCTTCCACCACTTCCTGCACTGTCAGTGCATTGGGCTGACGCTGAAAGCCGTGATATCGTGTGCCACGGAATGCCATGGTCACTTTCAGATTTCTCATGATGCCGTTTCCTCCGTTTCCGTTTCTGCCGGCAGTTCTTCCGGTTTCGGTTTTTCCGGAATCGGCTGCAGCAGCGGTCTCTTTCTTTTGCGTTCCAGCACATACAGCAGTATCAGGATCACAATTGCGCCACCAGAACACAGTGCACCAACCACAAATCCCTCCGGCTTATAGGTCAGCGTAATGGTATGTTCCCCGGCAGATATCGGCACAGCCACCATGGCATCACCCACCGGCGTAACGTCCGTTCTGACACCGTCCACTTTTGCAGTCCAGCCCGATTCATAGGGAATGGAAAAATAACACAGTCCATCCTCTTGGGCTGTCATAGTACCTGTCAGTCTGGTATCCGAAAATTCCGTCAGCGTGACCGCTCCGGCAGAAAGCTTTGCGTAACCTTCCGTCAAGACATCCTGATCCAGCTGGTATACATAGACCGTCACGATTCCTGAGGTCGCATCCTCCGGAAGTGCAACAGTAAGACCTGCCGTTTCATTTCCCTCATAGGTGCCCATCGGAAAAATATAAGGCTGCTTGGAAATACTATAAGATGACAGAAAAGCACCGTCCCGGGTAATTGTCACATTTGTTCCACCAGTAACTGTCATATAGCCATAGAGATCCGATATACGCTGGGTCTGATAATTGTATTGCAGACTGCGGTTTACCGCCCCAGTCTCTGCTTGATAGGTGTAATTTCCATAGCCATTTTTCAGAGCACTTGCCCCGGAATAATTCACATCCCGCACTTCTACTGCAGTGAACAGGGGCTGCTCAATTCCCGTCGCAAGGCGGAATAGCGTGTTCTGATTTTCAAAGGGGTTGCCGTCGGGCTGGCATTCATAGGATGCCAGATCGTTCTCTGTCTGGAATCCTATGGGAAGATCAAATGCATTCTTATAAGCCGTACAACCCGCATCCCTGGCAATGGATTGCCATTCCCTGTTGTCCAGTACCGAACCACTGCGGCAGATCAGATAGCGGATACCCGTGAACATATTGGTCACCGGCGTGGAGCCGCCGTAATAATAACGATTCCCGGCTTCTGAGGCAGGCAGCCCCAGAGCAAGCATCCACTTGGAGATACTCTCATTTGCCATGGAAGAAAACTGGGACAAACCATGATAGCCATACAGCGCCGGATCGTTCAGCGTGTACCAGGTGGACATCTCTGTACGATAAAACAGAGTATCATCCTGTGCATCGATTTCCTCCAGAAGTGCATCCACCGATGCCTCCGCCGTGGGGTAGCTGGCATAATCGGAAGTTGAAACCTCTTCTGTGCCCAGCTTTACATTTTGGAACAGCTCAAATGCCAGCACAATAGATATGGCTGCGCAGAACAACTGCTTGTTGAAAAACTGGCGGAAATAAAGGAGAATGATCACGGCATAGAGAAGTGCTGTGATTAGAGACCAGTAGACCGCACGATTTTCCTGGATGTGATAAGATACCAGGAACACAAGGAACGCCATAACCAGCATCGCAAGTACATCCCAGATTTTCAACTTTTCCTCCAACACCAGCTGGAATCCCCGATATGCCAGCGTCAGCAGCACAAAGGAGAACAGGAACGAAAACCGATAGGGCAGCATATTCGGGAAATGGAACCCATGCCAGATAAAGTTCAGCACATTGCAGTTGCAGCTCACCATCAGAAATGCCAGCACCAGAATGGCGGCGATTTTTTCCCGGATGCGTATTTTTCCGGAACGCAGAAAGGGACCCATCAGCACGAGACTCAGAACACCGCACGCCAGATTGGGAAGTCCATCTTTGGAAGTGGGTGCATGGTAGCTGATCAGATTCGCCAGCAGTGTCTGCCAGTTTTCATAAAACTGCACCATGGTGGGAAATACATTGTTGACGCTGTAGGTCAGCTGTAAGCCGTAATATGCCGGCAGAAGCACTACTGCCGCCAGAGCACCGCCCAGCAGAGAACAGCCTGCCATGGCAAGCGTTCTGCCCGACAGCTGGCGTGGTCTCAAATAGAATACACAGAGGCAAAGATAGGCAATGACAGCAAATATGCAGGTGAACATGCCGATGTAGTAATTGGAAAACAAAGACAGCCCCAGCGCAATGACATAGAGCCGGTATTTTCCGTCCCGCACCAGATAGACCAGTCCCAGCACCACCAGGGGCAGCAATGCCACAGTATCCAGCCAGATGATATTCCAGTAATAACCCAGAATATAGCTGCACAGGGCATACATTACGGAAAACAGGCAGAGGGAAAAGTCATTGCGCCGGAATGTTCCTTTCAGAAACAGTGCAAAAAACAATCCTGCAAAGCCGACTTTCAAAAGCAGTTCAACCGTGACTGCCTCACGCAGTACAGACTCCGGCACAAGGGCAGTCAGCAGATTCAGCGGACTTGCGGCATAATATGCCATCATAGACAGAAAGTTCGTTCCCAATCCCGAATCCCATGTATAAAGAAGGGAACCGCCGCTTTGCAGCTTTTCATGGAGCAGACGTAAAAACGGATAGTACTGATGCCAGAAATCCGTCACCAGAATCTGCCGGTCGCCAAAGGGATGGACATCCTGCAATACAAGGCCAATGCCCAGAAAAATCATGGGAATGAAAAAAGACAGCAGCAAATACAGCTTTGGCTCTTTTTTCCGGGCAGCATATTCTGCATGATTCAATGTCTTGGAATGCAATATTGTCATGAGATTGGTTCTCCTCACCAGATGATTTTCACTGCAACCGCAGCGGCGAACAGCAGAATGGTCACAGTCATAGCTGCATAGTCCCGTCCGGCAGCGTGCAGCTGACGCATTTTGGTTCTCCCGGTTTCTCCCCGGTAGCACCGGCATTCCATGGCAGTGGCAAGTTCCTCTGCCCTGCGAAATGCAGACACGAACAGCGGCACCAGAACAGGCACCAAAGCTTTTGCACGCTGTATCAAATTTCCCTCACTGAAGCTTGCGCCACGGGCTTTCTGTGCGGTCATGATCTTATCCGTTTCCTCCAGCAAAGTGGGAATAAACCGCAGTGCAATGGTCATCATCATGGCAAAGGCGTGCACCGGCACATGGATCTTTTTCAAAGGCGAAAGCAGCCGCTCAATGGCATCTGTCAATGCAATGGGCGATGTGGTATAGGTCAACAAGGACGAACCGATGAGCAGTATCACAATACGCACGACCATGAGGATCGCTGTCCTGACGCCATCCTCCGTGATCTGGAAAAACAGCCATTTGAAATACACCTTGCCGCCGTCAATGAAGAATAAGTCCAGCACTGCCGTAATCATCAGGATCACCAGCAGAGGCTTGATACTTTTCCAGATCAGGCGCACCGGAATCCGGGACAGTGCCAGTGCCAGCAGGCAAAATATTATTCCAAAGATCAGCGAATACAGATGTTGTCCCATAAAGAGCATGGCAATAAACAGCAGGGTCATGACGATCTTAAACCGGGGATCCATGCGGTGTACCACGCTGTCTCCGGGAAAATATTGTCCGATGGTAATATCCTTCAGCATCCGCCTCTCGCCTCCTTTTTCCGGTACAATGCCAGAAGTTGTTCCTTTGCCTGTTCAACAGTAAAGATATCATCGTCAATGGACAGTCCCTGTGCCCGGAGCGCAGCACAGACACGTGTGATCTGAGGCACTGCCAGCCCAATGGACTGCAATTCCTGTGCACGGCGGAATACATTCTGCACCGTGTCGTAACAGAACACCTTTCCGGCATTCATCACCAGAATCCGTTCTGCGTGGCGTGCTACATCCTCCATACTGTGGGAGACCAGCAGAATGGTGCTGCCGGTTTTCTCCCGATACGCATGAATCTCCCGGAGAATCTCCTCTCTGCCACGAGGATCGAGACCAGCAGTCGGCTCGTCAAGAATCAGCACTTCCGGGCGCATTGCCATAACTCCGGCAATTGCCACACGGCGTTTCTGACCGCCGGACAGCAGAAAGGGTGACTGCTCCAGGATTTCTTCCGAAAGTCCTACAATGGCAGCCGTTTCTTTGACCCGTGCCTGCACTTCCTCTTCTGCCAGACCCATATTGCGGGGACCGAAAGCAATGTCCTTTGCCACTGTTTCCTCGAAGATCTGATACTCCGGATACTGAAATACCAGTCCCACCCGGAACCGCACCTGACGCATCCCGGACTTGTCCGACCAGATATCTACGCCGTCCAGCTTTACGGTACCCTCTGTAGGCTTCAACAAGCCGTTCAGGTGCTGGATCAGAGTGGATTTTCCCGATCCCGTATGCCCGATCACCCCAACAAATGATCCGGACGGAATTTCCAGATCCACATGATCCACTGCAGTCTTTTCAAAAGGCGTCCCGATCCCATAGCGATACGTTAATCCCTCGGTTTGTAATGTAGCCAAACACTCACCTCATTTCACGCAAGCTGTTCCAGCAATGCCAATACACAATCTTCTTCTGTAATAATGTGCGGATCCAGTTCCAATCCGCACTGCCGCAGTTCATACACCAGTTCTGTCACCTGCGGCACGTCCAGCCCCACCTGCTTCATCTGTTCCACATGGGAGAACACTTCCGCCGGCGCATCGTCCAGCAGAATCTTCCCTTCATCCATAACAATGACACGGTCTGCCTGTGCTGCTTCTTCCATATAGTGGGTAATCAGCACAATGGTAATGCCATAGGTGTGATTCAGCATGCGGATGGTCTTCATGACCTCACGCCGTCCCTTGGGGTCCAGCATAGCGGTAGGTTCATCCAGCACGATACAGGACGGACGCATGGCAATAATGCCGGCAATGGCAACACGCTGCTTCTGACCGCCGGACAGCTGGTTAGGCGCATGCATCCGGTATTCGTACATTCCCACAGCTTTCAGAGCATCATCAACCCGCCGACGTATCTCCTCCGGCAGCAAGCCGAGATTTTCCGGACCGAATGCCACATCCTCCTCCACAATAGTTGCTACGATCTGGTTATCCGGATTCTGAAAGACCATTCCCACACGCTGGCGGATATCATAGAGTTTTTCGTCGTCGCAGGTGTCTATGCCGGACACGTACATATGCCCCTGCGTGGGCACAAGGATGGCATTCATATGCTTTGCCAGAGTGGATTTGCCGCAGCCATTATGCCCCAGAACTGCCACAAAGGAACCAGCTTCCAACGTCAGGGAAAGGTCTTTCAGAATCTCCGGCGAAGCAGTTTTGCCGTCCTCGTCGGTGTAGTGGAACGACAGATGCTCTGCCGCAATACGGATTTCCATGGGAGTTCCTCCTTCCAAATCACTTCGGTTTCATCAAAATCACCAGAACGGCCACCAGCACAATGACAGCTGCCCCGAACAACAAATAGGGTGCCCAGAACAGGACGACAGAACCGACTGTGCCAAAGGTATTGCCATAAACCAACCGGTAATCCAGATAGTTGACCGCTGCTGCGAAGCCGTCTGCCAGCAGGGAGAGAAAGCCGATCAGAACGGCAATGCATTGTTTCCGATTCATGGGATTCTCACTTCTGCCATATTGCCGTAGAACCACAGGGCAATACCATACCGCTCTGCTCCACAGGCAGTCCGATCTCATCGGCGGTCACACTGCCGCCGAACTTCGGCTTCAGCACACTGCCCAGAAGATATCCCATAACTGCCGGAGAAAGCCCGGTAGTATAGCTGTTCAGCAGGAAGAACAAAGGATCATCGGACAGAACGCCAGCGCAAAGCTGCACCAGATCGTAGATGTTTTCCTCCAGCTTCCAGACCTCGCCGCCCGGTCCTCTGCCGTAGCTGGGAGGATCCATAATGACCACATCATACTTTCTGCCCCGGCGTATCTCCCGTGCCACAAATTTTTCGCAGTCATCCACGATCCAGCGCACAGGCTTCTCGGTCAGTCCAGACAGTGCGGCATTTTCCCGTGCCCACTGCACCATGCCTTTGGATGCATCCACGTGACACACCGATGCGCCTGCCGCTGCACAAGCCAGGGTCGCACCTCCCGTATAAGCGAACAGATTCAGCACGGAAATGGGTCGCCCGGCATTCCGTATTTGCTCTGCCATCCAGTCCCAGTTCACCGCCTGCTCCGGGAACAGTCCCGTATGCTTGAAGCCGGTGGGCTGAATCTTGAAAGTCAAGTTCAGCGGTTCATACTGCATTTCCCAGGAGGTAGGCAGTTTTCTGGCAAATGCCCAGCTGCCGCCGCCGGAAGAGGAACGGCTGTAGTGACCGTCTGCTTTTCTCCACGCCGGATGGGCTTTCGGGGTTTTCCAGATGATCTGGGGATCTGGGCGCACCAGAGTGACGCCGTTCCACATTTCTAGTTTTTCCAGTTCGGATGTGTCCAGAATCCGATATTGTTTCCATTGATTTGCTGCTCTCAATTTGGATTGCTCCTATCTTATTTTTTCATTTTCCACGGACGTGCTTTTCCAATCCAGCCCATTTCCTTCCAATACACTACATCCGGCTCACACCATCCGTTTTTTTGCATCAATCGCATGATGAAAAAGAACCCTTTAGTTTTCATGCCGGGCTTGACAGCGCCGCATCGTCTGCGAATACGCTTTGCCAAAGCAGTCATATGTTTCTGATACTTTTTCTGCCGTTTTTCCGGTATCTGTTCCCATGCAGTGGCACGCACTGCTGCTCCATACTTATAAATCTTCGGAATACCCCAGAAGAACATGCTGTCTGCCATATCCTTGAGCGTAGATCTCATGCCGGCACCTGCTGCTGTTGCAATACAAACAACTTGTTTCGAAAACATGGCGCTTTCCGGACGATGCACCATCCAGCGATAGCCATAATGATCAAGCCATGCTTTCATTGCACCGGTAGCATGATACACATAAACAGGGCTGGTCAGAATCAAAACATCTGCTGCATCCATCGCCTGTGTAATAGGCTTTAGCTTCTCGTAATGCGGACAAAGCTTCTCGGATTTTGCAAAGCAGCTGGCACATCCCACACAGAATTCTCCAAAATCTCTGGGAAGAAAAAACTCTGTCACCTCTGCGTCAAGCTGTTCCGCCAGCATTTTCCCCAGATGGTAAGTCGAACCCCTGTGATTCTGTCCGTGGATCATTACCACTCGCATATCTGACGCCATCTATTTACGCCCCTGCAAAAATCTTGACCTGCTCCGTGATCGCCTGTGCCGCTGTCTCGATCTGCCGGGCATCCTTGCCCTCGACCATAACACGCACCAGCGGTTCGGTGCCGCTTTCCCGGACAAGAATTCTGCCGTTGTCGCCCAGTTCTTCTGTGTACTTTTCAATCAGCGCAGCAATATCCGCATCCTCCTGCCAGTGTCCCTTTTTCTCTGCCGGAATGGTTACATTGTACAGCACCTGAGGGAATGTCTCCATCAGCTCTGCCAGTTCGCTCACCTTCTTGCCGGACTTTTTCAGGATCTCCATGAGCTTGATGCCGGACAGTTCTCCGTCACCAGTGGTCGCTTCATCCAGGAAAATAATATGACCGCTCTGTTCGCCGCCGATATTATAGCCACCGGCAAGCATCTGCTCCAGTACATAGCGATCGCCTACCTTGGTTGCCATGGTATTGATATTGTTCGCCTTGGCAAAGTGGAAGAAGCCCAGGTTGGTCATAACTGTCACAACGGCAGTGTTGCCCTTGAGATTCCCCTCCTGCTGCATCGCCTGAGCGCAGATGGCAATGATCTTGTCGCCATCAATGAGCACACCGTTTTCATCTACTGCCAGACAACGGTCTGCATCTCCATCAAAAGCAAGCCCCAGATCGCAGTCATGAGTCTTGACATATTCCATGAGCTGTTCCATATGGGTGGAACCGCAGTTCTTGTTGATATTGGTGCCGTCCGGCTCTGCGCTGAGCATATGTACCGATGCACCCAGACGAGTGAACAGAGCTTCTGCTGTGGTAGAAGAACTGCCGTTGGCGCAGTCCAGTGCCACACGCATCCCTGTACAGTCCGTATGGATACAGCTTGCCAGATAGGAAATATAATCCTCCTTGGCATTTTCATATGTAGAAATCGCACCCACATTGATATGGGATTGCAGAACGATCTGTTCCGGATGGTCAAGAATCAGTGCTTCGATCTCCTCTTCAATGGCATCCGGCAGCTTATATCCCGTAGATGCAAACAGCTTGATGCCATTGAATTCCACGCTGTTGTGAGATGCCGAGATCATGACACCGGCATCGGCACCCTTCGTCCGTACAAGATATGCCACTGCTGGCGTAGGAACAACACCCAGCTTTACTGCTTCTGCACCGACAGAACAAATGCCGGCACAGAGCGCAGCCTCCAGCACATCGGAAGAGATACGAGTATCCTTGCCGATGAAAATTTTTGCGCGGTGTTTTGTTTCCTTTGTCAGGACAAGTGCTGCGGCACGACCGATCTGCATCGCCAATTCGCATGTCAGTTCTGTAATCGCAACGCCTCTTGCGCCATCTGTTCCAAATAATCTACCCATAAGTCATAGTTTCCTTTCATCATAAAATCATATTGTCTATTTTTATTGTTTTCGAAAAAACTTTTACATCAATCCGCCAGGGACATCTGTCCCTCCATACCGCCGTTCACATCCGGCTGACGATAGCCCAGATGCTGATACGCCAATGCAGTGGCGCAGCGTCCTCTCGGTGTTCTTGCCAAAAAGCCCAGCTGCATCAGATACGGCTCACAGACATCTTCCAGTGTCACCGTCTCTTCACCCAATGCCGAAGCAAGGGTCTCCAGACCCACTGGACCGCCACTGTAGCCTTTGATGATCATTTCCAGCATCCGACGGTCATTGCTGTCCAGTCCCAGTTCGTCGATCTCCAGACGATCCAGTGCCATATGAGCGATCTCCTCTGTGATCTCACCGTTACCGATGACATCTGCAAAATCCCGGACACGTTTCAGCAACCGGTTTGCAATACGAGGTGTTCCTCTGGCACGGCTGGCAATTTCCGTTGCACCGTCAATGGTGCAGGGTATTTTCAGGATCATTGCACTGCGGCGTACAATATCCGTCAGCTGTTCTGTCGTATATAGTTCGAGCCGTAAAATCACGCCGAACCGGTCACGAAGAGGACTGGACAACTGTCCAGCTCTTGTGGTTGCTCCCACCAATGTAAAGGGATTCAGATCCACACGCAGAGAGCGGGCAGAGGGGCCTTTTCCCATAATGATATCAATGGCGTGATCCTCCAGTGCTGGGTAGAGGATCTCCTCTACCTGTCGGTTCAGGCGGTGGATCTCGTCAATGAACAGCACGTCATTCGGCTGCAAATTCGTCAGGATCGCCGCAAGATCGCCTGCTTTTTCAATTGCCGGGCCTGTGGTTACACGCAGATTCACGCCCATTTCATGGGCAATGATGGATGAAAGCGTCGTTTTACCCAGTCCCGGCGGACCGTACAGCAGCACGTGATCCAGAGAATCCCCGCGGCGTTTCGCTGCTTCAATATATACCGCCAGATTTTCCTTGACTTTATCCTGCCCGATATATTCCACCAGATTCTGAGGGCGAAGCGTCACTTCTACTTCGTGATCCTCCTCCACCTCTCTGGGTGTTACCATCCGGTTGTCAAACTCCATATCGCTGGTTTCGATCATACTGTCTCACTCCTTTTTCCCCTGCTTATGCACGATTCTTTCCGAATTCCTGCAATGTCCGCCGGATCAGTTCCGACGAGGACAAGGTGGGATCTAGTTTTGCCACAATAGGTGCCACTTCACTCTGGGTATAGCCCAGAGTGACAAGTGCTTCGATTGCCTCACCCACATTGCCGGTGGACTGGGATGCCGCAGATACTGCCGCTGTTTCCGTTCCGGCAAGAAGTCCGATGGATTCTCCGGCGATCTTATCTTTCAACTCCATGACAATGCGCTGTGCCGATTTCGCACCGATACCTTTGGTACGAGTCAGCGCCTTGCTGTCTCCGGATGCCACTGTCAGCAGGAACTGATCCGGCGACAGGTCAGACAAGATGGAAAGGGCTGCTTTAGATCCTACGCCGGAAACCGACACCAACAGCCGGAAGCACTGCAATTCCTGTTTTGTGGCAAAGCCGAACAGTTCCGCTGCATCCTCCCGGACAGACAGCACCGTATACAAAAAGACAGTTTCGCCTACGCTGCCCAGCTGTCCCAGGGTATAGAATGTCGTCCGGCAGGCATAACCCACGCCGCCGCATTCCACCACCGCCAATGACGGCTCCTTTGCGATCAGTTTTCCATGTACACTATAAATCATACGGTATCTCCTGTTCTGATTTTTCGCTCCTGTAACTGCACACCAGTTGCGCAGTGACCATGACAAATGGCAAGTGCCAGTGCATCTGCTGCATCGTCCGGCTTCGGGATCTGTGCCAGCTTCAGAATACGCCGTGTCATATCCATGACCTGCCGCTTTTCCGCCTTGCCATAGCCTACAACTGCCTGTTTCACCTGAAGCGGCGTATATTCATACAGTGGAATGCCGTGCTGCTCTGCACAGAGGACAATGACGCCGCGCGCCTGTGCCACATCAATTACTGTTTTTTGATTGGAAGTAAAATACAATCGTTCAATGGCAATACAGTCCGGCTGAAACCGTTTCAGCAGAAAGTCCAGATCGTCATAGATCGCAGTCAGCCGTGCCGCAAACCGAGTTCCGGCTTCTGTGGTAATGGCACCATATTCCAGCGGTGTGAAATCCGAACCGTGGTATGATACCACGCCAAATCCCACAATGGCATAGCCCGGGTCTATTCCCAGAATCCGCACAAGACATCCCTCCTATCTCCCATTTTCCGCGAAACATTACACGTACATTTCATTATAGCACAAAACAGGAGTCATTTTCAATAGCTATTCAAATTTTTATCTTGATTTTTGAAAAAAAATTGTGTATAATGGGAAGTAAGGCGGCGCAGATGCCGCAGATCATCGCAAGGAAAGGACTTCGCCATGGAACTGAGTGAAATTCGAGTTGAAATTGACAAGCTGGATCGACAGATCCAATCCCTGTTTGAACAGCGCATGCTGCTCTGCCAGGATGTTGCACGATATAAAAAGGCACACAATATGCCGGTTTTTCAGGCAGACCGAGAAAAGCAGGTGCTGGATCGGGTGGAACAGAATGCCGCTGAGGGACTGGGACTTGCCTCCCGCACCATGTTTGCCAATATGATGAGCATCAGCTCCCAATTACAGCAGAAAATGCTGATTGCAGCAGAAGAAGCACCGGAAATCGGGTTGCCGCACATGGAAAAAGCAGTGAAAATCGGCTGTCAGGGCACCGTAGGTGCAAACTCCGAGACTGCTGCTCAGGCGTTTTTTCCGGGACGGGAGATCCGGTTCTACCCTACTTTTGAACATGTGTTCGAGGCTGTGGAATCCGGCGAACTGGAATACGGCGTACTGCCCATCTACAACAGCACTTCCGGTACCGTGACACAGACAGTGGATCTCATGGGCAAGCACAGTTTCTTCATTACTGCCATGAATCAGGTGGAAGTGACCCACTGTCTGGCAGCCCTGCCTGGCACAACTCTGGACGACATTGCCTTGGTATATTCCCACCCCCAGGCACTTTCTCAGTGCAGCGATTTCCTGGATGCCCATCATCTGCCGAGACGGGATTACAGCAACACCGCTACGGCAGCGCAGATGGCGGCAGAAGCCGGTGACAAGACCATCGCTGCTATCTGTTCGGAGGAATGCGCACAGTTGAACCGCCTGGATGTGATCGCCTCCCGCATCTCCAATGTGGTACCTAACTACACCCAGTTCATCTGCATTACGAAGAATATGCAGGTCAGCCCGGATGCATCCGTCATTTCTGTTATGCTGACCATTTCCAACGAACCGGGCAGCCTGAGCCGGATCCTGAACAAGTTCTTCCTGTACGGGCTGGATATGACCAAAATCGAAAGCCGTCCCATCCGGAATGGCAGCTTCGATGTAGTATTCCACATCGACTTCAAAGGAAATCTGCGTGACCGCAGCATTGCCGCTTTTCTGAACGATCTCTGCAAGAGCTGTCAGGAATTTAAATTGCTGGGAAATGCTGTTGTCATGGAATAATTTTCATATATCATAAAATACAAACCGACCTGCTTTAGAAAATGCAGCAGGTCGGTTTTTTCTATTCGGTATCAGTATCGTAATAGTCGGGTTTTTGTGTGGTCAAGCTGTCCAATGCCACATAGCCAGGCGCAATATCAGGGTTCTCAAGCCGGATAATAAATTTTTGTACAGTATCATTCTGCATGACGACATATACATCCATTCCCCCTCCTCCAGTGAATTCCAGTTCGTCTTGCGGAGAGATAAATGTACCTTCTGCTTCCATGGCTTTGGTTTTCCCTACATATTCAGCACCGGCAGTTTCTTCCGGCGGATCACAGGATGCATCCAGACCGTAGTACACAGTGCCTTGATAACAAATTGCAGATGCAGTGTCTCCGGCTGGCAGCTGATTTACACAACTCGTTTGAACTGGTAAATTCGATTCCAGTAAATCTGCTGATTCTTGTTCATCATGAGATTCACATCCTGTGAAAAGGTAAACAAAGCCAATATTCAAAATTGCAACTAAACATAAAAAACTTTTTTTCATATCACATCATCCTTCACAAGCAGACCATCGCCATTCACTAAATTCTGTACCTTGCCAATCATTTGGAACGGCATACACAAATGATGTTTTTCCCTGCATCATCTCTGAAGAAACATATACTGAGGTCAAGTACTCTGTGCGGTTTGAATCACCTATATAATACAAGGCATATCCCTGATACACTTTTACACCACACAAAAGAACAGCGTGATATACATTTGTACCACTAGATGTTTGTCCAGATAAATCTACATGTATAGGATTATTTTTCTGAATATGTGAAGTAACCTCCGAACAAGACATGACTCCATCTGTCATCATAGAAGCCATATTATACGCATGATATCCTTTTAAAACCCAAATAATACTTCCATCCGGCGTTCCACCATATGTATGTTGTAATTTGCTATATACCGCTTGACATGGCATACTTGTTCCATGATAGTAATTATATTTTGACGCAATACATGCTGCCCAACATAACCCTTTTCCATTCATTAATGCATTAGCTGCAAGAGGAACATCCAAAACATTATTATAAAGAACACTTTTCTGCATAGGAATGCTTGCTAAATCGATTTGGCTATCTATTTCAATTGGTGTTACATTAGCATTTACACTATTAAAGTAGTCTAATCCTGTCACCACATCGCCCGAATCGGCATGATAATATCCATTTTCGGTATAAACAAGAAATTGATTTCCATAAAAGCCCAAACAAATTGAATCGCCAATAGCATATTCAGATTGCAATTTAGAATAAGTTGTTTTATCGAATGAAGAATAGAAATTCCCCTCAACTTCCTGTACTGTTAAAGTTCCAAATATGTTTTCATCAGAAATAACAAAATATATATCCTTACAATCAACACCAGTTGAAAAATCATAAACATCCATTTTTTTACTAATATTCGCAATTCCACTGTCACCAATATTTTCTTCTTTGAGATAAGCATGAAGAATATCAGATACATATTGTTCATAATCATTCTCATTTTCCACCATATTATCAGCATAAGCTGACAACGACGCTGTACTTCCAAATAGATTTAATGCAATAACTGAAGATATGAATTTTAATGTTGCTGTTTTTATTTTCATAATAAGAATCCTTTTCTAATAAGATAATACACATTTGAATTTTAATATTGAATTCTATATATATGATAACATATAAAAACCACCATGTCAATATCCAACATAAACAAAATTAAATAAAATATATGTATACACTAAACAAATAAAAGCCACCCGGTTCTTTCCAGGTGGCTTTCTCTTTTATGAAGTCTTTTTCGCTTTTTCCTGCCGCAGGAACACCATCCGCAATGCCAGTGCTGTAACGATCAGCATCAGCACGCCGCCGCAGATGATCCAGCCCATAACGACATTGCGCATATGGTAAATATCAGAATAAGAAACCGTTGCCAGGATAATATAATCCCCACTGGTCTGATAGTGCACCATTTCTGTCTTGCCGTCTGTATTTTCTATATCGAACTTACCCTTTTTCTTTTGCAGTTTCCCCGGATCATACTCCGCTTTTTTGCCGATCTGGGACGAGTCGGTACAGCTGATATATTTCAGCGTATCCGTTTCCAGAATGGCAGTAGTTCCGGAGGAATACAAGGGCATATCCGATGCCACATTCGCCAGATCTGCATCCTGTAGAAGTGACACCATGGAATTCGCAGAGAATGTGATCTGTACCAGACCATTGCCACCATCCAGAGCCGATGCCGCCACAATGGTGGGCGTGTCGGATTCCAGCAGGAACAGCACTTCAGTATACACCGTATCTTCCAGATGGCTGCGGAATTCCTCCCGGATAGAAGTGCCTTCCCCGGAAGGGTCTGTGCTTGCAACCACATTGCCGTCCACATCTGCAACGCTGATCATATCCGCATCCACTGTGACACGCAGTTCCTCCAGCGTACGATCATCCGTAATAAAAGAACTGTCCTGCGCCAGCAGCATGGCGATGGTTCTGGTTTTTGCTGCATATTCTTCCTTGAATTCTTCTGTCAATGTGGTGGTAGTATTTTTATTTTTCTCCAGATATGCCTCCACCGAACCGATATTCGTGTCGATCTGTGCTATCACATCGTTCTGACTCACCACACCGACGGTATACCCAGCAGTCAGTGCAAGTACCGCTATGACTGCGGCTAAGCTGAGAAGTACCAGACGGTACATTTTGAAAAATTGTTTCATCCTTTGCTGAAGCACACCTGCCTTACTTTGCGGCAAAATTCTGCATCATCCGGAATCCCTCGTCAATATAGAGACCGGTTGCCTTTGCGGTTTTTTCGCTGAACGTTTCCGGACCGTTTTTCGGATCACGGCTGTCGTAGATCAGGAACGGAATGGGGTCATTGGTATGGGTCTTCAGAGAGAGAGGCGTTGCATGGTCAGGCATTACCAGCACCTTGAACTCACCCATTTTCTCCAGCGCACCCACTACTGGGCCGAGAATCTTCTTGTCAATGAGAGAAATGGCATCTGCCTTGTTCTGGATCTCTGCACGATGACCGCACTCGTCCGGTGCCTCTACGTGAATGTAGACAAAATCCTGACCACGTTCAAATTCCGCAATGGCAGCCGCAGCCTTGCCGTCAAAATTGGTGTCAATGTAACCGGTAGCGCCTTCAACTTCCACGATATCCATGCCGGAGAATTTACCAATGCCCTTGAGCAGATCCACTGCCGAGATCATGGAGCCATGGAGACCATACTTTTCCGCAAAGGGATCCAGGTTGGCACGGACGCCCTCACCCCAGAGCCAGATGCTGTTTGCCGGACGCTTGCCTTGCTTCATACGCTCCTGGTTCACGGGATGGTCTTTCAGTACATCATAAGAGCGCACCATCAGATCGTACAACGGTGCGGCATTCTGGCTATGACACAGGGGCAGATAGTCCTTCACCGGCTGACCTGTGATATCATGAGGCGGTGTCAATCCGCCCAGATCGGTGGTACCGTGATCCCAGATCAGGCAGTGACGATATGCCACACCGGTATAGAACCGGAATGTTTCCGTTCCCAGTGCCTCCTGGACTGCCTGCATGAGGATCCGTGCCTCTTCAGTGGAGATATCGTCAGCGCAATAGTCCACCAGCGTGCGATCTTCATAGTTGGGTTCATCGCTGAGCGTCACCAGATTGCAGCGCAAAGATACGTCTGTGGGCTTCATATCAATACCGATGCTGCCTGCCTCCAGCGGAGAACGTCCGGTGTAATACTTCATGGGGTCATAGCCCAAAACAGAGAGATTTGCAACATCGCTGCCCGGCTTCATGCCGTCCTGCACGGTTTTCACCAGACCAACAGTGGATTTTTTTGCCAGCGCATCCATATTCGGAGTATCCGCAGCCTCCAGGGGTGTCTTTCCGCCCAGTGCATCCACGGGATAATCCGCCATACCATCACATAAAACTACCAGATATTTCATCAGATAAGCCTCCTGCTCTCACTTTTTTCAGAAAATTGGGTGTTTTCCAATTTGTTCGTTATTCATTATAGCATATGCGCCGGATTTTGTCCAGCGTTTCCGGTGGGATTTTTTCGTTTGGTATTCATTCTCCCCAAGTGCAGAGCCTTGTTGTACCATCTGAGTTCAGATAAACCGCCTGTTCATTGCCAGCAGTATTTTTGGTGGAAAAGCACACACGCCACATACAGCTTTGTGCATCATATTCTACAGCAATTTGATTATAGGAGATTGTAAGCTCATTTTTAGCAAGTGCAACTGCCTGACCTGCATTTGTAACGGATGTTTCCTGGGTATTCGAGAATCCGTTGGTTTTTACACCTGCTCGCTGAATATCCTCAAATTGATAGACATCTGCATCATGGGAAAAAGAAAAAGATTCAACGCTAATTTGATTTTTATGTACACAATATGCTGTCAGCAAAAACATTCCGAACAGAATACAAAGAAGTATGTTTCTGTATTCTGCATCATTTCGTTTCATATCTTCTCTTACCTTTCTTCCATTTTGTTCATTATAACACAACAACAACATTTTTTCAACTGATTTTGAAACTCGGATTTTTTCATCACAACTTGCATTTCCACGTAAACTATGCTATAATAGCGAAAAAGAAATTTCTATCCCGGAGGTATTTCCATGGTACTCGCCATTGATATCGGCAACACCAACGTTGTCATCGGCTGCTTCCAGGAGCAGCAGATTTTATTTGTGGAACGTATTTCCACCAACCAGAATGCCACGCCCCTGGAGCTTGCCATTTCCATCAAAACGATTCTGGAAATCTACGAGATCCGCACAGATGAGATCGAAGGCAGCATTATCTCTTCTGTTGTGCCGTCTATCAACAATTCCATGCGCAAGGCAATTGAAAAGATTGCACGCTGTCCGGTGATGATCGTAGGTCCCGGCATCAAGACCGGGCTGCAGATCGCCATCGACAATCCGGCGCAGCTGGGCAGCGACCGTGTGGCTGACGCTGTAGCAGCACTTCACGAATACAAGCCACCTATCGTTATCATCGACATGGGCACAGCAACTACCCTTTCCGTCATTGACGCCCAGCGGCGGCATATCGGCGGCATCATTGCGCCAGGCGTTGGCATCTCCATGAACGCCCTCACGGAAAAGACTGCGCAGCTCCCAAAAATTTCCCTGGAGCCGCCGAAAAAATGCATCGGCAGCAATACCATCGAATGCATGAAAAGCGGCATCCTCTATGGTGCCGCAGGATGCATTGACGGATTACTGGATCGAATCACAGATGAACTCGGCGAAACGCCCACATTTCTCGCCACAGGCGGCATGTCCGAATATATCATCCCCCACTGCCGGCATGAGATCGTACTGGATAACATGCTGCTGCTGAAAGGGTTGCAACTGATATATCAGAAAAATATCGGCGCATAAATCTATCTTATAGGAAACATTGGCACTTGGGAATCCCCCTTGTGCCATTTTTTGAATTAGGGCAATAACGAACAAAGATTGTGTGGTGTTGCCTTAGGGCAATACCGCACAAAGATTGTGCGTCAGATGCGCCGTCAGATTTTTCGTCAGATGAAGCAAAAAGCGCAGTGAATACTTTGTGTATTCACGAGCATTTTTGTGAAATATGACGGAAAAGATGCAAGCATATGACGTGCAAAGCCGTCAGGCGCTCTTTGTGCGGTGTTGCCTTAGGAATGAAGAATGTTGGTATCGCCTGCGGAGATAAATGAGAGCGTGTTCACAAATCCCCTCTTTGGTCTAACTGTCCGCTTGTCTGCATAGGATAGAGCAAACAAACGCCGCCGGACGGCGAAAAGGAGGAGTTCCACATGGACTTGAAAATCAACCGGGAGATGATCCCTGTCACGGAAACCATTCTGGACGATATGCAGGAGCAGAGCGTTGAACTGGATTATGTACTGCCTGACTATGACCCAGATATCTTCCGAATCATCGGCTGTGAGATTCAGCCCACCGTTGTCAACTACACCACCGGCACTGACCGCATTACCTATGAGCTGCGTGCCGATATCCGGGTGCTCTACTGCGGCTCCGGCAGTACCCTGCTGCAATGCGTCTCACAGCAGATGACATTTTCCCGCAGCATTGAGCTGCCCCGCCCCACCGATTCCCCTACCGTACATCTGCGTCCCAAAACCACATACGCCAACTGCCGTGCCGTCAGCCCACGCCGCCTGGAAGTAAGAGGTGCTGTCTCTGTTCAGATCCGTATAACAGGCGACCGCAAGCAGGAGGTCATCCGGGATGTCTTTGGGATGCATGTGCAGCTGCGAAAGATTCCGGTGGAATATGCCGCACAAAAACGCTGCGCTATGAAAAATATGATCCTCAGTGAAGATATCGAACTGGGCACTTCAAAACCGCCCATCCGCAATATTGTCCGCAGTGAAGTACGGCTGGATCACCAGGAGCAGTCCATTCTGGCTGGAAAGCTCATTGTCAAAGGGGAAGCTGAAGTGCATTTTCTTTACACCTGGCAGCGGGAGGACGGTTCTAACGGTCTGGATCAGATGCAGTTCACCATCCCATACAGCCAGATCGTGGATATGGAACAGATCGACGACAGCTACCGGGGCAATGCCGATGTTCAGGTCATCCGCTGTGATCTCAAGCCTACCGCCGGAAAAAACGGTGCCATGGATCTGCTCCAGTGCGAGATCGAACTGCGGATGCGCTGCACTGCTGTGAAAACTGCCGCAGTACAGCTGGTAACTGACGCTTTCTCCACGTTGTATCCCTGTGAGCAAAGCACCGTGTCCCTGCAAATCGACATGGCACCAGAGCCGGTACACGCCAATCTGATGTGCAATGCGACCTTGCATCCGGGAGATACCATTCCAGAGTGCATCTATGACCTGCACTGCCAGGTGCGCAATATCAACATGCAGCTTCTCTCTGACACCAACCGGATCCGTGTAAGCGGTATGCTCTGCTGTAGTCTGCTGGCACGGGATACAGAAGGTATGCCTATGCTCCTGGAAAAAGAAGAGGCATTCGAGGTATACACCGATTCCGACACGCCTGTGGATAATGCCACGCTCCAGGCACAGGTGGAACCCACAGATTGCACCTATCATCTGGCATCCGATGGCACCATTTCCGTCAAGGCAAATCTGCTGCTACACGGCACCCTCTGTCCCTCAGCAAGACATACCTGCCTTTCTGATCTGACTGTGGATGGTGAAAACAAACTGGTACGTGACGGCGACTATGCGCTGAAGCTGTATTACGGCGTGGAGCATGAAAATGTCTGGGATATTGCAAAGCGGTGTCACACCAGCGTTGGTGCCATCATGGAGGAAAATGAACTGACAGATGAACAGCTGACCACACCAGGTATGCTTTTCATTCCCATCGTCCACTAACAAGTGTGTACAGGAGGCGCAGATAGAATGGCAAATGATATTTATGCAGACATTGCTCGGCGTACAAGGGGCGATATTTATGTGGGCGTGGTCGGTCCCGTCCGTTCGGGAAAATCCACTTTTATCAAACGGTTCATGGAACAGCTGGTCATTCCCAACATCCAGAGCGAAGCCTGGCGGGAACGTGCCATTGACGAACTCCCTCAGTCTGCCGGCGGCAGAACCATTATGACCACAGAACCGAAATTCATTCCCGAAGAAGCCGTGGAGCTGACGCTGGGAGATGCAGCGAGAATGCGGGTGCGTATGATCGACTGCGTGGGCTATATTATCCCTAGTGCGCTGGGGTATATCGAAAACGAACATCCCCGGATGGTACATACCCCGTGGTTTGACCAGGAAGTCCCCTTCAATATGGCAGCAGAAGTTGGCACCCGAAAGGTCATTGCAGAGCACTCCACCATTGGTCTGGTGGTCACTACAGACGGCAGTATTACTGATCTGCCCCGTGCAGAATATGCCGCTTGCGAACAGCGTGTCATTGAAGAATTGCAAGAACTGGGGAAACCTTTTGCAGTTCTGCTCAACTGCCTGCATCCCCATACGAAAGAAGCCAAGGAATTGGCGGCAAGACTCCAGGAGCAGTATAATGCGCCGGTGATCCCCGTAAGTTGTCCTGACTTGGACGAAAGCGATATCCGCACCATTCTGACCGAACTGCTACGGGTGTTTCCCGTCCGGGAAATCAACGTGTGCATGCCCCACTGGATCGCCGAGCTGGAGAAAGACCACTGGCTGCGTGATTCCGTCTTTTCCTGCATTCGTCAGGCAGCGTCGGAGATCCATACCATCCGGGATACGGATAGCTTTGCAGAAGCCGTACGCACCTGTCCTTATGTAACAGATGCAGCCATACGGGACATTGACATGGGTTCCGGCGGCGTGACCGTGCAGATCGGCATTGATTCTACGCTGTTTTATCGTATCCTGGGCGAGGCGACCGGGCTGGATATCCACGGCGAAAACGACCTGCTGCCCATTCTCATGGAACTGAGCCGGATACAGAAAGAATACGCCAAGATCGAACCGGCACTGCGTGAGGTAGAGGCAACGGGCTATGGCATTGTCATGCCTGATCAGGAGGAAATGACCCTGGAAGAACCGGAGATCATCAAGCAGGGCGGCAGATACGGCGTGCGCCTACGTGCCTCTGCACCGTCTATTCACATGATGCGTGCAGATATCCGCACCACAGTAAGCCCTATTGTGGGAACGGAACGGCAGAGCGAAGAGCTGGTCATGTATCTGCTGGAGGGCTTCGAGGAAGACCCCACAAAGATCTGGTCATCCAACATCTTCGGCAAATCACTCCACGAGTTGGTGGGCGAGGGTCTGCACAACAAGCTTTCCAAAATGCCCATGGACGCACGGCTGAAATTGCAGGAGACGCTGCAGCGTATCATCAACGAAGGATGCAGCGGATTGATTTGTTTTATCTTATAATTTTGATTCAGAAAAAGGCTGATGCACAGTAAATGCAGCAGCCTTTTTTTGCTGATATGATCCAAAATGTATCATGGGATCGATCTCGTATTTTCTTTTTTCAGTAGAAATTGTAAAAACAGCAGATATAACACCATGCCATAAAAGGAAACATTTCGAACGCCAAGCGCAAATGCAGCACAAAATAGTCCTGCTGAGAAGCATAGACTGATTCCATTGAGAATTTGTATTGTCCGATCGGGCAGCAGATTCATAGCGGAGAGTGCAGCATACAAAACTGACCCACCGTCCAGATGTGAATAGGGCATGAGATTAAACAGCCCCAATCCCAGATGGAGCATTCCGAATGCATTTACGCCTTGGACTGCCACAAGAATTCCACCAAAGAACAGATTTGCAAGTGGACCGGCGAGAAAAACGATTTCGTCCTGCCAATAGGCAGCATAATCCCCTGCCGGTTGAATGAGAACACCTGCGCCGCAAAGCATCACCTTCTGCACCCGGCGATGAAAGCACTCCATAGCTATCAGATGCCCCAGTTCGTGCAGCAGGCAGGCAGATAAGATTTCCCAAAGCATTCGCTGTCCACCGCTGAGTGCAATCCATGCAGCAACTGCAAAAAAGCTGAAATCCACACAGAATGTTATACCATGCCAAGACAACCGAATCATCCGGCGATCCACTGCTGAACCGCCTTCAGAAAGCTGTCCAGCCATGCAATGGGCGGTGCATCTCTATGAGCTGCATACTGTGACAAAAGCATCTCCTGCCATTCGGGCTTTATCCAATGGAGTGCAAATACACAAAGCACGAGAACCACACAGAGAATACATTGCGTCAGAGCCACATCATCTGCATGCTGTTCTTTTTTGGGCACTGTATCGCCAATGATCTGAATTGGTTCAGAAGAAATCATCTCCTGACGTTTCTCCATGTCATTTTCTTTGAATTCTTCCATGTCATTACGCTCCTTTTTCGCAAGTATAGCCTATCTCTTCTGATTCACTTTATGTCCTATACGCAAAAAATATGCCTTTGTCACAGCTTGTATGACAAAGGCATAGGATATGGATGGTTCAGGGCAATACCGCACAAAGCCGCAGGCGTTCTTTGTGCAGTGTTACCTTATCGTTCTTCCTCAGACGATTCCTTTTGAATTTTAAATATCACACGAAACAAACCAGACAGCAAACGCGGGCTCTTCACAACAACAATTTTCATCTCTGTTCCTCCTTTCAGGTTCAATCCAGTATATTCCGCATAACGAAAAAAGGTGCGTCTATATATCGCAAAAGAATGCAAAAAGCCCGGACAGTATTTTTTCTCTCTGTCCGGACTTCACACAGTCTTCCCCAATTATCATGTTTATTTTTTATCAGATATTCGGGAAGAGACCGATCTTATTCAGTTCCCAATTTTTCTGCTCGTGTGAGTTCTGTTGTCTCCAGTTCATAATCACGTGGCATTCCATCGTTGTTTTGACAGTTCTATTCATCATTATGCTTCTGTTTCTGTAATATTGAATTGTTCCTGTCTGTATCTGTCTGTTCGTAGCATACGTCAGAGCCGTTTCAATAAATCATGTGTAATGCTAAAGACAGATAACACCAAACGTATGAAAAAATTGGCTTTCTGTGATATCAACTCGTTTTTTCTTCGATTCTTTTGTTATCTACTTTTTTTATCTTTATTGATCTGTCCGTTTGTCTTCAATCAGAGATCAGCATTTATACCGGACATTTTTGATTTTTCCTGCAATCAGCATTCCGCTCAGCACCAGCATGGACAAAACAACACATCGTCCTGCCATCTGCTGCCGCAGAAGAAATAAAACCAAAATCACTGCACTTTCTAGCAGCCATATATACATTGTACGCCGCCGGAATACCCTTTTCTCCATTTCATCCAAAGGTTTATTCGGATCCTCCACCGGTGCCAGTTTCCAGAAAACAACACCGGAGACCAGGTATGCAGCTCCGTCATATCCGATCTGTTCCGGAACAAACCGCAATACTGTCAGAACGGCAGCGATCATCAAAATCGAATAAACATAACAGCGCAAAGGCGTTTTGGCATGAAATCCACCGGCATAGCTGCGCAGCGGTATGTAGGCAGCAGTAAATATAACGCTTTCCCAGATCATACCAAAGAGCCATCCGATTACAAGCGTTGTTATCCAATTCAACAAAATTGTCAGAAGCTGTCTCACGCCATACCGGCAAAGCTCCAGATTTTCTGATTCGATCCTGCCGTTCTCCGCAAGGGATTCTGTAATCGTATCTGATAGTTTCGTGAACATCAGAATTTGCGAAGTTTCTTTGCATTCTGCGGCAGTTCTTCCTGATGTGTCAGATAAATACATGTGGAATTCACTGTCATAACTGTCATCAGCATGGCAAGAGATGCGATCATGCCGCCAAATAAACTGTATACCTTCAGTATACTCTTCTTCATCTTCCTGTCCTCCATTTCGTTTTTTTATACTAATCCCTTAAATGGAAATAGATAAAATTGCGAGCAGAAAATTTGTCAGTCTAGGAGAATACCGCAAGATGGGCTTTCGCCCATTGAGAATAAAGGGCGACGAATGACGATATTTATGCCGCAAGTTTATCTAGGGCAATACCGCACAAAGATTGTGCGTCAGATGCGCCGTCAGATTTTTCGTCAGATGAAGCAAAAAGCGCAGTGAATACTTTGTGTATTCACGAGCATTTTTATGGCAATACCGCACAAAGATTGTGCGTCAGATGCGCCGTCAGATTTTTCGT
>NZ_CALDMP010000034.1 GCF_937915125.1 uncultured Ruminococcus sp. | reverse complement strand
ATCTGTCGCAAATCTGCACCACATCTGACGGATTCGGGGTTTTTAGAGATGCCCATAATATATCTCCGCAGGAGATACCATCATTCCTAACTCTTAATTTATATCCCAGGAAAGAAGGTGTTGTCATGCCGCATATTACAGTGCTGCGGAAAGAGATCTCGGAGTTGATCGCTGCCGGTGAGGTCATTGAGCGTCCGGCATCCGTCATCAAGGAAGTGGTGGAAAATGCCATTGACGCCGGGGCGAAGCATATTACCGTGGAGATCAAAAACGGTGGTACGACCTATATGCGTATTGTGGATGACGGCTGCGGCATGGCACCGTCGGAAGTACCCACAGCATTTCTCCGCCATGCCACCAGTAAGATCACGGAAAAAGAGGATCTCGACCAGATCTTCACCCTGGGATTCCGGGGTGAGGCATTGGCGTCCATTGCGGCAGTGGCAAAGGTCACGGTGCTGACCAAACGGAAAGAGGATGAATATGGCACCAGCTATACCATCGAGGGCGGTGTTGCCGGAGAACCGGAACAGACAGGCTGTCCCGATGGTACTACACTGCTGATCCGGGACTTGTTCTTCAATGTGCCGGTACGCCAGAAATTCATGAAACGGGATGTTGCCGAAGCCAACGCCGTCAGCCAGATCGTCCAGAAGATCGCGCTGTCCCATCCGGACATCGCCTTCCGGATGATCCGGGACAATCGGGCGGAATTCCGTACCGACGGAAGTGGCGATCTCTATGCCGCCATTTATGCCATCTGCGGCAAGGAATTTGCCCATGACATGATCCCGGTGGACTATGCGGACGGCATGAATACTGTCCGGGGTTTCGTGGGAAAACCCTTGTATTCCCGTTCCAACCGGACGTTCCAGAACTTCTTCGTCAACGGCAGATACGTCCGCTCGAAGCAGTGCAGCGTTGCACTGGAAAATGCCTATCAGAATCTCATTATGGTAGGGAAGTTCCCCACCTGCGTGCTGATGCTCCAGGTACCGCCGGCGCAGGTGGATGTGAATATTCATCCGGCAAAGGCAGAGGTACGGTTCTCCAACGAAAAAGCCGTTATGGACAGCCTGTTTTTTGCGGTGAAAAATGCCCTCATGCAAAACGGTTTGATCTACGATTTCCAGATGGAGCGTGTGCCCCAGAAGGACTGGACAGCGCCCACGGAACCTCAGCAGGAATTCATCCAGCCGGCACTGCCGTCACCGCCAAAACCTGAGGAAGAACCGGAGGTGTTCCTGCCGCCGGAGATACGCCATCCGGAACCCGTGCAAAACAATAAGGCTTCTCCGCTGACGGCAGCCAGGACTGCTGTCACAATTCCGCAGGGAACGAGAGTGCTGCCGGAAATTGTACCGGAGAAAGCGCTGCCGGATGCGCCGGAAGAGGATGCAATACCGCCGGAAGAGACCCCGGTTTCTGTGGAAGGCTATGCGTTCCTGGACAGCCGTGCCTTTGCGGCAAAGCCGAAGCCTGTTCCGCAGATACAGCCGCAGCCGGAACAGCTTCCGTCGCCGGAGAAAAAACACAGCAGGATCCGTGTCTTGGGAGAGATCTTCCAGAACTATATTCTGGCAGAGGCGGAGAACGAGGAAAAGCTGCTGATCTTCGATAAGCATGCAGCCCACGAACGGGTGATTTTCGAGCGCCTGCGTTCCGGTGCAACAAAGCAGACCAGCCAGATGCTGCTTCGTCCCACAGAGACCCTTTTGTCCATGCAGGAATTCTCTGCAGTGCAGGAAAATCTCCCTCGGCTGGCGGAAATGGGCTTTTCCTTTGATTGCAGTACACCGCCCCAGCTGATCACCACAGCGGTGCCGTCCTTTGTGCTGGAACTGAACCTGGATGAGGTCATTGCGGAAATTGCCCATAATCTGGCGCTGGGCAAGGCAGATCCCCAGGTGCATACTTTCCACGATATGCTCCACTCCATCGCCTGCAAATCGGCGATCCGTTCCGGCGATCATACGGATATCCGGGAATTGCAGAAGTTGGCGCAAGAGGTCTGGGAAAACGAGGAGATCCGCCACTGTCCCCACGGCAGACCGGTGATGTTCGTCATTCGAAAATACGACTTGGAAAAGCAATTCCGGAGGACGTGATCCATGACAGAATCGGAAAAAATACCAGTACTGGCTGTGGTAGGACCTACGGCATCCGGGAAAACAGCCCTTGGCGTCATGCTGTCCCAGCTGTACGGCGGAGAGGTGGTCTCTGCGGATTCCATGCAGATCTATGCGGGGCTGGATATTGCCACTGCAAAGCCGACGCCGGAGGAACAGCAGGGGATACCCCATCATCTGATCGGGTGCGTGCCCATGGATGCCGCATTCAGCGTGGCAGATTATCTGGCACTGGCAAAGCCCCTCATCGAAGAGATACACGGGCGAAAGCATTTGCCTGTCATTGTGGGCGGTACGGGACTTTATGTCTCCTCGCTGCTGTCCAATGTCCAGCTTGCCCCTACGAAACAGGATCCGGCACTGCGGCAGGAACTTCTGGCGTATGCATCCGCCCAGGGAAACGAAGCACTTCACGCACGTCTGGCGCAGCTTGACCCTCAGGCAGCGGCGGAGATACATCCTAACAATCTGGTGCGGGTGGTGCGTGCTCTGGAAGTGTGCATGACCACGGGAAAGACCTTTACGGAATGCAAGGCAGAGAGCCATTGCCTGCCAAGTCCCTATCATGCTTTGCAGATCGGACTTACCTTTTCAGATCGTGGATTGCTGTACGAACGGATCAATGCACGGGTGGATCAGATGGTGCAGAACGGACTGGTGGAAGAGGCGTATGCCGTCTACCAGAACGAGGCACTTCGCACGGCGTATCACGCCATCGGCTATAAGGAATTGATACCATATTTCGAAAAAACCATGTCCCTTGATGAATGTATCGACAAAATCAAACAGGAAACCCGAAGATACGCCAAACGGCAGTTGACATGGTTTCGTAAAAATAGTGCAATTCAGTGGATAATTATCGACAAATTTGACAAGAAACAAGAAATTCTGGAAAAATGTCAAAAAATTATAGCCAAGTCCGATTTAATGTGCTATAATATAGAGTGAGCTTTCGTTGAAACAGAGAGAGAAAGCATATGTTTGATAAAAAAGGAGATCTCAGCAATGAATAAACTTTTGAATCTTCAGGATGTGTTCCTGAATCAGGCAAGAAAAGAACGGATCGGCGTCACGATCTTTCTGACAAACGGATATCAGTTCAAGGGAACTGTCAAGGGATTCGACAGCTATATTGTGATTCTCGAATGTGACGGCAAACAGAATCTGGTGTACAAGCACGCCATTTCTACTATCATCCCGGCACATCCCATTTCCATTCTGGATGCTGAGGAAAAAGAATTTTGATTTTGTGAGGTAATGCTGCTATGAACTCCAGCAATAAAATGAATAACGTTTTGCTGGTGCTGCTCTCTGCCTCCGTCCTTGTGACCATTGGTACGATCTTCTATCACTTCGTGGATACCAGCTATGAGACCGAAACGGCAATCCGGGCGACTGCGGATGAATCCAAGATCTTTGAGGGCGTCTATGTCCGGGATGAAACTGTGCTCACCTACAGCGGTACCGGTGCAGTCAGCTATCAGGTGCCTGACGGCGGAAAGGTGGCAGTGGGCGATGTCATTGCGGAGATCTATCCGGACGAAGGATCCATTGAACAGAAACAGCAGATCGCAGCATTGCAGGAAAAGCTGGATGTTCTGGAGCGCATCTCCAATCCCGGTACGTTGGCGGAAGCTCAGCCTGCTGATCTGTCCCGGCAGATTTCCCAGTATTATAAGGAGATCGTGCAGAATCGGGATCGGTCGGATATCAGCGCCATGGCTTCCGCCGAACAGAAGCTCGTGGAGGCATACAGCACCTATCAGATCGTCGTTAGTCAGGGTGAGGTTTCCTTTGCCCAGCAGATCAGCGATCTCAGCGCACAGATACAATCCCTGGAAAGTGCCCAGACGCAGTCCGTGGGGACTGTCACGTCAGAGAATTCTTCCTACTTCGTCAGCTATACAGACGGATTGGAGTCGTCTCTGACTGTTGAGAAACTTTCTGATATTACGCCGGAACAGATCAAGAAGATCACCCAGGAAGAAAAAAACAGCGGTGATACAAAAACGGCGCAGAACAATGGCGTCATCGGAAAATCCATCGCCCAGTACGGCTGGTACATGGTCGGACTTATCGACAACAAGGAACAGAAGTACAAGGTAGGGGATACCGTTACGCTGAAGCTGCTGACCTCTTCTGCCAAGGCAAAGGCAACGATCCAGGAACTGCGCAGCACAGACGAGGACGGCAAAGTGATGGTTGTCCTGTACTGCGACACCATGACCTCGGATTTTGTCCAGAACCGCACGGAAAATGTGGAGATGATCCTGGGAGAATATGAGGGCATCAAGGTGCCCCGGGATGCCATCCGCTTCAAGGATGTGGAAGAAACCGTCACAGACGAAGAGACTGGCGAGGAGACCACCCAGATGGTGAACAGCCGGGGCGTCTATGTGCAGGACGGAGAGAAAATTGAGTTCCGCCGCCTGGATGTGATCTATGAGGGCAAGGATTACGTGCTTTCGGATATGAATGCCGGAGACGGCTATCTGATGCTCTATGATTCTATCATTGTGGAAGGGATTGATGCAAATGGAAACTAACTTCGGATATATCGACGAAAATTACCGGCGGATCACCTATGAGATAGAAGAGGCAAAGGCGAAATACCGCAAGCCCTCTGAGGAGATCACCCTCATGGCAGTCACAAAAACCGTTGCACCTGAGGCAGTGAATCATGCCATCGGCTGTGGCATCCGGACACTGGGTGAAAACCGTGTCCAGGAATTTTTGTCCAAAAAAGAATTTTACCTGCCGGAAGCAGAGGTGCACTTCATCGGGCATCTCCAGACCAATAAGGTGAAATATATTATCGAGGATATGACGCTGATCCATTCCGTAGACAGCCTCCGCCTTGCTGCGGAAATCGACCGCCATGCGGCACGTGTGGGCAAGGTACAGGATATCCTCATTGAGGTGAACGTGGGCGGAGAAGAATCCAAAAGCGGCGTTTCACCGGAACAGCTGGAAGATTTGTTGTCGGAGATAGGACAATTGTCCTATGTACATGTACGAGGGCTCATGACCATCCCGCCGGCAGGGGAAAATGAAAAATTTCTTTGCCAAATGCAGCAACTTTATCTTGACATTTCATCCAAAAAAATGGATAATATAGATATGGACATCTTGTCCATGGGAATGTCGGGGGATTATGCCGCCGCCATTCGTTATGGTTCTACCCTCGTCCGCATAGGCTCTGCCTTGTTCGGGGCGAGAAAATATCAGTAAATGACATCCGCCATCCTAATGTGTGAGATGAAAGGGACACATCGTAACCGCACGCTCCACGGTGCTGTCTGTAATATCAAGTTGTGCGGAGAATGGAGAGTATTATGAACGTATTAGACAGTCTGAAAGATTTTTTTATGCCGGCAGATGAGAACGAACCGGAGACCCCCAATATCACTGCACCGGAGGAGGAGTCTTCCGCAGGTGCGGCTTCTGCTGCTTCGTCTGCATCCGCAGGCTATTCCAGACCGACACCGTCCTATGACGAGGGACGTGAGCGCAGAAACGAGCGCTATGCTACCATCAAGGCAACAGCACAGTTCCAGGTGGTACTGGTAAAGGCAACTGCATACACCTCCGATTCCAAGAAGGTGGCTGATTATCTGATGCAGAATAAGACAGTCGTCCTGAACCTGGAGGCTATCAATGATGACGAAAAGCGCCGGATCATCGACTTTGTTGTGGGCGCAGCATATTCCATGCACGGCAGAATCAAGCCCATTGCCAATCAGACATTCCTGATCATTCCCCAGAACGTCGGCTTTGACGGCGACAGCATCGTGGGCGAGCTTCAGGACAGCGGTCTGGTTTAATTCCCCGGACAAGTATGGGTATGTCAGATCGCAAAGGCTCTGACCCTGTACAGCTCATGAAAGCCCACTGGAGCGACCTGGCGGCACGCTGTGACCGGGACAGCCGTCCCTACTTCACGGACTTTGTGCCTCAGGAGGACGGCGTCATGGCAGAAGCCATTGCCCATGCCGCCGGCGTCACATGCACCATGTGGGGCGGTGTGGAACACGCCCGGCGTGTCATGCTCTGCTTTACGCCGGAGTGGATCCCGGTGACACGGGAACAATTTCCCATACAATGTCTGACCTTTTCCTACCGGGCAGCAAAACCGCCGGAGCATCGTGACTTTCTGGGTGCTTTTATGGCGTGCGACCTGGAACGGGATATGGTGGGGGATATCCTCATCGACGCCCGCATGACCCAGGCGTTTGTGTGTGCCCATGTCGCCCCTGTCATTGTGCAGGAGGTGCATCAAGTGGGAAAAATCGGCGTCAGCGTAGCGGTAGATGCACCGGTCTGTTTGTCGGCGAATACGGCGTTTCTGACCCTGAATGGGACAGTGGCATCGCTGCGTGCAGATGCGGTGGTGGCTTTTGTCACACGCCTGAGCCGGGAGAAGGCAGTGCAGCTCATCCGACAGGGAAAGCTGACCTGCCGTCATACAGCGATTGAGACTCCTTCTGCATCCATGCAGATCGGGGATGTGTTTTCTGTCCGGGGATACGGCAAATTCCTGCTGGAATCCGTGGACGGCACCACCCGGAAGGGGAGATATCATATAACGATACAAAAATATCAGTGAGAGGAGATACCTTATGATTAGCGCAAGTGAAATCCATGAACTTCGGTTCGAAAAGGCTGCTTTTGGATATAAGCAGGAGGATATCGACGAATTCCTGAACAAACTGGAGGAAGAAGTCGAGATCGCACAGCGGGAGCTGGAGGACAGCAATAATAAGATTCAGGTCCTGGCGGATAAGGTGCGGGAATACATGCGTGACGAGGATGCGCTGAAGGATGCGCTGCTCGGTGCACAGAAGGAAGGTCACCGGATCATTGCCGATGCAAATGCACAGGCAGAGGAGATCATTGCAAAGGCAAAGGAAAAGGCAGACGCAATGATGGATGAAGTGACCGTACAGCATGACGCACTCATCGAAAAGAACGAAGCGGAAATTGAAGAGGCGCACAAGAAACTGGCTGCTGCCAAGAAGCAGGTTGCTGACTTTAAAAAGGCACTCTTCGATATGTATAAGGAGCATCTGAATATGCTCTCTGCAATGCCGGAAGAGGATGACGATACCTTCGGCGTGTCAGAAGAGGCAGAAGCACCGAAGATCCCGGAGGAAGATCTGTCAGCACCGTCTGCATCGGATCCGTTTGCTTCTGCACAGTTTTCTGCAAAGACCATCCAGGGCGCATATGACTCCCGGTTCGGAGATCTGCAGGACAAAGACTAATTTCAGGGAAAGGAGCGGCTTTTTGCCTGCGGGGAAAAGCCGGATCAAGCTATGTCACAGGATTATAATACTACCATCAATTTGCCGAAAACAGATTTTCCCATGCGTGGAAATCTGCCGAAACGGGAACCGGATACCTTGCAGAAATGGGAGGACGAGAACCTGTATGAGGCAATGATCGCCAAGAACGAGGGAAAACCCCGCTATATTCTCCATGACGGTCCGCCTTATGCCAACGGTGAGATCCACCTGGGTACGGCGCTCAACAAGACGCTTAAGGATTTCATTATCAAGTATAAGAATATGAGCGGCTTCTGCGCACCCTATGTGCCGGGCTGGGATACACACGGTCTGCCTATCGAGCTGAAAGCCATGAAGTCCATCGGCGTGGAAAATGGTTCGATTTCACCGGTTGAGCTGCGCAAGCACTGCAAGGATTTTGCCATGACCCATGTCAAGAATCAGATGGCACAGTTCAAGCGGCTGGGCAGTCTGGGACATTACTGCGATCCGTATCTTACCCTGAAGCCGGAGTATGAAGCACGTCAGGTGGAAGTATTCGGCGAAATGGCAAAGCGCGGCTACATGTACAAGGGGCTGAAGCCCGTTTACTGGTGCCCGGACTGCAATACCGCTCTGGCAGAGGCGGAGATCGAGTATGAGAACGATCCCTGCTACTCCATCTATGTGAAATTCCAGGTGACAGACGACAAGGGTCTGTTCACGAATCTGGGTATCGCCAAGGAACAGGTATATTTCGTCATCTGGACAACCACCACATGGACGATTCCGGGTAACCTGGCGATCTGCGTTGGCCCGTCCTATGAGTATACACTGGTGAAGGTGGGTGAGGAATACTACTGCATGGCAACAGAACTGGTTTCTGCTACCATGAAGGCAGCTGGTATCACCGAATACGAGATGGTAGGCACATTCCTGGGCAGTGAGCTGGAGCATATCAAGACAAAGCATCCGCTGTACGACCGTCTTTCTCCGGTGATCGTAGGCGACCATGTTACGCTGGAAAGCGGTACTGGCTGCGTACACACCGCACCGGGCTACGGCGTAGAGGACTTTGAGGTCTGCAAGAATTACGACGACATCGGCATTCTCGTCTGCGTAGACGACAAGGGACGTCAGACGGAAGAAGCCGGCGAATTTGCGGGAATGGATACGGACGAAGCCAACAAGGCGATTGCAGCGAAGCTGACTGAGCTGGGCGCAATGCTGGCAACGGAAAAGATCGTCCACCAGTATCCCCACTGCTGGCGCTGCCACCAGCCCATTATTTACCGTGCAACGGAACAGTGGTTCTGCTCCGTAAACGGCTTTAAGGATGAAGCCATCCAGGCAATCGAAAACGTCCGCTGGATTCCGGAATGGGGCGAGGATCGTATCAAGGGAATGGTACGTGACCGCAGTGACTGGTGTATTTCCCGTCAGCGTACCTGGGGCGTACCGATTCCGATTATTTACTGTAAGGACTGCAAGAAGCCCATCGTCAACGATACTACCATCCGTGACATTGCGAACCTGTTCCGGAAGGAAGGCGCTGACGCATGGTGGACAAAGGAACTGTCGGAATTCCTGTCTCCGGAAGTACAGTGCGAATGCGGCTGCAAGGAGTTCACCAAGGAATTCGATATCATGGACGTATGGTTCGACAGCGGTGTTTCCCACTCGGCTGTTATGGAACAGTACGACTGCCTGCAGTGGCCGGCTGACCTGTATCTGGAAGGCGCTGACCAGTATCGCGGCTGGTTCCAGTCCTCTCTGCTGACTTCTGTGGTATATAAGGGCACGGCACCCTATAAGGCTGTCTGCACCCACGGTTGGGTAGTTGACGGCGAGGGCAGAAAGATGTCCAAGTCTCTGGGCAACGGCATTATGCCCGATGAGATCGTGAAGCAGTACGGCGCAGATATCCTGCGTCTGTGGGTGGCTTCCTCTGATTATCACTCCGACATCCGTATCTCCAAGGAGATTCTGGGACAGCTGTCGGATGCATACAAGAAGATCCGCAATACTGCCCGTTATATCCTGGGTAACCTGGGCAACGGTGACGGCTTCCACCCGGATCGTGACAGCGTATCCGATGACCAGCTGCTGGAACTGGATCGCTGGGCACTGATGCGTCTGGACAGTGTTATTGAAAAGGTGCATGAGGGCTATGAATCCTTTGATTTCCATGTGGTATTCCACGCCATTCATAATTACTGCACCACAGACCTGTCCAACTTCTATCTGGATATCATCAAGGATCGCCTGTACTGCGAGGCAGAGCATTCTGTAGAACGCCGTGCGGCACAGACTGCCATGTACCGTATCCTGAGTGCCATCACACGTCTGATCGCACCCATCCTCTCCTTTACGGCAGAGGAGATCTGGTCCTATCTGCCCCATTCTGCGGAGGATGATGCCAAGAGCGTATTCCTGAACGAAATGCCCAAGGCAAGCGGTATCACTGAGGATGCAGCATTCCTGGCAAAGTGGGAGCTGATCTACCAGACCCGTATGGAAGTCAACAAGGTGCTGGAGGAAAAGCGTAACGAAAAGCTCATCGGCAAGTCTCTGGAAGCAGCTGTGACCATTTCCGTTGCAGATGATGCCCAGTATGCAATTCTGTCTGAGGCAGCCGATGTGCTTGCCAAGGTGCTGATTGTTTCTTCTGTCAGCGTAGTTAAGGCAGATGCCGGTGAGACAGCTTATACAGTAGAACGTGCATCCGGAGAAAAGTGCGAGCGCTGCTGGATGTATCTGGACAGTGTGGGCAAAAATGCCGCACATCCGACCCTTTGCGCACGCTGCGCTTCGGTTGTATCGGAGTCCTGACGGGAAAGGAATCATTTGTGCTGATCGTTGCATTGATTGGAATTATTTTGCTGACTGTCATTGATCAGCTGATAAAATACTGGGCAATCCTGGAATTGAAGCCTGTGGGAGAGATGCAGTTTCTGCATTTCGGTGACACGGAGATTCTGGGACTGCGCTATCTGGAAAATGACGGCGCCGTGTTCAGCAGCTTTTCGGGAATGCGCTGGCTGCTCATTGTGTTGACGTCTGCCCTGATGGGGGTTTGTATCTACTGGCTCATTCATCGGGGAAAGCAGTCGAAGCTCCTGACGGCAAGCCTGACATTGATCATCGGCGGCGGCATCGGAAATCTCATTGACCGGATCTTCCGGGGCGGACTTGTGGTGGATTATCTGGACGTCAAGCTGTTTCACTTTGCTGTTTTCAACTTCGCAGACTGCTGCGTTGTCATCGGCGTGATTCTCTTTGCCCTGTACTTCTTCCTGATCGACCCGAAGCTGGAAAAGCAGGGGAAAGAGGGCACTGTTTCCGGGACTGTCGAAAAGGAGTCGGAGGATGCCTGAGAAGATGACCCTGCAAATCCCGCCGGAAATGGCAGGGGAACGGCTGGACAAATGGCTGGCTGCCCAGGAGTCAGTTTCCCTGACACGTTCTCTGCTGCAATCCCGCATGGAGCAAGGGCATATTACCGTAAACGGAAAGCCTGTACCGAAGAATTACCGCCAGCGCAGCGGTGATGTGGTGGAGATCGTGCTGCCCGAACCGGAACCGCTTTCCCTGGAGCCAGAAAATATTCCCCTGGATATTGTCTACGAAGATGATGATGTGCTGGTGGTGAATAAGCCCAAGGGTATGGTGGTGCATCCTGCACCGGGACATGCCACGGGAACATTGGTGCACGCCTTGCTCTATCACTGCGGCGACCGGCTTTCCGGCATCAACGGCGTGATTCGACCGGGTATCGTGCACCGTATCGACCGCTTCACCAGCGGCTTGCTCATGGTGGCAAAAAACGATATTGCCCATCAGGCATTGTCAGAGCAGATTCAGGCGCATACCTTTACACGGGAATACCAGGCAGTGGCAATGGGACATTTCCGGGAGCCTGCGGGAACGATTTCGGCGCCTATCGGACGCCATCCAGTTGACCGGAAAAAAATGTGCGTGACCGAGAAGAATTCCAAGCCGGCTGTGACACATTATGAAGTATTGACAGAATATCAGCGTGCCACCCATCTGCGGCTGCGGCTGGAGACGGGACGTACCCACCAGATACGTGTACATCTGGCATATATGGGGCATCCGGTTCTGGGGGATGATGTCTATGGAAAGGCGTTTCCCGGCATCGAGGGGCAGTGTCTCCACGCCGCAAAGATCGGATTTCTCCATCCGACTACCGGCGCATATCTGGAATTCGAATGTCCCTTGCCGGACTATTTTGAAAAAGTACTTCGGAAATTGAAATCCTGAAAAGGAGCGTGCCTATGGAAACACTGGAGAACACTCTGCTGCTGACAGATCTGGACGGAACACTGTTGCCTGCCAGTAAGGAAATCACCCCGGCAGATCTTGCATCCATTACGGAATTCCGGCAGAAAGGCGGCAGATTTGCCATTGCCACAGGACGGACATTGCAGGCGTCACAGCGGTATTTGCAGAAGCTGCAGCCGGATATGCCGGTCATTCTCTTCAACGGTGCGGCGATATACGACCCGGTATCCGGGAACATGCTGGATACAGTGACATTGCCGCCGGATGCAGTTCAGATCACACGGATAGTGCTGGATGCATTCCCGGATGTTTCAGCGGAGATTCTCCGGGAGGACGGTACATATGTGTCTCGCATGACAGTATATGAAAAGGAGCATCTGGAGATATGCCAGGTGGAACCTATCCTCATGATGCCAGAGGAAATCCCGGCAGGGGGATGGCTCAAGGTACTCTTTGCCATTGCACCGGAACGAATGCCCGATCTGGTCGCATTTTTCCAGGCGCAGGGCTGGGACTGTGCGGATTTTGTGCAGTCTGAGGCACGCTTTTACGAAATGCTGCCCAAGGGCACCACAAAGGGAAGTGCACTGCGGAAATACCGGACACTGTGCGCTATGCCGGAGCTGCGTATCGTGGCAGCCGGGGATTTCGATAACGATCTGGAAATGCTGCAGGAAGCGGATCTCAGCGCCTGTCCGTCCAACGCACAGCCCTGTGTGAAAGAAATTGTGGATATTCAGCTTGAAAATTCCTGTGAAACACATGCAATTGCAGAGCTGATCGATCATATTTTATGCGGATCTTCCGAATAACTTTGCATCATCGCAAGGTTCCATATCAAAATCATTGGAGGTTCATAGAATGGATGAAATGACCAAAAAACAGCTGCAGGCAACAGCTTGCCGCATTCGAATGGGTGTTGTTGAGGGTACCTACAACGCAAAATCCGGTCATCCGGGCGGCTCCCTCTCGATCTGTGACACACTGACCTATCTTTATTTTGCAAAAATGCACGTTGACCCGAAAAATCCCGATATGGCAGACCGTGACCGTCTGGTGTTGTCCAAGGGACACTGCGCACCGGCACTGTATTCCACACTGGCAGAGCGTGGCTTTTTCCCCAAGGAAGAGCTGAAGTCCCTGCGTCACATCGGCGCACTGCTGCAGGGACATCCCTGCATTCATATCCCAGGTGTGGATATGTCCAGCGGTTCTCTGGGGCAGGGTATCTCTGCGGCCTGCGGTATGGCATTGGCAGCGAAGATGGACAATGCGGCTTATAAGGTGTATACTATTCTGGGCGACGGTGAGATCGAAGAGGGACAGGTCTGGGAGGCAGCCATGTTCGCAGCACATTATCAGCTGGATTCTCTGGTTGCCATTGTGGACAACAACGGTTTGCAGATCGACGGCAAGATCACCGATGTCTGCTCGCCGGAGCCGATTCCGGAGAAATTCGAGGCATTCGGCTGGCATGTGATTCGTATGGACGCACATGATTTTGATTCCATCGAAGCAGCAATCCAGGAGGCGGAGTCTGTCGTTGGAAAGCCGGTTGCCATCATTCAGAAGAGTGTCAAGGGTAAGGGCGTATCCTTTATGGAAAACCAGGTCGGCTGGCACGGCAAGGCACCGAATCAGGCAGAATATGAACAGGCAATGGCAGAGCTTTCTGCACAGCTGATGGAACTGGAGGGTTAAACGATGGCAGAGGTTCAGAAGAAAGCAACAAGAGAAAGCTATGGCGAAGCATTGCGTGACCTGGCGGAAAAGTACCCGGATCTGGTAGTATTAGACGCTGACCTTGCTGCCGCTACAAAAACCGGCATCTTTAAGAAGGCATATCCGGAGCGTTTCTTCGACTGCGGTATTGCCGAAGCCAATATGATGGGCGTAGCTGCCGGTCTGGCAACTGCTGGAAAGATCCCCTTTGCCAGCACATTTGCCATGTTCGCCGCTGGCAGAGCATTTGAAATTGTCCGCAATTCCATTGGGTATCCCCACCTGAATGTGAAGATCGGCGCAACCCATGCTGGTATTTCCGTAGGTGAGGACGGTGCGACCCACCAGTGTAACGAGGATATTGCCCTGATGCGTACCATTCCAGGCATGACCATCCTCAACCCGGCAGATGATGTCGAGGCAAAGGCTGCTGTTGAGGCTGCCATCCAGCACGAAGGTCCGGTCTATCTGCGTTTCGGCAGACTGGCTGCACCGATCTTCAACGATCCGGCAACTTACAAGTTCACCATCGGCAAGGGTCTGACACTCCGTGAGGGCAGTGACCTGACATTGGTAGCAACTGGTCTTATGGTTTCCGAAGCAATGCAGGCTGCGCAGCAGCTGGAGGCTGAGGGCATCCATGCACGTGTGTTGAATATCCACACCATCAAGCCTCTGGATACTGACCTGATCTGCAAGGCAGCTGAGGAAACTGGTCTGCTGGTGACTGTGGAAGAGCACAGCATTATCGGTGGTCTGGGCAGTGCAGTGGCAGAAGCGGTAACTTCCTGCTGTCCCGTTCCGGTAGTACGCATCGGCGTTAACGATGAATATGGTCATTCCGGCCCGGCTGTGGATCTCCTTAAGGAGTTCGGTCTGTGTGCGGATAACATTGCGACTGTGGCAAAGAAAGCAGTTGCAGAAAAGAAGTAATTCTATCAGATTATTGATTGTTCTAAAAAAAACGGCAGGCGTTTCCAGTTTGAAAATGCCTGCCGTTTCTGACAGAAGAGGTGTTACAATGAAAAAACTGAACTTTGAAACAGTCCAGAAATTGTTTCTCTATTTTCTCATGGCGGCAATCATTGGCTGGTGCTATGAGGTATTTCTGGAAGTCGTGGTGTATCACTGGGGATTCAGCAACCGTGGTGTGTTGTTCGGTCCCTACTGCCCGGTGTACGGTGTGGGGATGCTGGCATTTTTTCTGTGCTTCGGGAAGTTGATGGAGATGGAACTGAAATGGAGCGTCCGCTGGCTCCGTCCAATTGCTGTATTTATAGGCTGCGGTGTGGTAGCAACCCTCATCGAACTTGCCGCAAGCTACTTATTGGAATGGACGACCGGCAGCTGGCCGTGGCAGACCTATGCGGATTATGCTATTAACTTCCAGGCACGCGTTGCCCTTTCACCGTCTGTCCGCTTTGGCATTGGTGGCGTACTATTCCTGTATCTGCTGCGCCCGCTGTTTGCAAAGTTGACCGGGCTGATGTCCAAGCGGGTGCTGAACTGGGTGAGCGGTATTGCGGCAGCGGTGTTTGGCATTGATCTGATTGCAACGCTGCTGTATCGTATCTTCGCATGAAAGATTCCGGGAAACTGCGCATAATCTCTCACAGAGGTGATTGGAATGGTCTGTACGCTGGAGGAACTGCGCAGCAAGGATGTCATCAATGTGGTCAACGGGGAAAATCTGGGACGGGTGGATGATCTGGAACTGGATGCGGAAACCGCAGCGGTGACAGCCCTGATCCTGTACGGCAGACCGAGGATACTGGGTCTGTTCGGGCCAAGGGAAAACTGCGTCATCGGCTTCCGCCAGATTCATCTCATCGGAAAGGATACCATTCTGGTGGCACTGGGGGATTCTGAAGATTGTACAACATGCACAAAAATCAAGAGAAATTAACGGGAATATTTTTCATACAGAAACCTTGCCAGAACCGACCTTTTTTGGTATAATAAAAAGGCAGTTCGCACGCATGTCCTGGAATGTGCCGGTGCTTTGCATATCGGCAGAGTTGTGCATTCTATAGGAAATGCGGAGGAAGCAAAACCAATATATTAGGAGGACTACACAATGGGCGTAGTATCAATGAAGCAGCTCCTGGAAGCTGGCGTACACTTTGGTCACCAGACCAGAAGATGGAACCCGAAAATGGCTCCGTACATTTTCACCGAGCGGAACGGTATCTATATTATCGATCTGCAGAAGACCGTAAAGAAGCTGGACGAAGCTTATATGTTCGTTCGTGACCTGGCTGCACAGGGTGAATCCGTACTGTTTGTCGGCACCAAGAAGCAGGCTGGCGAATCCATCAAGGAAGAAGCTACACGTGCAGGTGCTTACTATGTAAACGCACGTTGGCTGGGCGGTATGATGACGAACTTTACCACCATTCAGAGAAGAATCAAGCGTCTGGAACAGCTCCACGAAATGGAGACAGACGGCACATTTGATCTGCTGCCGAAGAAGGAAGTTGGCAAGCTGCAGCTCGAAATTGAGAAGCTGGAAAAGTTCCTGGGCGGTATCAAGGACATGAAGAAGCTGCCGGGTGCACTGTTCATCGTTGACCCCCGCAAGGAGCGTATTGCTGTTGCTGAGGCAAAGAAGCTGAACATCCCGATCGTTGCTATCGTAGATACCAACTGCGATCCGGACGAGATCGATTATGTGATCCCGGGCAACGATGATGCGATCCGTGCCGTAAAGCTCATCGCTGGCGTAATGGCTGATGCAATCATCGAAGGCCGTCAGGGCGCAGATGCTGCTGCAGAGGCAGAGGCGGCTGAGGCTGAGACAGCTGAGGCAGCTGCTGAATAAGCGAAATAAATGGATTCATGACCCGGATATGTGCTGGTTTTCGCAAATCATATTCGGGTTTTTTGAAAGTATCGCAGATATAATTTGAGGAGGAATCATCCAATGGCTAATTTTACAGCAAAAGATGTCAATGAACTGCGTAAGTCCACTGGTGTAGGCATGATGGACTGCAAGAAGGCTCTGACGGAAGCAGACGGCGATGTTGAAAAGGCAATTGAGCTGCTGCGTGAAAAGGGACTGGCTACCCAGGCAAAGAAGGCTGGCCGTGTTGCTGCAGAAGGCAAGGTTATTGCAAAGGTAAATGCAGACAACACTGTTGGCTGCGTTGTTGAAATCAACTCTGAAACAGACTTTGCTGCTGATACTGCTGATTTCAAGGCATTTGTAGACAAGGTTGCAGACACCATTATTGAAAAGAATCCGGCTGATGTTGAAGCACTGAAGGCAACTGTAATCTCCGGCGGCACTATTACCGTTGAAGAGGCACTGCAGGAAGTATTCCTGAAGATCCGTGAGAATCTCCAGATCCGCCGCTTCACTCGTCTGGAAGGCATTCTGGTTCCTTATGTACACGGCAATGGCCAGATCGGTGTTCTGGTACAGGCTGCTTCTCCGGCAGGCGCAACTGCACAGGTTCTGACTGCTGCAAAGGATTGCGCACTGCAGGTTGCTGCTATGAATCCGCCGTATCTGAAGCGTGAAGATGTTCCGGCTTCTGTTCTGGATGAAGAGAAGAAGATCATCCTGGCTCAGATGGCTGAGGATCCGAAGATGGCAAACAAGCCGGATCAGGTAAAGGAAAAGATCGCTGCTGGTAAGGTCGGCAAGTACTACGAAGAAAACTGCCTGCTGGAGCAGAGCTTTGTTAAGGAAAACAAGCTTTCTGTTCAGGAATATGTCAACAGCGTTGCAAAGGAAGCTGGCACTACCATCGAGATCACACAGTTCGTTCGTTTCGAGCGTGGCGAGGGCATCGAGAAGAAGGCTGACAACTTTGCAGAAGAAATTGCAAGCATGATCAAGTAAACAAATCGTATTTCATAAGGCGATTTTGCCGAAAAAAAGGAGCGTGGCGGTTGCCATGCTCTTTTTTTGATTTTTTCCTATAAATCACTTTACATTTCACGAAAAATAGTGTAAAATAAGTACAGGAAGTCTGTGCGCTGTGTTGCAGCAGCACTTCCCGGATCATATGGATCTGCCATTGGAAGATCCGCACAAGAGACATATACGAAAGGAATAGGAAGTATGAAACCAAAATACAAAAGGGTTCTTCTGAAACTGAGCGGCGAAGCGCTTGCCGGCCCGAAAAAAACCGGATTGGATACTGAAACTATGCTGCCGATCTGCCAGAGCATCAAGAAGTGTGTGGATGCCGGCGTACAGATGGGAATCGTTGTAGGCGGCGGCAATTTCTGGCGCGGACGTTCCAGTCAGAATATGGATCGTACCCGTGCAGACCATATTGGCATGCTGGCAACGACCATGAATGCACTTGCCGTTGCAGACCTGCTGGAATCTCTCGGCGTGGATGTCCGCGTACAGACCGCCATCAGTATGCAGCAGATTGCTGAGCCGTATATCCGCAATCGTGCCATTTCGCATCTGAATAAGGGCAGAGTTGTCATCTTCGGATGCGGCACCGGAAGCCCGTTCTTTTCGACAGACACGGCAGCGACCTTGCGTGCCGTGGAAATTGAAGCGGATATCCTGCTGAAAGCTACCATGGTGGACGGCGTGTATAACAAGGATCCCCACAAGTATGAGGATGCTGTACGTTATGACCGCCTGACATTCAGCGATGTACTGGGCAGCGCACTCCAGGTCATGGACAGCACCGCTGCTTCTATGTGCCGGGATAACGAAATGCCTATGCTGGTATTTGATCTGAGCCGCCCGGATAATATCTATGACGCTGTTATGGGCAAGGACGTGGGAACTGTTGTTGCCGAAAGCGAAAGTACAGACGAAAACGCATAATCACATTGTCTTGCAAGTAAAATGTATGGAAAGGAGTCCCGGTGACCCCGGGGAAATGAGCTATGAAAGAACTGTTGAAGGAAACTGAGGAAAAGATGAAAAAGTCCATCGGCCGTCTGGAACACGAGTTTACGACCATTCGTGCAGGTCGTGCCAATCCGGCTGTGCTGGATAAGGTCATGGTGGATTATTATGGTGTACCCACACCCATCCAGCAAATGGCTGCTGTCTCTGTATCAGAGGCACGCATTCTGGTGATCCAGCCGTGGGATGCGACTACCCTGAAAGCCATCGAAAAGGCAATCCTGGCTTCTGATGTGGGAATCACGCCCACCAATGACGGCAAGGTGCTCCGTCTGGTGTTCCCCCAGCTGACAGAGGATCGCCGTAAGGAACTCTGCAAGAGCATCAAAAAGATCGGTGAGGATACCAAGGTTGCTGTCCGCAATGTGCGCCGTGATACCATGGAAAAGCTGAAGGCGAAGAAAAAGGCGTCTGAGCTGACTGAGGACGAAGTAAAGGACGGCGAAAAGAAGATCCAGAATCTGACAGATAAGTACTGCACAGAAGTGGATAAGATGGTTGCTGACAAGGATAAGGAGATCATGAGCATCTGATCGGGATAGGCTCGGATATCGGATAGGAGTTGAACTGCATGGCATTGCCGTTTTTTAGTAAAAAGAATGCACAAACCCAGACAGATTCCGCCATTGCATTGCCAGAGGTACTGCCCCAGCATGTGGGATTTATTATGGACGGAAACGGACGCTGGGCAACCAAGCGTGGTATGCCCAGAAAATTCGGACATAGGGAAGGCGCTAAGAACTTCAAGGATCTGTCCCTGTACTGCCGGGATATCGGCTTGCGGAATGCTTCTTTCTATGTATTTTCCACGGAAAACTGGAAACGTCCTCAGGACGAAGTAGATGCCATTATGGATCTGTTCTGGGATTATCTCTGCGAAGCGGATCAGTATCTGGAACGGCGTGTACGTATGATCTTCGTAGGTGACCGCAGCAGATTGCAGGATCGGCTGCAAAAGCGGATGCAGGAACTGGAAGAGGATTCCAAGGATTTCGAAAAGATGAATCTGATTCTTGCCATCAACTACGGCGGCAGAGATGAGATCCGACATGCCACCCAGTGTATTGCACAGCAGGTGTCGGCTGGGGAATTGGATCCCTCTGCCATCACAGAGCAGACCATTGCGGACAATTTATACACCGCCGGACTGCCGGACGTGGACTTGTTGATCCGTCCCAGCGGCGAGCTGCGGCTGTCCAATTATCTCATCTGGCAGTGCGCCTATGCGGAGTACTATTTCACCGATGTGCTCTGGCCGGACTTCAACCGGAACGAACTGAATAAGGCACTGGTGGACTATGCACAGCGCGGCAGACGATTTGGAGGCATATGACCATGAAAATTCGTATTATCTCCGGCGTAGTAGGGGGCTTTCTGGCAATTCTGGTTCTGGTTCTGCACAAGACATTTGTCTTTCCCCTTGCCATTGCTGCACTGATTTGTATTGCCCTGTTTGAACTGTACCGTGCCGGAAAATGTCTCCACTGCCGTATTTCTATGGGTGCTGGACTGGTGTACGGTGCTGCACTGCCGTTTTTGCAGTATTATGGAAACATATCCGCCATGATTGCAGTGACATTTCTTTGTATCATTGCCATGTTTGTGGAATTGGTGCTACTGCATAAGCATGTGAAATATCAGGAGATCCTGTTCATTGCAGCCGTGACCCTGCTGGTGGCTGGCTCGCTGAATATGCTGAATGCGCTGCTGCTGGGCAGCCAGTATGGTCTTGCCTGCGTTATTCTGGCACTGTGTTCCGCCTGGATCGCAGATACCGGCGCTTACTTTGCAGGTACGTTTTTCGGAAAGCATAAGCTCTGTCCCGAGATCAGCCCCAAGAAAACCGTAGAGGGATTTTTCGGCGGTATCGTGGTGGATATTGTGGTCATGATCGTATTCGCCCTGATCTATAGCCTCATCACCCATGCTCATGTGCATTACCTGTGGCTGATCTTTACAGCGGTGGTATGTGCCGTGATCAGCGTGCTGGGTGATCTGAGTGCTTCTGTATTGAAGCGGCAGCAGGGAATCAAGGATTTCGGCAATATTATGCCAGGACACGGCGGCGTTATGGATCGTTTTGACAGCGTTTTGTTTACCATTCCGGCGTTTTATGCACTGGAGTGTATGTGTCCGATCTTTTATGGATAATTGTTTGATTATGGATGAAGCACACGATGCAGGGCAGTTTGCGCTCTGCATCGTGTGTGTACTATAGGGCAGTATCACTGCACGAAAAAGGAGTCGTCATCAATGGGAAAGTGTATCTCAATTTTAGGGTCCACGGGATCCATCGGGACCCAGGCGTTGGAAGTGGCAAAGGCACATGACATGCGGATCCACGCCCTTGCTGCCAACCGGAACATTGACCTGCTGGAACGGCAGACACGGGAACTGCGTCCCAAAAAGGTTTGTATTTATGATGAAACGAAATATCATGAGCTGAAGGAACGGCTGTCGGATCTGGCAGTGCAGGTGCTCTGCGGTATGGACGGCTTGTGTGAAATTGCTGCGGATACGGCGGCAGATATGCTGCTCAATTCCGTGGTAGGCATGGTGGGACTGCTGCCTACACTGACCGCCATTTCCGCCGGATTGGACATTGCCCTTGCCAATAAGGAGACCCTGGTTGCCGGCGGTTCGCTGGTCATGGATCAGGCGGCGAAAAAAGGCGTGGCGATCTATCCGGTGGACAGCGAGCACTCTGCGATTTTCCAGTGCTTGCAGGGAAACCGTCGGGATCAGCTGCGGAAAATTATTCTGACTGCATCCGGCGGCCCGTTCTTCGGAAAGACACGTGCTGAACTGGAGCATGTCACTGTGGCAGATGCCTTGAACCATCCAAACTGGAGCATGGGAAGCAAGATCACAGTGGATTCTTCTACGCTCATGAACAAGGGGCTGGAATTCATCGAGGCAAAGTGGCTGTTTGACCTGACGCCGGAACAAATCGAGGTGGTGGTGCATCGTCAAAGCGTGGTGCATTCGGCAGTGGAGTATCAGGACTATTCCATCATTGCGCAAATGGGCGTACCGGATATGAAGATTCCGATCCAGTATGCGCTGCTTTATCCCGACCGGATGCCTTGTCCGACCCGGCCGCTGTCGCTGACGGACTATGGCACACTGACCTTTGAAAAGCCGGATCTGGAAACATTTACATGTCTGCAAACAGCAATTACGGCAATCACACGGGGCGGTACTGCGCCGTGCGTTGTCAACGGGGCAAATGAAGAAGCTGTTGCTGCTTTCTTAAAGGGGAAAATCGGATTTCTGGAGATCGGTGCCCTGGCACAGCGTGCTATGGATACCATTCCACAGACGGAGATCACCTGCTATGAGGATGTGATGCGTGCAGATGCACGTGCAAGGGAATTCGTAAGAACTTCAATTTTGCAGTAAGAAAGGATACATGCACCTATGCAGCATATCGTAACACTTCTCATTGCCGTTGTTATTTTCGGCATGATCATCGGCATTCACGAATTCGGACATTTTATTGTGGCAAAGCTGCACAAGATCCAGGTGAATCAGTTCGCCATTGGCATGGGACCACGTATTCTCCATTTTCAAAAGGGCGAGACAGAATATTCCCTGCGGCTCTTTCCCATCGGAGGCTTCTGCTCCATGGAAGGGGAGGACAAATCCAGCGACAACCCCAATGCCTTTGAGAAAAAGGCAGTCTGGCGTAGAATGACCGTTGTTCTTGCCGGTGCCATAATGAATATCATCCTGGGATTCCTGCTGATCGCTGTGCTGCTGTGCACCAGTGAAAAGGTGCCCTCTACGGTCATTGCGCAGTTTGCCCAGACCACGGATGCGACTACCGGCGAGACCGTTACTGCGGCAGAAAGCGAACGCTCCGGATTGCAGGTAGGCGACAAGATCATCGCCATTGACGGTAGCCACATTTTTTCTACCACCGACCTGATCTACAAATTGCAGACCACGGATGCAGATTCTTTTTCCGTGACCGTAAAGCGTGACGGGGAGAAGATCACCATTGATTCGGTGACATTCCACAACGATAATACAGAAGGTCTGCTGGATTTTGCTGTGCAGGGAAAGTCCAAGAATCCGGTGACGATTGTCTCTTATGCGGCGAAGGATACGGTAGCGACTGCAAAGCTCATCTGGATGTCTCTCATTGAACTGGTCAGCGGCAAGTACAGTCTACAGGATCTCTCTGGCCCTGTGGGTACTGTCAGTGTCATTGAACAGGCGGCGTCTACCGGGGAAAATATTCTGGAACGGGTACAGTCTGTCTTGAATCTGACTATTTTTATTACTGTGAATGTGGGTGTGTTCAATCTACTTCCCATTCCGGGACTGGATGGCAGCCGCTTTGTGTTCCTGCTGGTGGAGGCAATCCGCCGGAAACCCATTCCTAAGGAACGGGAAGCCATGGTGCATTTTATCGGTATGGCAGCATTGTTTTTGCTGATGATCCTGGTAACAGTGCAGGATGTCAGCCGGTTTTTTCAGTAAATGATGATTTTTCAATAAATTATGATATGGAGTTAAGCCTATGAGAAAAGTTAGACCCGTTTCCGTCGGCAACTGCAAGCTGGACGGAACCCATATTTACATACAATCCATGCTGAATACCCGTTCGGATGATATTCCGGGCAGCGTGGCACAGGCTGTGGCACTGGAACAGGCAGGCTGTGAGATCGTCCGGGCTGCCATTCCCGACAAGGATGCCATTGCGTTGATTCCGGCAATCAAGGAGAAGATCTCCATTCCGCTGGTGGCAGATATCCATTTTGACTACCGCCTGGCACTGGAGGCAGCTGCTGCCGGTATTGACAAGATTCGCATCAACCCGGGGAATATCGGTGGTATGGATCGGGTGCGTGCCGTTGTACGTGTGTGTCAGGAAAAGCATATTCCTATCCGAATCGGTGTCAATTCCGGCTCTCTGGAAAAGGAGATCCTCGCCAAATACGGTGCACCTACGGCAGAAGCACTGGTGGAGAGTGCCATGGGACATGTGCGGATGCTGGAGGCATGTGACTTTGACAACATTGTCATTTCCATGAAATCCTCCGATGTCAATACCATGATCGACGCATACCGTCTCTGTGCCGAACAGTGTGATTATCCGCTGCATCTGGGCGTAACCGAAGCCGGAACAGAACGCATGGGACTCATCAAGTCTGCCATTGGTATCGGTGCCCTGATCCATGACGGCATCGGCGAAACCATTCGTGTCTCCCTGACGGAAGACCCGGTGCAGGAGATACGTGCCGCACGGGATATTCTGAAATGTATCGGCAAACGAGGCGGCCCTCAGATCGTATCCTGTCCCACCTGCGGCAGAACACGGATTGATCTGGTGAAAACTGCGAAGGAAGTGGAAGCAGCGCTGGAGCATGTCCAGAAGGATATCAAGGTGGCTGTTATGGGCTGTGTTGTCAATGGTCCCGGTGAAGCAAGAGAAGCAGATATCGGCATTGCCGGCGGTGATGGCTGTGCTGTGCTGTTCCGGAAGGGAACAGTTCTGCGCAAAGTGCCGGAAGAGGACATTGTGCCGGAGCTTATGGCTGAGATCGAAAAACTGTAAGAGCAGTAGGAGTGGAACATATGGATTTGAATTTCGCAGCGTTTCTGGAGGAATATGTCCCGGTGATGCCGCAGTCTGTACAGGACGGCATTCTGAAACGTATGACCTATTCGGAAAACCTGACGAAAATTTCGTTTTATATTGCATTTCCCCATCTGGTTCCGGTGCAGGATCTGCTGTCACTGGAGCATGAACTGGAGATTCGCTTGGAGATCCACGCTGTGCGGCTGCATCCCCGGTATGCGCCGGAGCTGTTTTCCATGGCGTATTTCCCGGATCTGGTCATTTTACTCAAACGGGAAATGACGGTTGTCAATGGATTCATTGACGGAGCAGATGTCACATTTGAGGATGACAAGCTGGAGATCCAGCTGCATAACGGCGGCTTTGAAATTCTGGAAAAATACCACGTGGCGGAGTATTTCTCCGGCTTGATGGAGCAGCTGTTCTCCCGGAAGATCCGGGTGGAATTTCATGGCACTGCCAGCGTCACAGAGGATGAATTTCAGGCGATGATCGCAAAGGCAGAACAGGAACTGCCGAAGCATGCGGAACAGCTCCAGGCACCGACGCCGGCACCGGCAGCTTCGGCAGGCGGTGGAAAACCGCCTAAGCCTACGGCGCAGAGCGTTGCCATGAATGAGGATATTCCGGGCGTGATTCCCGGAAGCGCTGTGCTCATCAAGGGCAGACCCATCCGGGATATTCCCATGCCCATCCGGGAGGCTGTGGAGGTACAGAATCAGCGTATCATCGTCATGGGCGATGTCTTTGCCATGGAATCCCGTGAGGTACGGGGCGAACGCACCATATTGACCTATCAGATCACAGACGGCAGCTATTCTGTTCTCGTCAAGGTATTCGATACCACAAAGAGTATCTCCGAACTGCCCTATGGCGAGATCAAAAAGGGCAGCACACTTCTGATACTGGGCAGAATTTCCTATGACGAATTCGCCCGGGAGGATGTACTGAAGCCGGAATCTATTGTCATGGTAAAGCGGCAGCGTAAAATGGACGAAGCACCGAAAAAACGTGTGGAGCTGCACTGCCATACCAATATGTCTCAGATGGACGGCGTGACACCTTGCGAAAAGCTTGTGCAGCGTGCCCATGACTGGGGACATCCAGCCATTGCCATTACAGACCACGGTATCGCACAGGCATTTCCGGAGGCAATGTCCACATGGGACGGCTTTAAGGACAAGGACTTCAAGGTGATCTTCGGCTGCGAAGCCTATGTTGTCAATGACCTGAACCGTCAGCTTGTAGTGGATGATCCGGGCGACCGGACACTACAGGACGAGATCATTATTTTCGATGTGGAGACCACTGGTCTTAGCACATCCCAGGATCGTCTCACAGAGATCGGCGCCGTGCGGATGCGCGGGATGCAGGTGGTGGATACCTTTAACATCATGGTCAACCCGGAACGCTCCATTCCGCCGAAAGTCGTGGAACTGACCGGCATTACAGATGCTATGGTAGCAGATGCGCCCAAGGAAGCAGAAGCAATACGGAAATTCATGGAATTCTGCGGCGATCATCCCGTTCTGGCGGCACATAATGCCCGGTTTGATACGACCTTTGTGCGCAATGTCTGCAAACGGCATAATATCACATTTGAGTTCGCCACACTGGATACGCTGGTACTCTGTAAGTGTATGCTGCCGACCTTGTACCGCCATAAGCTGGACGGCGTGGCAAAGGCATTGAAGCTGGGGAAATTCGACCATCACCGGGCATCGGATGATGCGCAGATGCTGGCGAAGATCTATATCGAACTGGTAACACGATTGGTGCAAACCAAGGGGGCGACCATGCTCTCCGACCTGAACACCAAGACCCAGGAAATCGATGTGAAGAAGCTGAAATCCTATCACCAGATCATTCTGGTACGCAATCATGTGGGTCTGAAAAATCTCTACAAGCTGATCTCCCATGGACATATTGAGTGCTTTTACCGTAAGCCTCTCATCCCCAAGTCGGTGCTCATGCAGCACCGGGAAGGTCTGATTTTCGGCAGTGCCTGCGAAGCCGGCGAGCTGTTCCAGGCAATGGTAGAGGAAAAGTCCCATGAGGAATTGGTAAAGCTGGCGAAATTCTACGATTATCTGGAAATCCAGCCTGTGGGAAACAACGCCTTTATGATTCGCAATGGTATGGCAGCCAATGTGGAGGAGTTGCAGGAGTACAACAAGCGTATCGTTGCACTGGGTGACGAACTGGGAATCCCTGTCTGCGCAACCTGTGACGTGCATTTCATGGATCGGGAGGACGCCATTTACCGTGAGATCCTGCAAGCCGGACAAGGCTTTGAGGATGCCAGAAATCAGCCACCCCTTTATCTTCGCACCACAGAGGAAATGCTGGAGGAATTCTCCTACCTGGGAAAGGAAAAGGCATACGAGATCGTTGTGACCAATACCAATGCCATTGCCGATCAGATCGAAAAGATTCGTCCGTTCCCCAAGGGAACCTTTACGCCCACCATCGACGGTGCTGAGGAAGATCTGGTGCGTATCACTACCACAAAGGCAAAGGAAATCTACGGTGATCCGATGCCGGAGCTTGTAGAAAAGCGCCTGGATCGTGAGCTTTCTTCCATTATCAAGCACGGCTTCTCCGTACTGTATATCATCGCCCAAAAGCTGGTATGGGACAGCGTGGATCACGGCTATCAGGTTGGTTCCCGTGGTTCCGTCGGCTCTTCCTTTGTGGCATCCATGGCGGGTATCTCAGAGGTAAATCCTCTGGCACCCCATTATGTCTGTCCCAAGTGCAAACACAGTGAATTTATCACAGACGGCAGTGTCGGCTCCGGCTTCGACCTGCCGCCGAAAACCTGTCCGGAATGCGGTGCGGAAATGAACCGTGACGGACATGATATTCCCTTCGAGACCTTCCTGGGCTTCGATGGCGACAAGGCGCCGGATATTGACCTGAACTTCTCCGGCGAATACCAGTCCTCAGCCCATCGCTATACAGAAGAGCTGTTCGGACGGGATAACGTGTTCAAGGCGGGAACCATTGCCGCCGTTGCAGACAAAACTGCCTATGGTTATGTGAAGAAATACCTGGAGGAACGGGGAATACAATGCAGCCCCACGGAGATCAACCGGCTTTCCATCGGCTGTACTGGTATCAAGCGAACGACCGGTCAGCATCCCGGCGGTATGGTCGTTGTACCAAGTGACTATGATGTATACGACTTCACGCCGGTGCAGCATCCGGCAGATGATGCCGAGTCGGATATTCTGACGACCCACTTCGACTTCCATTCGCTCCATGATACTATTCTGAAGCTGGACGAACTGGGTCACGTGGTGCCTACCATGTATAAGCACCTGGAGGATGCCACGGGAATTTCCATTCACGATGTACCCACCACAGATCCCAAGGTCATTCAGATGTGCACGGATGCGTCTGTGCTGGGCGTGACGCCGGAGGAAATCTACTGCCAGACGGGAAGTCTTGGCATCCCGGAAATGGGAACCGGTTTTACCATTCAAATGCTGCTGGATTCCAAACCCAAAAAATTCAGCGACTTTTTGCAGGTCTCCGGTCTGTCCCATGGTACGGATGTATGGCTGGGCAATGCGAAAGACCTCATTGACAATGGAACTTGTACCATTTCGGACGTTATCGGAACACGTGACAGTATCATGACCTACCTGCTCCACAAAGGCGTTGAGCCGAAGCAGGCGTTTCAGATCATGGAGGATACCCGTAAGGGCAAGGCACCAAAAACCTTTACCCCGGAACGTGTGCAGATGCTCAAGGATCATAATGTACCCCAGTGGTATATTGACAGCTGCCTGAAGATCAAGTACATGTTCCCGAAAGCCCATGCGGCGGCATATGTTACGGCGGCAATCAAGCTGGGCTGGTTCAAGCTCTATTATCCGCTGGCGTATTATGCAGTGTATTTCAGTACGCGAGGAGATGACTTCGATCCGGTTCTGGCACTGCAGGGAAAGGACGCTGTCCGTGCCAAGATCGAGGAACTGAAGGAAAAGGGCAACGACCGTTCCAAAAAGGAAAGCGACCTGCTGGATACGCTGCTCATTGTCAATGAAATGCTCAGTCGGGGCTGCGAATTCCTGCCCATTGATCTGTACAAGTCCCACGCTGACCGCTATCTGGTGGAGGAGAATAAAGTCCGCATCCCGTTCAGTGCCATTCCCGGCATCGGCGTTTCTGCGGCACATAATCTCTATGAAACGGCACAGAAGCGGAACTTTATTTCCATTGAAGAATTCCAGGCACAGAGCGGTGCGTCAAAAACCATAATCGAAACCCTGGAACAGATGAACGCTTTGGGCGATTTGCCGAAATCCAGCCAGATGATGCTCTTTTGAGGACAGAATCTTGACAGATGTATTTTTCTGTGGTACTATAGTACTGTGTTAGCATGATAAAGCGTTAAGGAGGAACCTATGAGAAAATATGATTTGATCACGCCGGAGGGGACAAAGGACTTTTTGTTTGAAGAATGCCTGGTGCGCCGTGAGACAGAGCATAAGCTGCACGCCATTTTCCGCAGCAAGGGCTATTCGGAGCTGACAACGCCGGGACTGGAATTCTTTGATGTATTCCAGTCAGAATCCGGTCATTATCCCCAGGAACGGCTGTATAAAATGACAGACAGCAAGGGACGTCTGCTGGTGCTGCGTCCGGAGTCCACTATGCCCATTGCACGTGTCGTTGCCACACGTCTCCGGGATGCTTCACTGCCCCTGCGTTTGTATTATAATCAGAGTGTATACCGTTTCGAGCCGGCACTGAAAGGCCGCAGCGATGAGATCACGCAGACTGGTATCGAACTGCTCGGCTCTGCATCCTATATGGCAGATGTGGAAATGATCACTACCGCTATCGAGGTACTTTCTGCGTGCAGCGACGGCAGCTTTTCTCTGGAGCTGGGCGATGCCGGAGTATTCAAGGAACTGATGCGGGAGCTGAATGCCACACCGGAAGAGCGGGAAAATATCCGCTATCTCATTGAGACGAAGAACTACCCGGCGTTGAACGATGTGCTGGATACCATGGGAGATTCCAGAGCAGCAGCGGCACTGAAAAAGCTGCCGGCACTGTTCGGGGGAGAGGAAGTATTCGAGAAGGCATCTCAGCTGTACTCCAACCAGCGCATTGACGAGATCCTCATGGATCTGCGTAAGCTGTACGAGGATCTTTCGGAAGTGATCGGCGCAGGCAGACTGACTGTAGATCTGGGTATGGTCAACAATGCGGATTATTACACAGGTGTAATCATCAAGGGCTATCTGGAGGGCTATGGCGAAGAGGTACTCTCCGGCGGCAGATATAACAAGCTGCTGTCTGATTTCGGCTATGATATTCCGGCAACGGGCTTTGCAGTGAATGTGGATGCCGTTTCCAATATCCTGCGGAAGAACAAGGATGTAGCAGTGCAGCCGGCAGATGCTGTGATCTATGCTGCACCGGGCTATGAGATGAAAGCGGTGACAGTTTCCCAGGAACTGCGTGCCAAGGGGCAGATCGTGGAGTATGCATTTTTCGATTCCATCGACCTGGTACGGGAATACGCAAAAGACCGCAGAATTGGCAGAGTTGTCATTGTGGATGAAGAAATTACGGAGGTGGAATAAATGGCAAAACCCTTGAGAATGGCGTTGACAAAGGGCAGACTGGAAAAGGATACCGTTGGTCTGTTGGAAAGCTTGGGGTTTGACTGCACGGCTGTCCGGGAAAAGGGACGCCGGCTGATCCTGCCCATTCCCGATGCGAATCTGGAAGTTGTTCTGGCAAAGGCAAACGATGTCATTACATATGTGGAGCACGGCGTGTGCGACATGGGTGTCGTGGGAAAAGATACCATTATTGAAATGCAGGGCAAGTTCTTTGAACTGGTTGACCTGGGCTTCGGCAAGTGCAAGTTTGCACTTGCGGCAAAGAAGGGAACGGATTTTTACAGCGGCTTCGGCGTGAAGTGCATTGCCACAAAGTATCCCAATGTGGCACGCCGCTTTTTTGAGAGCAAGGGCATGGACGTGGACATTGTCAAGATCGAAGGCTCTGTTGAGCTTGCACCGCTGCTGGGACTGGCAGACGGTATCGTGGACATTGTGGAGACAGGCGTGACCCTGCGGGAAAACGGGCTGGAAGTGGTCGAGGATGTTGTGCCCATTTCGGCACGGCTCATTGCCAATACCGTCAGCCTGAAACTGCGTCAGACGGAAATTGAAGCGCTGATCCAGCAGATCGAGGAGGCATTGCAGAAATGATTACGATGAAAACCATTAACGCCAGCGATGTGCAGGAGCGTGAAGCATTTTTCACCAGCCTGGACACCCGTTCCGGCGAAACCAACCAGCGTGTGACAGAAACAGTCAGCGAGATCATCCGTACCGTAAAGGCTGGCGGTGACGAAGCTGTCAAGAATTATACCCTCAAATTTGACGGCAGTCTGCCCCAGTATTATGAGGTGCCGAGAGATGTGATCAACGATGCCATGACAGAGGCAGACCCGGCATTTGTGGATGCCATGCTGAATGCCATTGAAAACGTCCGGGATTTCCACCAGCGTCAGGTACAGCAGGGCTTTGTGAATGCACTGCCCAACGGTGTCATTATGGGACAGCGTGTCCGTGGGCTGGCACGGGTAGGCTTGTACGTACCGGGCGGCACGGCGGCATATCCCTCCAGCGTGATCATGAATGCAGTACCGGCGAAGATCGCAGGCGTCAAGGAAATTATCATGGTAACACCGCCCTGTAAGGATGGTACACCGAATCCGGATATTCTGGTAGCTGCGGGGCTCTGCGGCGTAGACCGTGTATTCCTGTCCGGCGGTGCTCAGGCAATTGCAGCGCTGGCATACGGCACAGAGGAGATCCCGAAGGTGGACAAGATCGTAGGCCCCGGCAATATCTACGTGGCAACGGCGAAGAAGCTGCTGTACGGCGTTGTGGATATCGACATGATCGCAGGCCCCAGCGAGGTTCTGGTCATGGCAGACGAGACAGCGGATCCCAAATTCGTGGCAGCTGACCTCATGTCTCAGGCGGAGCACGATGTACTGGCGTCCTCCATTCTGGTGACTACCAGCGCAGAACTGGCGGAGAAAGTGCAGCAGGAAGTCAACCGTCAGGTGCAGTATCTCTCCCGGAAAGAGATCATCGAAAAGTCCATGAACGAGTACGGTGCATTTCTGCTGTGTGACAGCCGGGAAGAGGCAACGGCTCTGGCAAATCGTATTGCACCGGAGCACCTGGAAGTTCACATGGAGAACCCCTTAGAGCTGTTGGGCGCATTGGATAACGCCGGTTCTGTCTTTCTGGGACCGTATGCATCCGAGCCCTTGGGGGATTATTACGCAGGTCCCAACCACGTGCTGCCCACCAGCGGTACGGCACGGTTCTTCTCGCCCCTGGGCGTCCAGAGCTTTACCAAGCGTTCCAGCTATACCTATTATACCAAGGATGCTCTGGAAGCGGCGAAGGAGGATATTGTGCTCATTGCCAATAAGGAAGGGCTGACGGCGCATGCGAATGCCATTACGGTGAGATTTGAAGACGAAAAGGAATCGTGAATGCAATCGTAAAAATTCTCGGAACTTCCAGTGAAATCTTTTTTCTTTTTGAGGATGGCGAGGTAGTAGTTGGTTCCGGCGAATTTATGTGCCGGAAAGGTACATGGGATGGATTTTATGTCTATGCGAACAGCTTAAAATTCAGAAATTCGGATATGCGTCTTTCGCCAGAACAGACAGAGGAATTGATCGGCAAAGCTGTGAATTATCAATTCAACAGGGATTTTATCCTTGAGTTTATCAGAAATTGATATTGAAGTTTGGAGAGAATTATAAGGAGGTACCGCAATGCGACAAGCGCAGCTCACACGCACGACAAAAGAAACAGACATCCAGGTAAAAGTGACATTGGACAACCAGGGCACCGCCAACATTTGCACGGGCATCGGTTTTTTTGACCATATGCTCACAGCACTTTCCGTGCACAGCGGCATCAGCATGGACATATCCGTCAAAGGTGATCTCCACGTGGATGGACACCACACGGTAGAGGATACGGGCATCGTTCTGGGCAAGGCGCTGGGCGAAGCCCTGGGGAATAAGTCCGGCATCACACGCTATGGCAGTGCCTATATTCCCATGGATGAAGCTCTGGCGTTTTGCAGTCTGGACATCAGCAACCGTCCGTTTCTGGTGTTCCAGGGGACATTCACCAATGCCATGATCGGACAGTATGATGCATGTCTCACAGAGGAATTTTTCCGTGCCTTTGCATTCAATGCCGGAATTACCCTCCATGTGAACATGCTGTATGGTTCCAACGACCATCATAAATGCGAAGCGGCGTTCAAGGCGGTTGCCCATGCTCTGAAAACGGCAGTGACACCTCTGGAAGCCGGAAAAACCTTGTCAACGAAAGGAGTGCTGTAAATGATCGCAATTGTGGATTACGGCGCAGGTAATATTTTCAGCGTGAAAAATGCCCTGGATTTTCTGGGACTGCCCGGAGAACTGACTTCGGATCCCGAAGTGATCCGTAAGGCGGACGGCATTATCCTGCCGGGTGTAGGGGCATTTCCCAGCGCTATGCAGATGCTGCATGATCGGGGACTGACGGAAGTCATCCGGGAGGAATCCCATAAAAAGCCGTTCCTCGGTATCTGCCTTGGTATGCAGCTGATTTTTGAAAAAGGTTACGAATTCGAGGAGTGCGACGGTCTGGGACTGGTGCCCGGCAGCGTGGAAAAAATTGTTGCACCGGGAATGGTCATTCCCCATATGGGATGGAATAAGCTGGAAATGCAGAATGACTGCCCCATTCTCCGGAACCTGCCGGAGGAGGCGTATGTCTACTTCGTGCACTCCTACCAGGCACATACGCCGGAGGATTATCTGGCAGCGTATGTGGAATACGGCGATGCAAAGATTCCGGCAATGGTCTATGACGGAAAGACTGTCTACGGCGCACAGTTCCATCCGGAAAAGAGCGGCGAGACCGGCTTGCAGATTCTGCGTAACTTCGGAGGGCTGATGGGATGATTATTTTACCTGCAATTGATATCAAGGACGGCAACTGCGTCCGCCTGTTCAAGGGGGACTTTTCCACAGTGGAAAAGGTTGCTGCGGATTACATGGAAACGGCAAAGGGTTTCGAAGCTGCCGGTGCATCCTGGATTCATATGGTAGATCTGGACGGCGCCAAAGAGGGCAGACCGGTCAATCAGAAGATCTATAAGGACGTTGCTGCAAAAACCAGACTGAAAGTGGAAGTGGGCGGCGGCATCCGTAATCTGGAAACCATTGCGGAATATCTGGACAGCGGCGTGGAGCGTGTGATTCTCGGCTCTGTTGCACTGAAAAATCCGAAGCTGGTGCAGGATGCGGTGAAGCAGTTCGGCAGCCGGCATATTGCCGTGGGTATCGACGCCAAAAACGGCATGGTCGCCACAGAGGGCTGGCTGGAGGAGTCGGATGTGGACTATATCACTCTGACCAAGGAAATGATGGCAGTGGGCGTGCAGTATTTCATTGTGACGGATATTGCCAAGGACGGCACCCTTTCCGGTGTGAATATTGACCAGCTGTCCGATCTGTATCAGGCAACGGAGGGGAAGTGCAGTATCATTGCCAGCGGCGGTGTACATACCATCGAGGATATCCGCAAGTGCAAGGAACTGGGACTGTATGGTACCATCTGCGGCAAATCTATCTATAAGGGCACATTGGATCTGAGAGATGCCATTGCGTTGGCGGAAGGAGCGGTGTAATATGCTGGCAAAACGAATTATCCCATGTCTGGACGTGCGGAATGGCAAGGTCGTCAAGGGTGTCAACTTTGAGGGCGTCAAAGAAGTGGGTGACCCGGTGGAATGCGCCTATGAATACAATCTCCAGGGTGCTGACGAGATCGTGTTCTATGATATTACGGCTTCCTATGAGGGTAGAGGTGTCATGCTGGATGTGGTAAGGGAAACTGCCAAAAAGGTATTCGTTCCCCTGACTGTAGGCGGCGGTATCAAGACCGTGGACGATATCCGGGAAACCCTTCGTGCCGGTGCGGACAAGGTATCTGTCAATTCCCAGGCAGTGCAGAATCCTCAGCTTATCAAGGACGGCGCCGATATTTTTGGCTGTCAGTGTATCTGCGTAGGCGTGGATGCCAAAAAGGTGGCGGATAACAAGTGGACAGTATACATCAACGGCGGCAGAGTGGATATGCATCTGGATCTCATCGACTGGGTGAAACAGTGTGAACAGCTGGGGGCAGGGGAGATCTGCCTGAACTCCATCGATACAGACGGCGTCCGCGGCGGCTTTGATCTGCCCATGCTGAAAGCAGTCTGCGATGCTGTGCAAATACCGGTCATTGCCAGTGGCGGTGCCGGAAAGCTGTCCGATTTTGCGGATGCATTTCTGGAAACCGGATGCTCTGCGGCATTGGCAGCATCCCTGTTTCATTTCCGGGAACTGACCGTGCAGGAAGTCAAGGCGGATTGCCGGGCAAAGGGCATTCCCATGCGGTAACAGAAAACGATATGTGTAAACGGAGACCGAAAGACAAACGAGGTGAAATGAATGGTAAAGATTGACATCGACCATCTGGAAAAATACTTCGCCAAATCAGAACTAATTCCGGCGATTGCTTTTGATGTGGATACAAAAACTGTCTTGATGCTGGCGTATATGAATGAAGAAAGCCTGCGCAAGACACTGGAAACTGGCTATACCTGGTATTGGAGCCGTTCCCGGCAGGAGCTGTGGAACAAGGGTGCAACCAGCGGACATTTGCAGAAGGTGGTTTCTATTTACAGCGACTGTGACGACGACACATTGCTGCTGAACGTAAAGCAGACCGGCGCAGCATGTCACACCGGTTCATACAGCTGCTTTTTCAATGAAATTTACAGAGAGGATAAAGAAAAATGAACGCATTACAGGAATTATACGAGGTAGTTATGAGCCGCAAGGCGATGTATGAAAGCGGCGAGGTAGATGTAGAATCCCAGAAATCCTACACCTGCTATCTGTTTTCCAAGGGACAGGACAAGATCCTGAAAAAGTGCGGCGAGGAGTGCTCTGAGACGATTATCGCTGCCAAGAACAACGATAACGAAGAACTGAAAAATGAGATCGCCGACCTGATGTATCACCTGATGGTACTCTGTGCACAGCAGAATCTGCCTTGGTCTGAGGTGGAGGAAGTGCTGGAAGAGCGCAGCTGGAAGATCGGCAATCTGAAAACTTTTAAAAACGTAGATCATAACTCTTGATTTATCCGGAGAAAAAAGAATGCCAACAATTGAGGAACATCATCGTCAAGGAAAAGAACAATTGAAAAAGTATCCGATTCTCTTGCTGCTTTTCGTTGTTATGAAAGTCGGCATGAAAATTCTGGTGAAATATACGGATATCGAGTTACCCGGATGGCTTGGAATTGCCGCTTTTATTGTAATTGCGGTAGGTATCATCATACTGTTTGTTCTGGATATGATTCGGCGAGATAAAGTTCTGAAAAAAATGGAACAGCTGGAAGAAGAACAAAGCCGCCGTCCGGTCATGTATGACAGCATTGACGGTATGCTCCGGCGAAATGGCATAAATCAGTCCAATATTCATAAGAACTATACCCCGAAACGGGAAATTTCTCCCGAAGCACAGGCGGAGGCGGAACGATTGGATGCCATGAATCAGGAAAGCGATACGGAGTGGTGGTAAGAATTTTTTCCCCATGCAGGCACAATTCCGCAAACCTCTGAATACACTGTAGAGAAGCATCTGTCAGGAAACTGACGGGCGCAGAACAGTTTGAGGAGGTTTTTCTATGAGTAAGTGCCGTCCCACGCCGGAGCAGTGCGCAGATACTGTGCCCATTAAGGTAAATCGTGTATTTGATAGCTGCAGCGACCGGGATTGTTTTTCCAATGTGCGGATCCAGATCTGCGGAGAGCTGCCGTGCAATATCAACGTGGTCAAGAGCCGTTGCGTCCGGGTGACCGATATCTGCATGAATATTGAGCCGGTTCCGTTCAATCGAGGGTTTTATTCCATTGATCTGACCTATACGTTCCGGGTAGAACTGCTTGCGTATGAACGTTCCTGCAGCAGTCCGGTTCTGCTGACGGGTACTGCCTATGCCAGCAAAAATGTGATCCTTTACGGCGGCGAGAGCAATACCAAGACATTTTTCAGCAACGGTGAAAAGCTGGGAGAGACCGATGCCTGCTGCGAGACCATCAATCTGCCGACAGCGGCAGTGCAGGTGGTGGAGCCTATTGCATTGGAAGCACGCATTGCATCTGTTTGTGTAGCGGAGGATGCGCCGCCGGTACGTTCTGTCATTATGACTCTGGGGCTGTTCTCAGTGGTGGAATTGTTCCGTCCGGTGACCATACTTGTTCCCACCTATGAGTATACGATTCCGACGAAAGAATGTCATTCGGATACCGAGTCTCCGTGTGCAGTGTTTGACAAGATCCGTTTTCCGGCAGAGGAATTCACACCAGGCTCCCTGCCGTGTGCAGCCAAAGAGGAAACCTGTGGCTGTGCAGAGGAATTTGATGCATCCGAAAACACTACATCGTAATACGGAAAACGGGCGGCTAAATTGTCGCCCGTTCTGCTGTTAAGAGTCTGTTTAGTAACTTTTTCTGCGTGGATTTCTGAGAGAATTTTAGTGGGTTTCAAGGCGGAAATTCGCAGGCGGGCTTTCGCCCGGCAAGAATTTGCAACGCAGAAAGCAACAAAATTCGCCAAAAAGATACGTGAGAAAAGATGCTAAACAGGCTCTAAGGGAGGAAGATCGCGGATGCGGAAACAAGTCTACGTCAAACGGCGTGCCAGACTGCGTTCGCTGCTGATTTTTGGTATCGCCGCCTCTTTGCTGGTCACTCTGCTGATACGTACAGACCGTGCCATTCGTCCCAATCTCTGCGCTGTCTGCGAAAGCGAAACACAGCAGTTTGCATCCAGATTCATGGCAGATAGCATTGCGGAAGTGCTGGCTGAGGAATCCTACAGCTACAGTGATTTTGCAACGCTGGTCTATGATAGCTCCGGGAATGTGACGGCAGTGGAGACGATGACGCAAAATGTCAATGCCATGCAGTCGGCAATGCTGACAAAGGTGCAGGACAGACTGGACGCTTGCCGGGATGTCACCTTGGAAGTCTCTCTCGGCACGGCAACTGGTGTATGGCTATTCGCCGGACGTGGACCGCATGTTTCCGTGCGTCTCATGCCGATTGGAAATGCTTCGGTGAAGCTGATCAGCGCTCTGGAATCCGCTGGCGTGAACCAGACCTGTCACACCATCCGTGCCGAGGTGACAGCGGAAATACAGGCGGCAATTCCCTTTTCCCAGACCACTGCTCAGGTGCATTATTCCTGCCTGATTACAGAAACGGTTATTGTGGGAAGTGTTCCCGAGTCCTATCTGGAATTCGGCGGAACGTAAAAAACTGCATTTCCGGCGAAAAAACCATGAAAAAATTGTAAAAGGTCTAGCATATGCCGCAGGTTTGTGGTATAATAGAAAAGTGTGCTGGCATCAATGCCACATCACAGCAAGGAGAACCAAAACATGGATGAAATGACAGCAAAACAGCGGATGTCAGAGCTGCGGCAGCTGCTGGAACAGTATAACGAGCAATACTATATGCAGGAAAATCCCACCGTTTCCGACTATGAGTATGATATGCTCATGCGGGAACTGGAGACCCTGGAGCAGCAGTTTCCCCAGTATGCCACAGGGGATTCTCCCACAAAGCATGTGGGCGGAACGGCATCCCGTACTTTTGAAAAAGTGCCCCATGCCGTGCAGATGATGAGCTTGCAGGATGTATTTTCCTACGAGGAGATGGATGCATTTGTCCGCCGCTGTCAGGAACAGCTGCAAGAGCCGGAGTTTATTGTGGAGCCGAAGATCGACGGCTTGTCGGTGTCGCTGGAATATGTGAACGGCGTGCTGACACGTGGTTCCACCCGTGGAGACGGCTTTGTGGGGGAGGATGTGACGGCAAATCTGCGCACCATTTCGAATATTCCCCAGCAGCTCACCAATGCGCCGGCATTTCTGGAAGTGCGCGGCGAGGTGTATATGTCACGCAAAAGCTTTGCCGCACTTGTGGAACAGCAGGAACTGAACGGTGAGACTCCGGCAAAGAATCCCCGGAATGCAGCATCCGGCTCTCTGCGGCAAAAAAATGCCGCTGTCACTGCCTCACGCAGTCTGGATATCTGGATTTTTAATATTCAGCAGGTCGAGGGCATTACGCTCCGTTCTCATCTGGAATCGCTGGAATATCTGGAATCCCTGGGCTTTCCCACGGTGATTCCTCACAGTGGCAAATGCCATACAGCAGAGGAGATACGTGACAGGATCGCTGCCATCGGCGAGGAAAGAGGCGGCTATGCCTATGATACAGACGGCGTTGTTGTAAAGGTGGATTCCTTTGCACAGCGGGAGGAAATGGGTGCAACTTCCAAAGTGCCCAAATGGGCAGCGGCATTCAAGTTCCCGCCGGAGGAAAAGGAGACCACGCTGTGTGACATTCTTCTGAGTGTCGGCAGAACCGGTGTCATTACGCCGGTAGCGATCTTCGACCCGGTACAGCTTGCCGGGACAGAGGTGGCACGTGCGACGCTGCATAACCAGGACTTTATCACAGAACGGGACATCCGTCTGGGGGATACCATTGTGGTGCGAAAAGCCGGAGAGATCATTCCGGAGGTACTGCGGGTTGCGGCACATGCTGCCGATTCCAGCCCCTATGTCCTGCCGGAGACATGTCCTGTCTGCGACACACCGGCAGTGCGTGATGCCGATGAAGCAGCTCTGCGCTGTCCCAATCCGGACTGCCCGGCGCAGCTCATGAAGCGTATGATTCACTTTGTCTCCAAGGATGCCATGAATATTGACGGCTTAGGACCCCAGAATCTGGCGGCACTTCAGGAAGAGGGACTGGTGCGCTCCGTAGCAGACTTGTATCATCTGACTCAGGCAGACCTGACCGGACTGGAACGCTTTGCGGAAAAGTCCGCAGATAATATGGTACGTGCCATTGATGCATCCAGGGAGAACTCTCTGGATCGTCTGATCTTTGCCCTGGGAATCCGGGGAATCGGTTCCCGTGCAGCAAAACTGCTCTGCGAACGGTTTTCCACCATGGATGCACTGCTGGCGGCAACGGCGGAGGAAATCCAGGAGATCGACGGTTTCGGTGCAACCATGGCAGAGAGTGTAGTCACTGCACTGGCAGAACCCCATATGCGTCAGCTGATCGACCATCTCCGTGAGGCTGGCTGTAATATGACCTATCACGGCACCACTGTGGAGGATACACGTTTTGTCGGCATGACTTTTGTGCTGACAGGTACGCTTTCAACCATGAAGCGCAGTGAGGCAAAGGAACTCATCCTGCGCTATGGGGGGAAGGTCAGCGGCAGCGTCTCCAAAAAGACTTCCTTTGTTGTCGCCGGAGAAGCTGCCGGCAGTAAGCTGGACAAGGCAAACGAGCTGGGCATTCCGGTGCTTAGCGAAGAGGAATTCCGTAACAAAATCCAAGAAAGGATTGATATAAATGAAAATTGATATTGCACATATTGCAAAGCTGTCCCGACTCCGTATCGAGCCGGACAAGATGGAGAAATTCGAAACCGATATGGCTGCCATTGTGGATATGGTAGATCGTCTGCCGGATGTGGAGGACGAGCTGACGCTGGACGCAGAGAATGCCATGTGTCTGCGTGAGGACGAAGCTGTGGAGCACAAATTCCGCCGGGAAGAAATGCTGGCAAATGCACCGGAAGTACAGTCCGGCTGTCTGGTCGTACCCAAAACGGTAGAATAAGGAGGAAACGAGATCATGAAGCTGTTTGAAAAAAATGCCGCCGAACTGTCTGCCATGCTGCAAAAGAAAGAATGCAGCGCCGTGGAACTGACACAGGATGTTCTGGCACAGATCGATACCAAAGAGCCGACAGTAGGGGCATATGTCACACGCTGCGAGGACTGTCTGGAACAGGCAAAGGCAGTGGATGCTGCCCGTGCCGCAGGAGAAGAACTGCATCCTCTGGCAGGTATTCCTATCGGTATTAAAGATAATATCTCTACAAAGGGTATCCGCACCACCTGTTCTTCCCGTATGCTGGAGAATTATGTGCCGCCCTTTGATGCCACTGTGATGCAGCCAGTACGCAAGGCAAATATGGTGATCACAGGAAAGATGAACATGGACGAGTTCGCCATGGGTTCCTCTACAGAGACATCCTATTTCCACAAGACACACAATCCCCATAATCCGGACTGTGTACCGGGCGGTTCCTCCGGCGGCAGCGCAGCAGCTGTGGCAGCAGGAGAAGCCATTCTGACCTTGGGCTCCGATACGGGTGGTTCCATTCGTCAGCCGGCATCTCTGTGCGGTGTGGTTGGTCTGAAGCCTACCTACGGCAGTGTATCCCGGTATGGTCTGGTGGCATTTGCATCCTCTCTGGATCAGATCGGCCCCTTCGGAAAATCCGTCAAGGATGTGGCAATGCTCCAGAGTCTCATTCAGGGACATGACAAGATGGATGCCACCTCGGCTTATCGCACCTACACCAACCTGTACGACAATCTGAACGGCAATGTGCAGGGACTGCGCATCGGTGTACCCAAGGAATATTTCGGAGATGGTATTGACGCCAATGTCAAGGAGGCAGTTTTTGCTGCCATCAAGCTGCTGGAACAGAACGGCGCAGTTGTCAAGGAAATCTCCCTGCCCAGCACGGAATATGCCATCAACACCTACTACATCATTGCATCTGCGGAGGCATCCTCTAACCTGGCACGGTTTGACGGCGTGAAGTACGGCTATCGTACAGCAGAATATGACGGACTGACAGATATGTATGAAAAGACCAGAAGCGAGGGATTCGGTGATGAGGTAAAGCGCCGTATCATGCTGGGAACATTTGTGCTAAGTTCCGGTTTCTATGATGCATACTACAAAAAGGCAAAGCTGGTGCAGCGCCGTATCGGACAGGAATTTGCACAGGCATTCCAGAACTGCGATGTCATTCTCACACCGACAGCACCCTCAGCCGCATTCCGCATCGGCGAGAATATCAACGATCCGCTGAAAATGTACTACAGCGACGTATGCACTGTTACTGTTAACATTGCAGGACTGCCGGCTGTCAGCGTACCCTGCGGCAAGTCATCTGACGGTCTGCCGCTGGGTATGCAGCTGATCGGCAACAAGTTTGCAGAGCAGACGATCCTGAATGCCGCATATGGCTATGAACAGCTGGTAGGCGGATTTCAGGTAATCCCAGAAACCTTTTGAGCAGGAGGAGCGAACCCATGAAAGATTACGAAATGGTCGTGGGACTGGAAGTCCACGCTGAATTGAATACAAAGTCGAAGATTTATTGCAACTGCCGCAACGCCTTTGGTCTGGAGGTCAATACCCAGGTCTGCCCGATCTGTATGGGTATGCCGGGTACACTGCCTACCCTGAATGAAAAGGTAGTGGAGTATGCCATCAAGATGGGACATGCCATGCACTGTGAAATCAACGGTGTCTGCAAGCAGGACAGAAAGAACTATTTCTACCCGGATCTGCCCAAGGCATATCAGATCTCTCAGGCAGAGGTGCCTCTTTGCGGAAAGGGCTATCTGGATGTTATGGTGGAGGGACAGATGAAGCGTATCGGCGTAACTCGTATCCATATCGAGGAAGATGCCGGAAAGCTGCTCCATGATGAATCCTTCTCTGGTTCTCTGGTTGACCTGAACCGCTGCGGTGTACCGCTGATCGAGATCGTTTCTGAGCCGGATATCCGCAGCAGTGCCGAAGCAAAGGCATATCTGGAAACCATCAAATCCATTTTGCAGTACCTGAACATTTCAGACTGTAAGATGCAGGAGGGTTCCATTCGCTGTGATGTCAACGTTTCCGTCCGGGAAAAAGGTGCCACAGAGTTCGGTACACGCTGTGAGATGAAGAATGTCAACAGCTTCAGTGCAGCTGTTCGTGGTATTGAGTATGAGGCAAAGCGGCAGATGGAATTGCTGGAGGCAGGCGGTACCGTTGTACAGGAGACACGCCGCTGGGATGATGCCAAGGGTATGAGCATTGTCATGCGTTCCAAGGAAGATGCCCAGGATTACCGCTATTTCCCGGAGCCGGATCTGCTGACCATTGTTGTACCGGAGGAGAAAATCCAGGCACTGAAGGAAAGCATTCCGGAACTGCCCAATGTGAAGCTTCAGCGGTATGTCTTTGACTTTGGTCTGTCCCAGACAGATGCCACACTCATTGCGGAGGATATTTCCCGTTCTACGCTGTTTGACGCCTGCGTGGCACTGGGAACCTGCAAACCCAAGAGCATCAGCAACTGGATTCTCTCGGATATTGCCAAGTATACCAACGAAACCGGCAAGACCATTGAGGAGACTGCACTGACGCCGGAGCATCTGACTGCACTGATCGAACAGGTAGAAAAGGGCGTTATTTCCAATTCCTCTGCGAAAAAGGTATTTGCCGTGATCGTAGAAGAGGACAAGGATCCCATTGCCGTGATCGAAGAAAAGGGCATGAAGCAGAATTCGGATACCGGCTTCCTGGAACAGCTGGCAAAGGATGTTCTGGCACAGAATGAAAAGTCCGTCAACGACTATAAGAACGGCAAGACCAATGCACTGGGCTATCTGGTAGGTCAGTGTATGAAGGCATCCAAGGGTAAAGCAAATCCGGGTATCGTCAAGGAGATCGTTACCCGGATGCTGTCAGAATAATTCTGGATATATAATTTTTTATGTGACATACAGCTGTCACATTTTATATGTTATGATAAAACCGCCTGCGGAAATTCCTGCTTCACAAATGCAGGCAGCTCCGTCCGGACAGTCAGACCGTCCAAATCGGCGAGACAAGTTCCGGCATCGGTGGAAAAGGTCAGCTGATATGCCCACAGACGCTGGTATTTGCAGTGTGTACTGCGGTTTTCTTTCATGTTACCGTATTTGGTATCGCCGAGAATGGGCGTGCCGATGTGTGCTAGATGGGCACGGATCTGGTGGGTTCTCCCGGTGATCAGATCGACGGACAGCAGGGCATGGCGTGGGTTAGATGCAATGACGTGATAGGCAGTGATGATCTCCTGAAAGCCGTCCGCTTTCGTGTCACGGACAGTGACCGTATTGTGGCTTTCGGATTTCTTGTGCCATGCACGGAGCGTTGCATCATGCAGTTTCGGTGTGCCCACAGTAACACAGAGGTATGTCTTGTGAATGCGGTTTTCCCGGATGAGACGATTTACTTCACGCAGTGCCGCTGCGGTTTTGGCTGCAATGACAATGCCACCGGTGTTCCGGTCGAGCCGGTTGCACAGTGCCGGGGTGAAGCTTTGTTCCTGCTCCGGGTCATAGGCACCGGTACGGTAGAGATAATGGAGTACCCGGTTGATCAGCGTATCAGGTACCTGACGGTTGTCGCAGTGTACCACAAGTCCCACGGGCTTACAAACCAAGAGAATCTGGTCATTTTCAAAGAGAATGTCTAGCTTGTCCGGCGCCTGCAGGAATTCCGGTGCTTTTGCTTTGGCGGCAGGTTGTTCTGCTTCGAAATAGGTGTCGCTGACAAAAAGCTGTACGGTATCACCGATACAAAGCCGCTGATCCGGGGTACAGCGTTTGCGGTTCACTTTGATATGCTTGGTGCGGATCCATTTGCAGCACAGACTTTTGGGAAGCTGGGGCAGGATCTTCTGCAAGAATCGGTCGAGTCTCTGACCGCTGTCATTTTCCTGAATGTAAAACTCTTTCATTTTCCATATTGCTGCTGCATTGTGCGGCAGCACTCCTTTTCTTGATCTATTATCAGTATATCACATTTTTACTAAAAAGAAAAGTGTTTTTGTGCTTTTGACGGGAGGGATTTCCATGGGACAGCCAAAAAAGAAACCGGATCCGGATACGGCTGGTGCGGACAAGCATCAGGACATGCCGGAGGAGACGAGGTCTGTTTCCAAGCCAAAGCACAGCCACTATGGACATCGGGAACGGATGCGGGCAAGGTTCCAGAAAAGTGGTCTGGAGGATTTTCAGCCTCATGAGATCCTGGAACTGCTGCTGTTCTACGCACTGCCGCAGAAAAATACCAATCCCATTGCCCATGAGCTGATACAGGAATTCCATTCCCTTTCCGGCGTATTTGATGCAGATATTCAGGACTTGAAACAAATCAAGGGCATCAGTGAATATACAGCAGTATTTCTGAAGCTGATACCACAGGTTTGTCAGCAGTATCAGCTGGACAAGATGCGGGAGCATACGATTCTGGATTCTGTGCAGAAGCTTTGCGATTATGTGAAAGCCCAGCTTTCCTGCCATACGGAAGAACGTGTACTGCTGGTCTGTCTCAACGAATCTTTGCAGCTGCTCCACTGTGAAACCGTATCCAAGGGAACGACGCAAAGTACCATGCTGGATGTCCACCGGATCGTAGAATGTGCCATCCGGATGCGCAGTTCCAGAGTGGTTCTGGCGCATAATCATCCCAATGCGGGGGCAGAATTCTCAGATGCAGATCTCTTTGCTACCCAGCAGCTCCGCCGGATTCTGGATAGTATGCAGATACAGCTGCTGGATCATATTGTGGTCGGAAAGCGTGGGGATACCATTTCCATGCGGCAGGTCATGGGCTGGTCAGAATCGTAAGAGTCTGTTTAGTAACTTTTACTGAATCGGTTCTATAGGTTTCGGGAGGAATTGTCATGGATCATTTTGAATTACATGCACCCTTTGCACCTACCGGCGATCAGCCGGAGGCAATCGAAAAGCTGGTGCAGGGAATCAGGGACGGCGATCATGAACAGACATTGCTGGGCGTGACCGGTTCCGGTAAGACCTATACCATCGCCAATGTCATTGCCCAGGTCAATAAGCCAACGCTGGTTCTGGCGCACAATAAGATCCTGGCGGCACAGCTCTGCTCGGAATTCCGGGAATTTTTCCCGGAAAATGCGGTAGAATATTTTGTGTCCTACTATGACTATTATCAGCCGGAAGCGTATATTCCCAGCACAGACAGCTATATTGAAAAGGATTCGTCCATTAACGATGAGATCGATAAAATGCGCCATAGTGCTACAGCGGCACTGGCAGAACGCCGGGATGTTATTATCGTTGCAAGTGTATCCTGTATCTACTCTCTGGGCAGTCCGGAGGAATACCGTTCCATGATGGTATCCATTCGTCCGGGAATGGAAAAATCCCGGGAACAGCTGATCGATGAGCTAGTGGCAATTCAGTATGAACGGAACGACATCAACTTTGTCCGCAACAAGTTTCGGGTACGTGGGGATGTGGTGGAAATTTTCCCGGCATCTTCTACGGACAGGGCAATCCGGGTGGAGTATTTCGGCGATGAGATCGACCGTATCTGCGAGATCAACGTTGTCACCGGGGAGATCACTGCGACCATGCAGTATGCGGCAATTATGCCGGCATCCCACTATGTCGTAGGCAGCGAAAAGATGACCAAAGCCGTGCAGGAGATTCGCCGGGAAATGGTGGAGCGTGTGGCGTGGTTCACCGCCAATCACAAGCTCATCGAAGCACAGCGCATTCAGCAGCGGACGCAGTATGACATGGAGATGCTGGAGGAGATCGGCTTTTGCAGTGGCATCGAAAACTATTCCCGTGTTCTCTCCGGCAGACCTCCGGGGAGTGTGCCCTATACTCTATTAGATCATTTTCCGGAGGATTTTCTGCTGGTAGTGGACGAAAGTCATGTAACATTGCCCCAGGTGCGTGCAATGTATGCCGGAGATCGGGCACGTAAGCAGACGCTGGTGGATTATGGATTCCGTCTGCCCAGTGCCTTTGATAACCGTCCGCTGAATTTCGATGAATTTTATGGTCATGTGAACCAGGCAATCTATGTCAGTGCCACACCGGGTCCCTTTGAAAAGGAACATTCTGTGCAGACTGTAGAACAGGTGATACGTCCCACTGGTCTGGTGGATCCGGAAATCATTGTGAAGCCGGTGGAGGGACAGATCGAAGATCTCTTTTCGGAGATCAATATCCGTGCGGAGAAAAACGAGCGTGTTCTTGTCACCACATTGACTAAGAAAATGGCAGAGGATTTGACAGCATATCTGGAACGCATGGGCGTCCGTGTGCGCTATCTGCATCATGATATTGATACGGTTGAACGTATGGAAATCATACGGGATCTGCGTCTGGGCGAATTCGATGTGCTGGTGGGTATCAACCTGCTGCGTGAGGGTCTGGATATTCCGGAAGTATCTCTCGTGGCAATTCTCGATGCGGACAAGGAGGGATTCCTGCGCAGTGAGACTTCCATGATACAGACCATCGGTCGTGCTGCCCGGAATGCCCATGGACAGGTAATTATGTACGCCGATGAAGTCACCGGCTCCATGGAACGTGCCATTACGGAAACGGAGCGCCGTCGTGCCAAGCAGATGGCGTATAATGAAGCCCACGGCATTATTCCAAAGACCATTCAGAAGGATGTACGTGACGTCATTGAGATCACGTCCAAGGCGGAAGTGGAGAAGAAGACGACTGGAAAGAAACTAAAGGGCAAGGAAAAACAGGCACTGATTGATCAGCTGAAGGCGCAGATGAAAGAGGCGGCAAAGCTGCTGGAATTCGAACATGCGGCGTATCTGCGGGATAAGATCAAGGCGCTGGAGGAGGAAAAGTGATCTATGTTAGATAAAATCGTGGTGCGTGGCGCACGTGCCAATAACCTCAATAGTATTGATGTAGAACTGCCCAGAGACAAGCTGGTAGTGATGACCGGTTTGTCTGGCTCGGGAAAATCTTCTCTGGCTTTCGATACCATTTTTGCAGATGGACAGCGGCGGTATATGGAGAGTCTTTCTTCTTATGCCCGGCAATTTCTGGGACAGATGGAAAAGCCGGATGTGGACAGCATCGAAGGACTGTCCCCGGCAATATCCATCGATCAGAAAACCACCTCGAAAAATCCACGTTCTACTGTAGGTACTGTCACAGAAATCTATGACTACCTGCGCCTGCTCTATGCCCGCATCGGTATTCCCCATTGTCCGGTTTGCGGCAGGGAGATCAAACAGCAGTCTGTGGATGAGATCGTGGATCGTGTTCTGGCGCTGGAAGAAGGCGCACGGATCCAATTGCTGGCACCCATTGTCCGGGGAAAAAAGGGACAGCATGTCAAGGCACTGGAAAATGCCAAAAAATCCGGCTATGTTCGTGTCAGGGTGGACGGTAGTCAGTATGACCTGTCGGAACAGATCACTCTGGATAAAAACAAAAAGCATACCATTGAAATTATAGTAGATCGTCTGGTGGTAAAGCCTACCATTCGTACCCGTCTGACGGACAGCCTGGAAACAGTTCTGGCACTGACAGGCGGTCTGGTGGTCGTGGATGTCATCGGCGGAGAGGAAATGCTGTTTTCCCAGAGCTACGCCTGCCCGGAGCACGGCGTTTCCGTGGAGGAACTGACACCCCGGATGTTTTCATTCAACAATCCCTTTGGCGCATGTCCCCACTGTACGGGTTTGGGCGTATTTCAGGAGATCGACCCGAAACTGGTGGTGCCGAACCGGGATCTGAGTATCCGACAAGGTGCCATTAAAGCTTCCGGGTGGAACAGCCTGGATGAAACTTCTATTGCAACTATGTATTACACGGCAATATCCCAGGAGTATGGTGTTCCGTTGGATGTTCCGGTAAAGGAACTGACGGAAGAACAGTTAAACTTGTTTTTGTATGGAACAGGTGAAAAGGCGCTTTTTCTGCACCGTACCACAGCAAACGGGAGAAGTGAAGGGTATCGTGCGCCTTTTGAAGGTGTTATTCATAATCTGGAGCGCCGATTCCGTGAGGGCGGCGAGTGGGCGAAAGAGGACATCAGCGCTGTTATGAACGATGTGGCATGTCCGGTCTGCCATGGAAAGCGCCTGAAACCGGAGATCCTTGCGGTGACTGTGGGTGGCAAGAATATCATTGAACTGACAGAATTGTCCGTTACAGGCGCACTGGAATTTCTGGAACAATTACAGCTGACAGAGCGGGAACAGTTCATTGCAGAGCGTATCATCAAGGAAATCCGGGAACGCCTGGGATTCCTGAAAAATGTGGGTCTGGAATATCTGACCTTGTCCCGTAATGCGGGGACACTTTCCGGCGGGGAAAGCCAGCGTATCCGCCTTGCCACACAAATCGGTTCCTATCTCATGGGCGTGCTGTATATTCTGGATGAACCAAGCATCGGACTGCATCAGCGTGACAATGATAAGCTGATCGCAACGTTGAAACGCCTGAGAGATCTGGGGAATACTCTGATCGTGGTGGAGCATGATGATGATACCATTCTTGCCGCAGATTATGTAGTGGACATCGGACCCGGTGCTGGTGTCAACGGCGGTAATGTGGTTTATTCCGGCGATGTCAAGGGACTTCTTACCTGTGAAAAGTCCATTACTGGGCAGTATCTCAGCGGCAAAAGACGGATTCCGCTGCCGCTGGAACGCCGTCCCGGAAACGGTCATTTCCTGACGGTGCACGGCGCAAGGGAACACAATCTGAAAAATATTGATGTGCAGATTCCGCTGGGGGCATTTACCTGTGTGACAGGCGTGTCCGGTTCTGGGAAATCCTCGTTGGTCAACGAGATCATTCACAAATATCTGGCGGCAAAGCTCAATCGTGCACGTACCAGACATGGGGACTTCGACAGTATGGATGGGGTAGAATTCCTGGACAAGGTCATTGATATCGACCAGTCCCCCATCGGGCGTACCCCACGTTCCAACCCGGCGACTTATACCGGTGTATTTACGGACATCCGGGAATTATTCTCCCGAACTAACGATGCCAAGGCGAAAGGGTATACTGCCGGGCGCTTTTCCTTCAATATCAAGGGCGGTCGCTGTGAAGCGTGCCAGGGCGATGGCATTCTGCGTATTGAGATGCACTTCCTGCCCGATGTCTATGTGCCCTGCGAGGTCTGCAAGGGGAGACGCTATAACCGGGAAACGCTGGCGGTAAAATACCGTGACAAGTCCATCTATGATGTGCTGGAAATGACTGTGGACGAGGGCGTGGTCTTTTTTGAAAATCATCCGAAAATTGCACGAAAGCTGAAAACTTTGCAGGAAGTGGGGCTCGGCTATCTGAAGATCGGACAGCCTGCAACGACCCTTTCCGGCGGTGAGGCACAGCGTGTGAAGCTTGCCACCGAATTGTCCAAGCGTCCCACGGGGAAAACCATCTATATTCTGGACGAGCCTACCACAGGTCTGCATACGGCGGATGTCCATCGGCTGGTGGAGGTACTCCAGCGGCTCACGGATACGGGAAATACCGTGGTGGTCATTGAGCATAATCTGAATGTGATCAAGGTGGCAGACTGGATCATAGACCTGGGTCCTGAGGGCGGTGACCGGGGCGGCACAGTGGTCGTCAGTGGTACCCCGGAACAGGTGGCTGCTTGTCCGGCGTCCTATACGGGAAAATATCTGAAGCCGTACCTGGAACAGCTAGCAGATATTGGATGAAAATGGTGTTTTCTGATAAAAACAGAGCACCTGAAAATAAAATTATGGATTTTTCGGAAAATCTCTTCGAAAAGCTTGCAAAATTATGTGAAATCGTGTATAATAGACTTGTATGGGGTGTACCTGCGGATATACCAGGATCTCCCAGCAATATGTTAATTTCTATTTAACGAAAGGATGTCAATGATATGGCAGGGTTAAACAAAGTATCTGTAGACGACATGAATGTAAAGGGCAAGCGTGTGCTGGTTCGTGTGGACTTCAACGTACCGATGAAGGACGGCGTGATCACCAACGACAACCGTATCCAGGCTGCACTGCCCACCATCAACAAGCTGGTGGCTGACGGCGGCAAGGTAATTCTTTGCTCTCACCTGGGCAAGCCGAAGAACGGTCCGGAGGAGAAGTTCTCTCTGAAGGCAGCTGCTGCACGTCTGGCAGAGCTGGTTTCCGCAAAGGTAACTTTCGTTCCGTCTGATGTTGTTGTAGACGATACTGTAAAGGCAGCAGTAGACAAGATGCAGGACGGCGAGATCATCGTTCTGGAGAATACTCGTTTCCGCAAGGAAGAGACAAAGAACATCGAAGATTTCAGCAAGGATCTGGCTTCTATCGCAGATGTATTTGTTATGGATGCATTCGGCAGCGCACACAGAGCACACTGCTCCACAGTTGGTGTTACTGAGTATGTGAAGGAAACTGCTGTTGGTTACCTGATGCAGAAGGAGATCCAGTTCCTGGGCAACGCTGTTGAGGATCCGGTTCGTCCTTTCGTTGCAATTCTGGGCGGCGCAAAAGTTGCAGACAAGCTGAATGTTATCTCCAACCTGCTGGAAAAGTGTGACACACTGATCATCGGCGGCGGTATGGCTTATACCTTCCTGAAGGCACAGGGCTATGAGGTTGGTACTTCTCTGGTTGACGATACAAAAATCGACTACTGCAAGGAAATGCTGGAAAAGGCAAAGGCAAACGGTAAGACTCTGCTTCTGCCAGTAGATACCGTAACTGCTGCTGCATTCCCGGATCCCATTGATGCAGAAATCGCTGTTGAGACATTTGATTCTCACGCAATCCCGGCTGAGAAGATGGGTCTGGACATCGGCGAAAAGACACAGGCTCTGTTTGCAGATGCTGTCAAGACTGCAAAGACTGTTGTATGGAACGGACCTATGGGCGTATTCGAAAACCCGATCCTGAGCAAGGGTACTATCGCAGTGGCACAGGCTCTGGCAGATACAGACGCAACCACCATTATCGGCGGCGGCGACTCCGCAGCAGCAGTTATGCAGCTGGGCTTTGCTGACAAGATGAGCCACATCTCCACTGGCGGCGGTGCTTCTCTGGAATATCTGGAAGGCAAGGTACTGCCGGGCGTAGCTGCAATCGCTGACAAGAACTAATGGAAAAGAAACAGACGGGAGGGTGCTGCGTGATCAGCATTCCTCCGTTTGTGCTGTTTTGAGAAAGGATATGGACGTAATGAAAAAGTGTGAGTTGAAAAAGACAGTTGAACAGGCTGCGCAGAATCCAGTCACAGTATTTGCACTGGGTGCTCTGTGTGGTTTCGCTGTAGGAATGCTCCTCATGCCTTTCTCAAAAGGCATTGTCATCGGCAGCCATAACGGCAGCTACAATAAAGAGTCTCATGAAGAGGGAGACTATATCTCTAAATCTGAAGATGGGAAATAATCCATAGAAACGAGGAATTTGCAATGAATAAGGAACTGAGAAAGGCAATTATTGCCGGCAACTGGAAGATGAATAAGAACCGCAAGGAAGCCAAGGAACTAATTGAGGCTCTGAAGCCCATCGCAGCTGACAAGACCTGCGGCGTGATCATCTGCGTACCGTTCACCAACCTGGAAACTGCTCTGGCACTGACAGAGGGTACCAATATTGAGGTTGGCGCTGAGAACGTACACTTCGAGAAGAGCGGTGCTTTCACCGGCGAGATCTCCGCAGACATGCTGACCGAAATGGGTGTAAAGTATGTTATCGTTGGTCACTCCGAGCGCAGACAGTATTTCGGCGAAACCGATGAGACTGTCAACAAGCGTACGACTGCTGCAATTGAAGCTGGCATGACTGTCATTCTGTGCGTTGGCGAGACTCTGGCAGAGCGTGAGCTGGGTATCACAGAAGAAGTTGTTGCAAAGCAAGTAAAGGTTGCACTGCACGGCTTGTCTGCTGAACAGGTACAGAACATTGTCATCGCTTACGAGCCGGTATGGGCAATCGGTACTGGCAAGACTGCTACTGCAGAACAGGCACAGGAGGTTTGCTCCTTCATCCGTGCAACAGTTGCTTCTCTGTACGACAAGGCAATTGCAGACGGCATGACCATCCAGTACGGCGGCTCCATGAACGAGAAGAACTGCGCAGAACTGCTGGCAAAGGAAGATATCGACGGCGGTCTGATCGGCGGTGCTTCTCTGGTAGCAGAAAAGTTCGGCGTACTGCTGGCTGAGGCTTCCAAGTAAGCTTAATCGGTTAAGCTTTGTCTGAAAAAATCAACCATGGGCAGTCTGAGAATGGCTGCCCATCTTTGGAAAGGAACGAATGCACATGAGTAAAAAACCTGTGGCTCTGATTATTATGGACGGCTTCGGCTATAACAAGGACGATTACGGCAATGCCATTCGTGCAGCCAAAAAGCCCCATTTGGATGAATATATGAAGGGACCACACACCCTGATCGGTGCAAGCGGTCTGGATGTGGGTCTGCCGGACGGACAGATGGGTAACTCTGAGGTTGGTCATACAAACATCGGTGCCGGACGGATTGTTTACCAGATGCTGGTGAAGATCACAAAGGACATCGAGGACGGTACTTTCTTCTCCAATCCGGCGCTTTCTGCGGCAATGGATGCCTGCAAGGAAAAGGGAACTGCTCTGCATCTGATGGGGCTGCTGTCCCCGGGCGGCGTGCACAGCCATATGTCTCACCTGTATGGCCTGCTGGAAATGGCAAAGAAAAAGGGTCTGTCCAAGGTATATGTACACGCATTCCTGGACGGTCGTGACGAGCCGCCGGCATCTGCCGCTGGCTTCATGAAGGAAGCAGCTGCAAAGATGCAGGAGATCGGCGTAGGTAAGGTGGCTACCATTTCCGGCCGTTACTATGCAATGGATCGTGACAATGCATGGGATCGCGTGGAAAAGGCATATGCAGCCATGGTTTACGGTGAGGGTGTACAGACCCAGGCTGACCCGGTACAGGCAATTGAGGACAGCTATGCCAAGGATGTTACCGATGAATTTATGCTGCCCACAGTCCTGGATCAGGATGGTACGGTAAAGCCGGGAGACAGCATGATCTTCTTTAACTTCCGTCCTGACCGTGCAAGACAGCTGACACGCTGCTTTGTAGATCCGGAATTTAACGGTTTTGAGCGCAGAAATGGTTTCTTCCCGGTACAGTTTGTCTGCATGGCACAGTATGATGCTTCGATGCCCAATGTTTCTGTAGCTTATCCGCCGGAAGAACTGCACATGACATTTGGCGAATATGTAAGCAAGTGCGGCAAGACACAGCTGCGTATTGCGGAAACACAGAAGTATGCCCACGTGACCTTCTTCTTCAACGGTGGCGAAGAAAAAACCTTTGCGGGCGAAGACCGTATTCTGGTACAGAGTCCGGATGTACCGACCTTTGACCTGAAGCCCGAAATGAGCGCTTATGAGGTAACTGACAAGGTGGTTGAAGCCATCGAAAGCGACAAGTATGACGCCATTATCCTGAACTATGCAAACTGCGACATGGTAGGGCACACAGGTATTTTCGATGCAGCAAAGGCTGCGGTAGAGGCTGTGGATACTTGCGTAGGACGCATGGTAGATGCCATCCTGGCAAAGGGCGGCGTGGCATTCATTACCGCTGACCACGGCAATGCAGACAAGATGTATGAACAGGACGGCTCGCCGTTTACGGCACACACCACAAACCCAGTACCGTTTGTGGTAGTGGGTATGGACAAGCCTCTTCGTGAAGGCGGCGTGCTGGCAGATATTGCACCGACTATGCTGGAAGCAATGGAACTGCCACAGCCGGCTGAAATGACTGGTAAGAGCCTGTTTGCATAATTGATATAACATCATATGAGAAAACCTGCAAGGGAAATTGTTCCCTCGCAGGTTTTTTGCATTCTATATATCGATTTTACTTTTGATAAATGAGAATACTGAATACCGCCTTTTTCTGTACCGCCGTCAGGGGCTGGAGCATACCGCGGTGAAGCATTTCCTCAATGACATAGGGAATGATTTCGGCGTTGCCTAGTGCTTCCGTGCAATATTGATGAATAATCGGTTGAATATGTTTGGGATGATGTTCCTTTTGCATCGCATATTTCTTTGCATCAAATGCTTTGCTAAAACTCCGGATAGATTCTGGTACATGGCATTTTGTGTGGAGCAGTTGTATGATGTGATTCCAGGTTGGTTTTTCGTTGCAAACATATGTCATCACCTGTACATTGTCATCTGCCAGATAGCCCTTGTCACAAAGTCGTTTGTATTCTTCTGGTGTCAGGACTGACTTGTTGTTCTGGTTTTTGATGTAGCGGTACAGCGATTCCCAATCCTCAGAGCAATTGTCACGCCAGTCCACCAGACGATCTGCAAAGCGACAGTTGACCTGTTCATTCAGCATATCACTATTTGTATCATATCGTTGCATATAGCCGCAGATGACATAGGGGTATTTATCATAAGGATTTGTGAATTCTGATGGCTCGATTGTCATATGACAGTCGTCAGAAACATTTGCATGGGCAATGAAATCACCGCCGTCCGGTCGTTTGACAGAATAGGTCTGATAAAACTTCTGCCATTTTTGGAAATCACCGTGGTCAAAAAGATACCGTGTACACAGCATCACAAGGGTGTACTTCATAAAGTTCTTGTCATTGTCATCACAGGCAAAGCCCCAGTTATCCTCTGCATGGTCAAAGGCATGGAAGATTGCCGGGTACAGATCATCACAGAGCTTTTTTGCCGCCTCTAAGCAAAGGGATTGCGTTTTATCCGGAATCCGATCGTCATAAATTACCATATTGGTACGGAACTTCGGATTCTTGCTCTTGTCTATGCGGTCGAGATAGCCGTACTCTTCCAGCTCCTGTACATTGTCTGCAATATAGACAGACGGCACATTGAGGGCTCGTGCAATTTCTTCTACAGTGTGAGGTGTGAAGTAACAGCACCAGGCAATATTCTGCTTGAGTCTGGTGTCAAACATATCCTGGGTATCACCGGTTGTACCGGCAGAGCCATTGTGCCCCGTGGAAGTAAAACGGATGGGGTTGACGGTCAGGTCGGTTGTTTGTTGTGTCATAACCAAATCCTCCTTTAGCGTGGTTCTTGCGTCCGACAGATGCCATTTTACCGTGCCGGGAGAGATCCCTAATGTTGCCGCTATTTCCGCTGCTGTCTTTTTCTTGTAGTAGTGCAAATAGACAATAGTGCGCTGCCGGTCAGAGAGAAAACAGATTTCCCGGCGGAGCTGCTGAATCGTTTCGTTCTGTTCCAGATGCTCCTGTGTATCATCGTGGCAGGGGAGTACCATATCAGAAATGTCAACTGTGCTGACATGTGTCAGCTGTCGGATAAGCCTTGCATAGACATTGCAAGCAATGCGATAGACATAGCCGTCCGGATTGGTGATCTGCTCTGCAGTGAGAAAAGAACGGTATACCTCACTGACAATATCGGCGGCAAGTTCTTCTGCTTCGGTGTAGCTGCGCAGCTTCGACATGGCAAAGCCGAAAATGCGAGTCTGGTATTGCAGGATCAGTCGGTCTGCTTGTACTTTGTCCATAGGAAAAGCCTCCGGATGCGTTTTCTGTCTATATAGTGAGAGGGATGGGGAAATGGTTGGGTGATATTTCAAAGTTTGAGATAAACCAAAACAGGACGTATCCATATTTGGGAATACGTCCTGTAGAGTGCTCTGATTTAAGGCAGCACCGCACAAAGAGCGCCTGACGGCTTTGCACGTCATATGCTTGCATATTTTGCG
>NZ_CALDMP010000033.1 GCF_937915125.1 uncultured Ruminococcus sp. | reverse complement strand
TGACGGAAAAGATGCAAGCATATGACGTGCAAAGCCCACAGGCGCTCTTTGTGCGGTGTTGCCATAGGATTTTTCTCACACATGATCGCCTGTAATAGCATAAATGACCCACTCGGAAACATTCACTGCATGGTCGCCGATACGCTCCAGATATTTTGCGATCATGAGCAAATCCAGGGCATCCTCCGCCTTATCCTGATTTGTGCGGATCAGATCTGCCAGTTCACTGCGAACCTTGCTGAACAATGCGTCCACCTTATCGTCTTCCTCTGCCACTTTCTTTGCAAGGGTAACGTCATGGTTTACATAGGAATCCACGCTGTCTGTTACCATGGTAATGACTGCCTTTGCCATTTCCTTGATGTGCACCTTGCTGGAAAAATCCCGGAATGTCACGTGCTTTGTTATATCCGCAATATCGAATGCCTGGTCGCCGATACGCTCCAGATCGGAGATCATTTTCAGTGCCGAGGAAACCACACGCAGATCTGTTGCTACAGGCTGCTGCATCAGCAAAAGGCGCATACAAAGACGTTCAATGTCACGTTCGTACTGATCGATTTCCAGTTCGATACTGGTCACCTTTTCCGCAAGCTTTTTGTCGTCCTCCAGCATTCCCTGTACGGCAACTGAAATGGCATCCTCGCAAAGCGCGCTCATCTGGATCATATCGGTATTCAATGTTGCCAGCTGCGCATCGTAGTAAACTCTCATTAACCGAACCTCCCTGAAATGTAGTCCTCAGTACGTTTATCCTGGGGCTTGGAGAACAGCTGTTCTGTTTCCGCATATTCGATCACTTCGCCCAGGAGGAAGAATGCGGTACGGTCAGAAACACGTGTCGCCTGCTGCATATTATGCGTTACAATGATAATGGTATACTCATTTTTCAGTGAAATGACCAGATCCTCCACCTTTGATGTGGAAATGGGATCCAATGCACTAGTCGGCTCATCCATGAGGAGTACCTCGGGATGCACTGCCAGTGCACGTGCAATACACAGACGCTGCTGCTGTCCGCCGGACATCCCCAGAGCACTCTTGTTCAGACGATCCTTGACCTCATCCCAGATGGCGGCATCCCGGAGAGATTTTTCCACGATCTCATCCAGCTTTGCCTTGGAATGAATCCCGTGGGTGCGGGGACCGTATGCAATGTTATCATAAATGCTCATGGGAAAGGGATTCGCCTTCTGGAATACCATGCCCACACGCTTGCGCAGCATGTTCACATCCATATCGCCGTAAATATCTTCCCCATCCAGACGGATATCGCCGGTGATCTTGCATCCCTCTACCAGGTCATTCATGCGGTTCAGGGACTTCAACAGCGTAGATTTGCCGCAGCCGGACGGCCCGATAAATGCACTTACCTCATGCTCCGGCAGTTCCAGATTGATATTTTTCAGCGCATGAAATGTCCCATAGTACAAGTCCATATCGTGAATTTCAAATTTTGCCATACTTTTCTCTCCTACTTTTTGGTCAGTTTCTTTGCCACAAAGCTGGACAATGCGTTGATTAAAATTACCATTACCAGCAGTACCACCGCTGTGGCATATGCCGGATCCATATATTTTCCCTCACAGAGGAGCTGATACATGTGCACTGCCAGAGTACGGCAAGGTTTCAGCAGACCAGTACATACATCGGTAGAAGTACCGGCTGTGTACATGAGCGCTGCGGTTTCGCCTACGATTCGTCCGATGGCAAGAATAACGCCTGCCAGAATACCCGGCACTGCACTAGGCAGGATGATGCGAAAAATCGTCCGCAAACGTCCTGCGCCCAGACCAAAGCTACCTTCCCGGAAGGAATCCGGTACGCTGAGCAGCGCCTCTTCCGTGGTGCGCATGATCAAGGGCAGTACCATGAGTGCCATGGTGATCGCACCGCCCAGCAGCGAATATCCGAATTTGCAGGCAATGACAAAGGCAAGAAATCCGAACAGACCAAATACGATGGACGGGATACCCTGAAGCGTTTCCGTCGTCATACGGATGATTTTCACCAGGGTCATTTGAAATTTACTGCCCCGATTAGAATATTCCACCAGATAGATGGCAGAACATACGCCGATGGGAACGGCAATGACCAATGTAAGCAGTGTCATCAGCAGCGTGTTAATAATTGCCGGCATCATGGAGCAATTCTCTGTGGTGTATTTCCATTCAAACAGAGACAGCCGAATGTTCGGCACGCCCTTCACCACAATATAAACGATCAGACTGAGCAGCACGCCTACGGTGATAGCCGCAGCGAGAATGGTCACGATCAGAACCACCAGAGAACCCGGATGATGCTTATAGGTCGCCATTTTTTGCTTGAACGTCTGCTGATTGATCCCCACAATGGATTCCACATTTGTTTCGCTCATTTGTTCTCCTTCTTCTTCACCAGAGAGAAGCACACATTGATGATCAGGATAAAGACGAACAGTACCACGCCTGTACCGATCAGTGCTCCTCTATGTAAGTCGGTGGCATAGCCCATTTCCATAACAATATTTGCTGTCATGGTACGAGCACCCTGTAACAAACTCTTTGGCATAACCGGCTGGTTTCCGGCGATCATAACCACTGCCATAGTCTCACCGATGGCACGGCCTACGCCCAGAATAATGCCTGCCATAATACCGGATTTTGCTGCCGGCAACGTGGCACAGTATACACTGCGCTCATGGGTTGCACCCAGTGCCAGAGAGCCTTCATAATAGCTGCCCGGCACTGCACGGAGAGACGACTCCGAAATCTCAATGATGGTCGGTAGAATCATGATACCCAGCAGAATCCCGGCAGTCAGAATGGATTTTCCCGTACCGAAAATGCTCTGCATGATTGGCACAAGCACAACCAGACCGAAGAAACCATAGACAATAGACGGAATACCTGCCAACAGAGAGATTGCCGGTTTCAGAATCTTATACAATCCCTTGGGACAGAAGTGTGCCATAAAGATGGAACACAGCAGACCAATGGGAACGCCCACAAGAATTGCAATGCCTGTGGCATAAATACTGCCAACAATCATGGGCAATATGCCGAATTCACCCTCCTGGGGTTTCCAGACCATGCCGCCCAGGAATTTCAGCGGACCAATCTCCGCAATTGCCGGCAGACCGTTCACAAACAGGAAGATGCAGATCATGGCAACGGCGACAATGGAAATACATGCCGCCACCAGAAAGACGATCTTCATGATGGACTCACGATACTTTTTCATGAATTTCTCCCTTTCGAGAATACTCTATTGCAATTTTCTGCAATTATTCTGCGGTCAGGCTGGACCAATCGGTGATCTCGCCTGTATAGATCTGCTTCACCTGATCCAGGGACAGTTCTTCTACGGAATTGTCCTTATTGACAATAACTGCGATGCCGTCCATTGCCATTACAGTGCTGACAACGCCGGTCTCACTTTCCTTCAATTCACGAGAAGCCATACCGATATCGCAGATGCCTTCCTGGGTAGAAGTAACACCGGTAGTAGAATCGCTCTGCTGTACATCAACGGAAACATCCGGGTTTACACTTGCATAAGCCTCTTTCAGCTTGGTCATAACCGGTGTGACAGAAGAGGAACCTGCTACAACAACGCTTCCGCTTGCACCATTGCTTGTATAACTCTCAGTGCCTACAGGAATATAACCCTCTTCGGTGATCACAGTTGCAGCATCTGTGCTCATGATGTAGTTAAAGAAGTCCTGTGCCGCATCGCTCAGGTCGCTTTCTTTTGTGATGATGTTAAACGGACGGGAAATCGCATAGCTGCCATTTTCTACATTGTCTGTCGTTGCTTCTACACCCTCAATGTTCAGTGCCTTCACAGAATCGTCCAGGGAGCCCATGGACACATAACCGATGGCAGACGCATTGCCGGCAACGGTAGTCAGCATAACAGCTGTGCTGTTAGTCACCTCTGCGCTGGAAACGGTATTGTCCTTGTCATCCTCTGCAATGCCGCAGAGTTCTGTAAATGCACCTCTGGTACCGGAGCCATCCTCACGGGTGATAACAGAGATTGCGCCGCTTGCGCCGCCGCATCCGGTGAGACTACCTGCCAGTACACTGATTGCTGCAGCCGCTGCTGCCATTTTCATCAAAGTTTTCATAAGTAATACTCCATTCTCTTCCTGAATTTGTTCCCTTGGGGAACCTTTTTATTTCCCTGTTCCAATGAACAATTCTATTATATCAGCCCAATGTAAACTCTATCATCCCGGCAATGTTAAATCTATGCTAAATGTTAAATCCGGCGGATGTGCTTTTGTTAATTCGGGAAAAAGTACGTATTTTCGAGGAATTTTGCATTGTAAAAATTAACATACAATGTAAACCTCAGAGAAACCGGCTTGCACAATCTCCAGTCGGAACATGTAGGGGCGACCATTGGTCGCCCGCGTTTCTCATATGCAAAAGATTTACCTGTGGGCGAACACTGTTCGCCCATACATTTGCACCGAATTTGTACAATTATGGAGAATACGGCGGGCATTCGTCATGTTCGGGAACGGTGGGAGCAAGCCCCCGCCCTGCGTATAATTCCGATCTTCACAGGATTTCTTTTATCTAATGTTAATTTCACCGCAACTGTTGCATTTTCCCACAAAACATGCTATACTATAGAAAAAACCGAAAGGATGATTTCCATGGATTTTCTGACATTGGCAAAAGAACGCTGCTCCATCCGTTCCTACGAGGACAAGCCCATTGAACCGGAGAAGTTACAGGCAGTTCTGGAGGCAGGACGGCTGGCACCCACCGGTGTGAACCTCCAGGAGCAGCGGCTTCTGGTGGTGCAGTCTCCGGAGGGCATTGCAAAAATCGCAGAGGCTGTGGTGAAGCCCGATGCCTATACCGCAAAGGCTTTCATTATTGTCTGCGCAGAAAAGGACGCTGCATGGACACGGAAATTTGACGGACACAACATCTATGAAATTGACGCTTCTATTGTTACCACATATATGATGCTTGCTGCTACAGAACAGGGACTGGGTTCTCTCTGGGTATGCCGATTCCAGCCGGATGTGTTGCGTGAGGCATTCCATATCCCAGAAAAGTACATCCCTGTGAACATCCTCTGCCTTGGCTATGCAAAACCGGATGCAGTAAAGCCTATCGACCGCTATGACACCGACCGCAAGCCGCTGGAGGAAACTGTGTGGTATGAGTCCTTTGATGCATAAGTTCTCCTGAAGATATTTCCATAAAAATAAAAAGCACCTGGTGCAATACGCATTCAGGTGCTTTTTTGATTCCTGCTGTTTTTTTCGAAATGGTGAAACCTTTTGCCTGTTTCGTGTATCTAATAGGCAAAGGGAAGGAGGTGAGCGCCCATGATGGAACAGATCCTTGCGGCAAGGGACGGAGACAGCGAAGCTTTTATTTCACTGATGGAGGCTTACAAGCCGGAACTGTACCGGACAGCACGTGCCATTCTGCACAACGATGCCGATGCAGCCGATGCCATACAGGAGACCATACTCACCTGCTGGCAGAAAATCCATACCTTGCGCAAACCGGAATATTGTAAAACGTGGGTCACACGCATCTGCATCAACTGCTGTAAAAAAATCCTGCGGCAAAATCGGAACATCGTCTACGTGGACAGCTACGATGGCATTGAACCGGTAACCGAAGAATACACCTATGCAACGGATACCCTTTTGCAGAAGATCGACAGCCGCTATGCCGTGATACTCTCACTCTACTATAAGGGCGGCTATTCTGTCAGGGAAATTGCAGAAATGATGCACATGAACGAAAACACCATCAAAACAAGACTGTCCCGGGGCAGAAGTGCCTGCCGCAAAGTCAGTCTTTCGGAAGAATCCACAGGAGGTATCTGATATGAACAAGCACTACAACTATACCCAATCCAACGATGACCTGCCAGAGATCGTGGAAGAAAAATGCCAGGAGGCATATGCACAGATTCGTCTCAAAGCAGCATCCGGTAAAAAGCACAGCCATTGGAGTATCCGCAAAAAAGCAGCCGCCATTGTCTCCGTGGCAGCGGCAGCAGCACTGGGAATCACCTTTGCTGCTCCGGCAGTGGCATCTTCGGAGATCATGCAGAATATTTATGCATTTTTTTCAAGTGAAGCAGTCTATTCCAAGGATCCAGCCACAAAGAACAACCTCTCTTCCTATGCACAACTAGTGCAAACAGAAAAAGATGGTTCAAACGGAACACTTCACGTGGAAAGCGTTTACTTTGACGGTGATAATATCAGCATGACCCTACGGCTTACAGATTTACCGGAGAATATGCTAGAGAGCACTTGTCTCAGCGCACCAATCGAAGCAACACTCGGTGGGCAAGAGTTAAAATTCCGTGATATTACTGGTGAATTTGCTGTAGATTCGGAAACTGGAGTGATTGCCTCTATGTCAGAAGAAGCCGAGGGAAAAACCACCTATACAACCATGAGTCTGGCAGGATTTGTAAAATCTGACAATGGATATTGTACCGTTTTAACAGCAACATATGATGGTGAAATAAAAGACACACTCCCTTTGCAACTGTCGATTCCTTATTACAGGGGCAGTAATTCAAGTATTCAAATTCTGGCTTCTGAGACAGAAGATGGCAACCGTTGCTATGAGCCAAAGGACATCGGCATTTGTCAATCTAACCTTTCTCTGGAAACAACTGTCCAATACCAGTCTGGACTGAAAACCACTTATGATGTCCAAGAGACAAAAAACGGCATTACACTGGAACGCATCATTGTTTCACCATTTTCCACTGAAATCGCCATATCTGGTGATTTCGGAGAATATGACACCGTATATATCACTGACCAGAATCAAAATTCGTATCAGCCCATTTTTGACACGGACAATCCCCTGAGTTTCAACGGCATCTCCACATGGGAAGCCCCCTTAACGGATGCAACCTCCATTTCCATTACAATTGTTCCGGATAAAGGGGAAATTGAAGATGGCGGAACTTGTTTCACTGTTCCCATTGAAAAAGGCTATCGTTCTCCGGCAGTTAATAGTTTTGAGACAGCCGATGGAAATGATATCACCTACATTCCTCCTTTGGATGAATAACGCATTTACAATTTTTTCTTTCCCTAGATTTTTTCTCCTTATGACAATAGGCAGATACCACCAATCATCGGCGGCATCTGCCTTTTTGCATATTCCGATTTACTCGTAATCAAACACATTTACCCAACGCAGCAGGAAATCCCGTTCCTGGGGATTGTCTTTCACCAGCTGTGACGCTGCCACAATGGGCAGCCACTGGGACACATACTGTTTTGCCACATCGTTCATACCGCAGAACATATCCAGGTATAGTTCCGCCCAGTCGTCCCTGCCGCTGAGCCGGAACATGAGATATGTCCGTGCTGCATCTGCACTGCCGTTTCCCTGGGTGGCATGTGACCAGTCAATGACATACAGTCTGCCGTCCTTATCCACAATGACGTTGCTGGGATTGAAATCCCCATGGCAAACCTTGATGTGATCCGGCATGGCGTTCAGACGAGTGTGCAGGTCATAGCGTGTGGTGGCATCCAGCCCGGACTGGCTGATCTTCCGGTTCATTTTGTCCTTGAGTTTTGTCAGCAGCGGCGAACGCTTGCTCTGTATCTCCTTTTGCAGCAGCACGAACTGTTCCATATAGCTGCGCACCTGGTCGGGATTGGCTTCCATCAGGGACTGAAGTGTCTCGCCTTCCACGAATTCCGTGACGATCGCCCATTTTCCCTCAACCTTGCGTACCTCCAGCAGCTTCGGGATACGCAGTCCGGTCTCCTCCACACGAGCCTGATTCAGGGCTTCGTTGAGAATGTCCGACTTCTTAAAGCCGTGACCGAATACCTTGACACGGGTATTTCCTTCCCGATAGCTGGTCTTTTCCCGGCTTTCCAACAATGGTTCCATACATTGATTCCTCCTCAGGCTCATTCGCCGTAATATGCTTTCAGATACATCTCACGAATTTCCGAAATCAACGGATAACGTGGATTTGCACCAGTGCACTGGTCATCAAACGCCTGTTCGCTCATTTCATCCAGGGTCTCCAGGAATGCATCTTCCTCAATGCCATACTCCCGGATGCTCTTTTTGATGCCTACCAACGCTTTCAGGTCCTCGATCTTTGCAATGAAATTCTCAAATACCTCTTTCTCCGTTTCGCCTGTCACGCCCACAAATCTTGCGCATTCGCAGTAGCGGGACAGTGCCTTGGGATAGGGATACTGAGAGAACGTGCCCATTTTCCGGGGTGCTTCTGCAATATTATACCGCATGACCTCCGTAATGAGAATGGCATTGGCAACGCCGTGGGGCAGATGGTGGAATGCACCCAGCTTATGCGCCATGGAGTGGCACACGCCCAGAAATGCATTGGCAAACGCCATACCAGCCATGGTAGACGCATTCGCCATTTTCTCCCGTGCCACAGGTGCATTTGCACCGTTTTCGTAACACTCCGGCAGGTAGGTGAAGATATTTTTCAGTGCCTGCAACGCCAGCCCATCGGTATAATCCGTTGCCATAACAGATGCGTATGCCTCCAGTGCATGGGTCATGGCGTCAATACCCGATGCCGCCGTCAGCCCCTTGGGCTGGGACATCATAAGATCTGTGTCAATAATCGCCATATTGGGCAGCAGCTGATAATCTGCCAGCGGATACTTCGTCCCGGTGGCTTCGTCGGTAATGACCGCAAAGGGTGTTACCTCCGAACCAGTACCCGATGAGGTGGGAACAGCAATAAAATACGCCTTTTCGCCCATTTCCGGGAATTCATAAGTGCGCTTGCGGATATCCAGAAAACGCATTGCCATATCTGCAAAGTCTGCCTCTGGATGTTCATACAGCACCCACATGATCTTTGCTGCATCCATTGCCGAGCCGCCGCCCAGAGCAATGATCACATCCGGCTCAAAGGTACGCATCAGCGCTGCACCTTCCTTGGCGCAGGCAAGAGTGGGGTCAGGCTGGACATCGGAAAAGATCTGGTATGCCACACCCATTTTTTGCAGGGATTCTGTCACGCAGGATGTCATACCGCTTTTGAACAGGAACTGATCCGTGACGAGAAAAGCACGCTTCCGGTGCAGCACCTCTTCGATCTCACGCAGTGCCACCGGCAGGCAGCCTTTTTTAAAGTACACCTTCTGGGGCGTGCGGAACCACAGCATATTTTCTCTCCTCTCAGCCACTGTTTTGATATTCAGCAGATGCTTGACGCCAACATTTTCCGAAACGGAATTTCCACCCCAGGAACCGCATCCCAGTGTCAGGGACGGCGCCAGATTGAAATTATACAAATCACCGATACCGCCATGAGAGGACGGTGTATTCACCACAATACGGCAGGCTTTCATCCGATCTGCGAAAATGGCGATTTTTTCTCGCTGCTGCACCTCATCCACATACAGAGATGCCGTATGCCCATAGCCGCCGTCCTTGATAAGCCGGTCGGCATACTGCACTGCCTGTTCGAAATTATCCGCACGGTACATTGCCAGCACCGGAGACAGCTTTTCATGGGCAAACTCCTCGCTGATCTCCACAGATGTGACCTCACCGATAAGCACCCGTGTTTCCTCCGGCACATCCACTTCCGCAAGGGCTGCAATTTTTGCCGCAGGCTGCCCTACGATCTTGCTATTCAAAGAACCGTTAATGAGAATGGTCTTGCGTACCTTTTCCGTTTCCTCCGGTGAGAGGAAATAGCAGCCACGCTTCTGAAATTCCGCACGAACAGCATCATAAATGCTCGTATCCACGATCACCGACTGCTCCGAAGCACAGATCATACCATTGTCAAAGGTCTTGGAATGCACAATGGAATTCACAGCTTTTCGGATATCTGCCGATGCATCAATCACTGCCGGAGTATTACCGGCACCTACACCCAGGGCAGGCTTGCCGCTGGAATAGGCTGCACGCACCATACCGGGGCCGCCTGTTGCCAGAATAATATCCGCCTCACGCATGAGGGTATTGGTCATTTCCAGAGACGGCACATCGATCCAACCGATGATATCCTTCGGCGCACCAGCTTTCACCGCTGCATCCAGAACAATTTTCGCCGCTGCAATGGTACTGTTCTTGGCACGAGGATGGGGCGAAATCAGGATAGCATTGCGTGTTTTCAGGCAAATCAGTGCCTTGAAGATTGCAGTAGAGGTGGGGTTTGTGGTGGGAATTACCGCCGCCACAACACCGATGGGTTCTGCGATCCGCATGGTGCCATAGGCAAGATCTTCTTCGATGACGCCGCAGGTTTTGGTGTTTTTATAGGCGTTGTAAATATACTCAGAGGCATAGTTATTCTTGATGACCTTATCCTCTACCACGCCCATACCGGTCTCCTCCACTGCCATTTTTGCCAGCGGAAGCCGTGCGTGATTTGCCGCAAGTGCAGCAGCCCGGAAGATCCGATCCACCTGTTCCTGTGTGTATTCCGCATACTGCTCCTGTGCGTGGCGCACCTGAGCCAGCTTGCGTTCCAATGCAGGAACACCATCCACCAACGGTCTGTTGTTTTCATTATGATCCATCATATCATTACTCCTATTCTGAATCAGGACGGAACACTTCTGCGACAAGATGCGCAGCGATCCCCACCTGCGACACCGTTGTCACTTACATTATACCACATGAAAAGACGTTCCGTCAATAGATTACTGACGAGGCTGAGGCAACACCGCACAAAGAGTGCCTAGCGGCTTTGCACGTCATATGCTTGCATATTTTCCGTCATATTTCACAAAAATGCTCGTGAATACACAAAGTATTCACTGCGCTTTTTGTTTCATCTGACGAAAAATCTGACGGCGCACCTGACGCGCAATCTTTGTGCGGTATTGCCCTGAATTTTGTTTTTGATACGTGTTTGTTGTGGGAGATATCATCCGTCCGCATTTTTCAGTCGAAAATCCTTTGCCTGTGGGTGGCTAATAGCCGCCCCTACAATCCACCCCACCCCGTTTTGACAGGAACTGCACGGCTGCTTTGCTATAATGGACACAGAGGTGATGGCAGTGAAAACGATTTATCTGGACGTTCTGCTGGTGCAGAGCCTCTATGTCAATTATTTCTTGCTGCGTGCTGCGGCAAAGATTACCCATTCCCGGCTGCAGCTGATGCGCTGTTTCCTGACGGCTGCCGCCAGCAGTCTATTTTCCCTGCTGATCCTGCTGCCGCCCCTGCCAGTACTGCTCCAGTTGTTCTGCAAGCTTCTGGCAGCGGCGGCAACGGTCACCATGGCATTCGGGATCCACCGGGAAAGCTGGCTGAGGCAGTTCGGCTGCTTCTTTGTCTGCAATTTTCTCCTGGCAGGTCTGCTCCTGGCGGTCAGCAGCCTTTCCAGCCATGGATTTGCCACCTGGGGAAACAGTTATTGCTATCTGGATTTTTCCCTGTTACAGCTGATTCTATTCACTGCACTGGCATATTCTTTGCTGCATTTGTGCAGTCTGCTGCGAAACCGCCGCCGTCATACCGATGAGCGCTTTCAGGTATTCCTGCGGCTTGGCGGAAAAACAGCGGCATTGCCGGGACTTGCCGACACGGGAAACAACCTGACGGACACCTTTTCCGGCGTAGCGGTGATCATCTGCAGCGCGGAAATGCTTTTCGATGTGCTGGATGGCAGAACCGTGGAAACACTCCGGGGATATCGCTTAGTCCCCTGTACCACCGTAACAGCCCAGGGACTAATCCCCCTGTTCCGCCCGGATGAAGTCTGCATCCGGAATCTATCCACTGGAAAGAGCCGTGCCGTAGACGCCATGATTGGCATCAGCGGCAGTCAGAAAAGCGCAATTTTTCACCCCAATCTGATGGAATAACAGAAAGGAACCTGAACATGCAAACACTATTCTGGAAGCTTCAACTATTTTTCTCCCAGCTCCGGGACAAACTCGCTGCGCCATGCCGGGTGGATTATATCAATGGCACAGACACACTGCCGCCGCCTCTTTCCAAAGAAGAGGAACAGGCAGTTTTCGTTGCCCTGGAACAAGGCGATCCCCAGGCACGAGAAACACTCATTGTCCACAATCTGCGGTTGGTGGTATACATTGCACGAAAATTCGAGTCCTCTGGTCTGGGGCTGGAGGATCTCATTTCCATCGGCACCATCGGACTCATCAAAGCAGTAGAGACCTTTTGTCCTGCCAAAAAAATCAAACTTGCCACCTATGCATCACGCTGCATTGAAAACGAAATCCTCATGGTACTGCGCAAGAATACCCAGATCCGGGGTGAAATCTCCATTGACGAACCTCTGAGCGCCGACTGGGACGGCAACGAGCTGCTGCTCTCGGACATTCTCGGCACAGACGAGGATATTGTCTGCAAGGACATTGAAACGGAAGCTGAACGCGAAATGCTTCGGGCAGCTGTATCCGAACTGGGCGAACGAGAACAGGAGATCATGGAGATGCGCTTCGGACTGACCGGCGGACGGGAACGCACACAAAAAGAAGTTGCAGAAGCCATTGGCATTTCTCAATCCTACATTTCACGGCTGGAAAAGAAAATCATCCGAAAGCTGCGTAGAAAACTGGAAGAAGCAGACCAGCCTCTCACCGGAAAATAAAAATAGGGCACCTCTAAATACCTCGAATCCATCATATGTGGTGCAGCTTTGTGACAGATTCACTTGCGGAAAAATGCAGGAATGCTTGGTCTATTTCAAGTTTTTCCACAAGTGAAGATGGCACAAAAATGCGCCGCAGATGGCGGGTGAGCGGGTTTTTAGAGGTGACCAATAGTACACATAACAAAACAGCCGCAAGGGTTAGTGCATATCCCCTTGCGGCTGTTCTTATTGTCAGGGTATCGTCAGCCCTGTTTCATTACAATTTTGAGAATCAAGCAGATCCCATTATTCTGCGGACGGCAGTGCCTTAATCAGCGATACCAGGAACTTCAGCAAGATAATTGCATCGTTGTTACCCAGTTCATCGTCTGCATTACAGTCTGCGTTCAGAGTTGCCTGTGCGGAAAGCTTTACAGCACCTGCTGCAGCCTTGTTCAGGAGAACAGCATCTGTGATATCGACACGACCATCTACATTTACATCACCGTACAATGCCTTCAGTTCAGCAGTTGTCTGAGAACCAGTTGTTGTTGTCTTGGATGTTGCAGTAGTTGTTTTTGCCGTTGTGGTTGTGGTCGTCGTTGTTGTTGTCGTACTGGTTGTTGTCTCTGTTGTTTCAGTTGTAACCTCTGCCAGAACATTGACAGTAACTTCAGCAGTCTGACCACCCGGTGTGGTGATTGTCAGAGTTGTTGTACCAACATTCTTACCGCTGACAGTAGCATTCTGACCGTCAGACAGCTTTGCGCTGGCAATGGTCTTATCCTTGGACAGAATGGTGCAGCCCGGTACATTGATTTCCAGAGTTGCGGTTTCGCCGATCTGAACATCAATGGAATCTACAACAGACAGAGTATCCTCGAACTTATGTCCCTTTGCAGAGTTGTTCACGTCATCTGCTGCATAGTAAACTGTTACGTTGTCAATAGAGAAAGAATCCGATACGGTTTCGCCCAAGTTTGCATACCATACACCCATATCCACATGGCTGCCTTCTTCTTCTGCGTTAACGTTGTTCCATGCGCTCTTAGTTGCACCGGTTTCACTGTTGATGGACTGACCAGCAGCAACTGCCGGCGGAATGATCCACATGTAAGTATAAGTCTTTGTGCCCTTTGCCGGCTCATAAGGTGCAACAGCTACAGTATCATCGCTTGCCTTTGGACGGCTTCCTGCTGTGGTCTTTTCCCAATACAGGAGAATCGGATGGCTTGCGTTGCCGCTTTCGCCCACAAAGATGTCATCTGCCTGGCACCAGTTATCCTTCATACCCAGCTTTTCCAGTACACTTGTGCCTGCGCCGACCTGAACCTGATTTGCTTCATCAGAAGTGGTCACGTCGAACTGTACTGCATATACGTCAGCAGTCTTTTCATACTGCATGCCGAAATCAGCATACGGAATAGAAACGGTCTTACCAACAGAAGCAGAACCTGCATTCTTCACAGAAGCAGTGCCTGTGCACGGGAATGTCATAGATTCCTCGTATGTCAGTGTTGCATCAACGATGGTTGCATCTGTAAAGTCGCCCTCTACCAGTTCTGCATACCACAGCTGGAAAGAGATCTGATCTGTTGTTTTTGTGGTAACACAATTTACAACCTGTTCCGGTACATCCCAGGTTACAGTGAAGTAGCTGCCCAATTCCTGCTTTGCCAGGTCAGAACCGCCGCCGACTTCAAACTCGCCCTTGCCGTTACCCCAATCTACACCAGCATCTGTGCACGCCTTCAGAGCAGCACCGCCGATATCGTTGTACCAATAACCAGCAAGAGAATTATCCTTTAAGCCAGCCTGCATCTTTGCATATTCTGTATCCGCTAGACTCATGTACTCTACATTCAGACCGCCGCCATACATAACACGGCTGACATTGGTGTTGTCTGCGGTTTTCAGTGTTAAGCTCAGAGACTTTACCTTTGCACCTGCAGAAACGGTAGTACCCGGCAGGAAATTAAAGTCTGCATAAGTGAACTTGTGGCTATTCAGCGGCAGACCTGCTTCACGGATCGCTTCCTCAGATTCCAGAATCTTGCCGCCATTTTGCGCAGCAAATTCCTCAGAAGCATAGTACTCCTCACTGCAGTTGTCACCGGTGGTCAGTTTAATATCAAGACCATCGATCTTCAGAGAATTCAGTGTTTTTACGGTGCAGCTGTCTCCGCTCTGCTCTACACTGTAGGAAGCGGCACCGCCGTTTGCACTGGAGTAGTACAGACCGCCGGTATTTTCTGCACCGCCCGGAAGATCATCATCACTGTTGATCCATTCCGGCGGCGTGCCTTCACCAGTATCTGTGGTACCGTTTACGGTAATAGACACCAGCGTAATTTCTGCATCCTGTGTACGGGTTTTCTGATCGGTTTCATCGATCAAACCAGTGTAGCAGTTCTGGAACTGGAATTTTCCATCAGCGCCCAGATTTGCATAACTCGGTATTTCCACTACAACTGAAAACTCTGTGGCATAGGGATGACACTGAATTGCTTCTCCGTCCTCAGTCAGTGTATTCGTATCCCAGTAGTAATCGTGCGCTTCATCTGCAGCGCAACCGAAATAATATGAAAAATCGGTTACCATCTGATCTGCCTTCAGATTAAACTGCAGTGTTTTAGGAGTGTCTGTTCCCAACAGGTCTTCCGGTGACTTTCCCTTCGTGTCTGTGAATTTCGTCCAGGTATCTGTTGCTGCCTTGCACATAAAAGTACATTCTGTCGCATTCAGCGGATCCCCCTTCGGGTTTTCCGGATCAGGGTCAGCTGTTACCAATGTTTTTCCTATTGCCACTTCGCTGCCGGCTGCTTCAACAAAAAAAGCACCGCCAGAAGTAACAGCTACAGAACTAGCTGCCATGACCGCACTGACAAGCAGTGCTTTTACTCGCTTATGAAAGGTTTTGCTCATTCATATCGCTCCTTTTTTCAATTGATTTCATCTGTCAGGTTTTCTCTTTTTTCGAAAAGACGGCAGATTGTCTTTTCTGTTTAAGCCTACAAAACGAAACATTCATTTTTCAGCTATATTTATTATAACAGCCGTACTGAAAAAAGTAAATGTATATTTTGTTAAGATTATGTTCGTGAGTGAAAATTCTTTAAGTCGTTTTTGTGCATTTTACACAAAAACATTGCACTTGCTATAAAAAACAGCCTTTGGCAAAAAAATAAATCGATATTCCGTCAAGAAATATCGATTTATCTTCAAACTTTTTTCTATAAATCTAAATGTGTAATTTACTCGTTCTCAGCCGCAGCTGTAGTAGTTTTATTCTGAGGATTCATGGTTGCAGCAGTGCCCGCATTACGCACGCCTTTTACTGCCACCCGATAATCTCCCACAGCCCACACAGTATCATAACGGGCACAGGAAATGGTGGGCGTGTAGTTAAAGGTAACAGTATCTCCGTCCACTGCGCCAGCCTGAGTAGAATAGCTTAGCAGATCCACATTCGCTGTAATATCACTTGCATCCAGGTCAGCCATGACATCTTCCGGACCGATCACGCTGACTGTGAGCTGCTGGGTGAGCACTTCAAAATCATAGGATGCCGGCGCATTGATAATGCCAATGTCAGAGAGAACAAATTCTTTCTTGGTCAGACCAGTGGAATCCAGAGTCAACGTCACCGTAGAAAATCCGGACTGGTTCACATATTCATCAGGAACTGTAACCACAAAATCATTGGAATAATTCAGGTCAATATCCCGGAGAGAGATTGAACCAATGTTGAATTCGTTCATTTCATCCATAGAAGTATTCGGTGCCGCCAGGGTGATCTGATCCTCTGAGAGAGACAGATGCAAAGAACTGAGGTCAAAGTTTGCCGGCGCATTGGTGATTTGATAGGTAATGTCCATGGTTTTTTGATACAGCACCGGTACTTCAATGGAGAATGTCGCCACATCATAGGAGAAGTTGGAGGAATCCACCTGCGTACCTGCTTCATTATAAAAGAGAAGCGTATCCGTTGTCAGAATTTTAGAGGCACTCAATTGTTCCTTCTGCTGGGTTTCTGCCACGCAGTAGGCGACCTGACTCAGCTGCTGCTGAGGTCCTGTCACATCAATGGTAGCCGGCGTACTCATAAAATTCTCTTCGTCCAAAACGCAGCCTTCTGCAAAGGTGATGTTCGGAACAGAGGGACGAATTTCAAAAGTATATGTATCGATCCGGTCGAAGGTCACATTCACCTTTGCGGGAGAAACGGACTTCACATTGAATTGTTCGTTATTGTTGCCGGTAACGGTAATCGAAAGATTTTTCGTTCCTGCGGCAGTCACATTTTCTATCACAGCCGTCGCCGTCAGATCATTTGCGTCAATATTACCCACCTTCGAACGATTTCCCTCAATCTGCACCGTAACTTCTTCCACATCATAATCAATAACGCTGAGCCCGTTTTCTTCGGCGGTGGTCCCTGCGATCTCTATCTGCAATGGAATATGGTTAATGGTGCGAGGCGTTGTGGGATAAATGGCAATGGAAATGACAAACCAAAGGACAATGGCAATGGCAACAGATGCGATCATCATTGCCGGACGACTTTCATAAAACCGCTGAAAAAATGTACCGTTATGGCTGGTCTTTTGTCTCTTCCGATGTTGTTTCTGCGGATGGTTCGGATTCTTTGGCATTGTCCTTCTCCTTTCTTGTCCTGCCCAGCTTGATAAACGGAAGCTTTTTCGCCACCTTGACGATAGGAGTTTCTGTATTTACTGTGATCAGACGATCTGTCAGCAGATGGTGCAGATTTTCTCGTGTAAAGCCGCTTTTGAGCACACCGTTTTCCGCCACAGAAATGGCACCAGTCTCCTCGGATACCACAATGACAATGGCATCGGAATTTTCACTCATACCAATGGCGGCACGATGGCGGGAACCGAGGCGCTTGTTAATGAGCTCTTCTTTCTGGGGCTTCGGCAGGAAACATGCTGCCGCCAGGATCTTGCCGTCCCGGACGATCACAGCACCGTCATGGAGCGGTGTCTTATTATAAAAGATGTTCCCGAACAATTCCTTGCTGGGGATGGCATCCAGAATGGTACCGTTGTCGATCTGTTCTCCCAGCCTTGTCTGCCGCTCGATAACGATTAGCGCACCGGTGGATGTAGCAGACAATTCCACGCAGGAATCACATATGACATCAATGGCATTGCTCCAGACACCCTCATCCGTTCCATAGCCGCTCGTAAACCGCAGTCCCAGCTTCGTATACCCCGCCTTTTCCAGGGTACGCCGCAGTTCCGGCTGGAACAAAATAATCACGGCGATCATGCCAATATTCAGCGTCTCCGAAAGCAAGTAAGAGATTGCTTTCATGTTGATCCACACAGAGATAATATAGACGATCAGAAGCAGAAGGATGCCTTTCAGCAGCTGACCAGCACGTGTTTCACGTACCAGCTTCATCACCACATAAACCAGGTAAGAAAGCACAAGGATATCTAAAATATCCACCGGTTCAGCCGTTTTAATGACGCTGAAAATCATATCTAACAAGTCTCTCCATTTCCAATCCATGCGCATTCCGTCCTTTCCTACTTCTTGTTCTGATATATGCCGGGTTCGTTGCAGTCAAACACCGTTATGTAACGAGGGCAGCGCCCTCGCACCGGTTCCTATTACTATTGTAACATATCACCGGATTTTTTCAATAGGTTTTCTTGATTTTTCAGAATATTGACATAATTTTTCAAGGAGGACGCCAACCGAAGGGTATCTGCTTCCCGACTGAAAGCAGAGGGTGCAAACCGGACCGTACCGTCCTCTGTGCCCAGCTTCTCATGTGCCAGCGGTGCGCAGTGCAGTCCGGCACGGAGACAGAACCCCTGCTGGCTGAGCCATGCCGCCACTGTTTCCGGCGAAGCGCCGTTTACGGTAAAGGATACAATGGGCACATAAGAAATGCCCGGTTCCCGATAGACAGTGATCTCCGGTATATCCTCCAGCGCCTGACAGAGCAGCTCACACAACCGGGATTCATGCCGGTACAATCCCTGCACCGTCCGCCGTTTGACAAAAGAGATACCAGCGCAGAGAGATGCTGCACCAATCACATTGAGTGTACCGCATTCCAGCCGATCCGGCAGGAACTCCGGCTGTTCCGGACTGCGTGATGCACTGCCCGTACCGCCCTGCATGAGGGGCTGGATGGGAAACGCACAGTCCGTCATGAGCACACCCGTTCCGGTAATGCCATACAGACCTTTATGCCCGGCAGTACACAGTATATTCATACCGTCCCGTTCCAATGACAGAGGCAGGATTCCGCACGCCTGGGCACCATCTGCAATGAAACAAAGTCCGTGCATCCGGCACAGCTGGGCAATTTCCCGGTAGGGCAGGATCTGACCAGTGACATTGCTGGCAATGGTACAGACCACCGCACGTGTATTCGGTCGTATCTCCGCCAGAAAGCGCTGTAAAGTCACAGCATCATCCGGCGAGACCTTTGCTATACTATAGGAGATCTTCCCTGCTTTGGCAAGTGCCACAACGGGACGATAAACGGAATTGTGTTCCAGATCGCTGATAATGACGTGATCTCCCGGTTTTAAAATGCCCTGAATCGCCACATTCAGGGCATGGGTGCAATTGAGTGTAAAAATGGTATTTTCTACTTTGGCATCAAAAAAATCAGCCACAGTTTCTCGTGCGTGGTAGACCATTTCCGAAGTACGCTCTGCAATCGCATGACCGCCTCTGCCGGCGTTGCCGAATTTCGCTACAGCTTCTGCCACAGCCTGGCGCACCTCCGGCGGCTTCGGATATGTGGTCGCCGCATTGTCAAAATTGACTATCACCACATCTCACGTCCCTCCTGCATCTCCCGGAACGGAACGCCTTCACTTGTCAAAATATCCGAAATCTTTCCGCAGTCTCCCTGTACCAAAAGCACAAATCCGCAGCCTTCCGGTCCAAGGTGTTCCAATCGGCGGATCTCGCTGGAATATCCATACCGCTGCAAAGTCCGGCGTGCCTGATTGGCATTCGTATACGAAACCATAGCCGCCTTGCATCCAGACATCTTTCTCACCCCTTTACATATTATAATGAGGAAACTGGTTCCTCATTTCAGTATATGCCGGGGGAAAGCACCGGGTGAGACTGGTGCGCAGTCAGATTTTGTGCAACAGCACCCCTCCACCGCCTGTCGGCGGTTCCCCTCCCCTTTCAGGGAGAGGCTTTTGGTAGTCGTCCACTGCATTCTCAAAATAAAAATCCATCGCCGAAGGCGATACCCACATTCCTAACTCCTCACTCCTCATTCTTCAAAAGCAAGCACACGCAATGGGCAGAAATGCCTGAGCCATCTCCGGTAAAGCCCAGTTTTTCCTCAGTGGTTGCCTTAACGCTGACCTGTTCCGCAGAGACACCGCATGCACGAGCAATATTCTCCCGCATCTGTACAATATAGGGTGCCAGCTTCGGACGCTGACAGAGAATGGTAGCATCCAGATTTCCCACAACATAGCCGCAGGCATGTACTTTTTCTACTACGCATTCTAATAGCTTCAGGCTATCTGCCCCGGCGTAGGCAGGATCTGTATCCGGAAAGTGCTTGCCGATATCCCCCAGCGCCAATGCACCCAGCAGTGCATCCGAAACAGCATGGAGCAACACATCTGCATCAGAATGCCCCATCAGTCCTTTTTCAAAGGGAATTTCCACGCCGCCAAGAATCAGTTTCCGTTCCTCCACCAGGCGGTGCACATCATATCCATGTCCAATTCGAAAAGGTATCATTCCCATTACACTTCCTCCTCACGCCGCTGCAATAACAGCTGTGCAATTGCAATATCCTCCGGCGTTGTGATTTTGATATTGGTATAGTCGCCCGTGGTCATGTACACCTTACAATTGATCGCCTCCACAAGCTGGCAGTCATCGGTAAAATCCAGGGCATGTTCCTGGGCAAAGGTCACCGCTTCAAAGTACAGCGACCGCTTGAATACCTGCGGTGTCTGGGTGATGAACAAATGGGGGCGATAGGGCGTGTCCACGATCAGGTGATCATTTACTATTTTAATAGTATCCTTTACCGGAACACCCAGCGTTGCACCGCCGAACACGGAAGCGTCCTGAATAACCTGCGCAATATGCTTTGTCTGTACCAGAGGACGTGCGCCGTCATGTATCGCAATCATGGTCGTTCCCTTGGACAGGGCACGCAGACCGCACATGACGCTCTGCTGCCGGGTGGAACCGCCTTCCACAACAGCGTGCAGTTTGGATATGCCGCACTGGGCTGCCGATTCCCGGATGGCGTCGTGATCTGCCGGGCGTGCCACAACGATGATCTCCGCCACACGATTACAGGCTTCAAATGCACGCATAGTCTGTCCGATAACCGTGGTATCTCCCAAGGGCAATAAAATCTTGTTTTTCCCCTGCATCCGTGTGGCATTTCCGGCGCACACCAGAATGACAGAGGTATCTGTTCTCTGTTCCTGTTCCATTGTTGTTCTCCTTTCCACGTGTTCATGATCTTGAAAAAAACAGATCTATCCGCTTGACAAATCCTATCAAATCTGATATTATAAGTATAGAAGAGCATACCGGTCGACGGTCCGCTCCCATTTGGATAATATAAGAATTAGCCGTCCTGGGTTGCAAGCGAAGGGCGGTTATTTCTTTTTATTATGATAGAAGATAAAACAAATCAATGTTGCAAACGCCATGAGAAGATCACAGAACTGCATCAATTCCTGCCATGTAACATAATTGTCCATACTATCACCTCCCATCCTATGTAAAATAGCATGGGAGCGAGAAAAGACCGCCGTACCGTTTATGGTATGCTCCACATTTATTATAGCATGTTCCGGCAGAGTTTGTCAACAAGCAAAGGGTACTGATTCCAAAACCAGTACCCTTTTTTTGTTTATAGATTGTGCAGTTTATAAGAGAGCGTCATGAGACTGTCGTCCAGATGCACCGTAACCACTTGGGCATGCTCCACAGCAATGTCACAGTGGCTGAAATTCCACAGACCACGGATTCCCAGAGACACCAAACGCTCTGCCACTGCCTGGGCAGATTCCTTTGGCAGACAGAGTACCGCTGCCGCCGGATGATGTGCTGCGCAAAACGTCTCCAGCTGTTCCATGGAAAAAATCGCAATCCCTGCCAGCTCTTTTCCGATCAATTCCGGCTTAATGTCGAAAATGCCCATGAGCCGAAACCCACGTTCTTCAAAGCGTACATTTTCAGAAACCACCTTGCCCAGACTCCCGGCACCCACCAGAATCGCCGGCAGAAGCTGGGGCAATCCCATGATGCGCTCCAGGTTTTCCCGCAGTTCTTTTACGGAATATCCGCTGCCCTGCTGTCCGAAGCAGCCGAAACAACTGAGATCCTGTCGGATCTGGGATGCTGTCATGCCCAGCTGCCTGCCCAGTTCCCGGGACGAAGTCCGCTGCTGTCCGGTGCGTTCCAGTTCCTGCAACAGCCGGTAATACCGGGGCAGACGGCGCACTACAGATGCAGAAGCCTCATATTTTTGTTCCAAAACCGATCGCTCTCCTGTCATGCACTTGCATCATTTTTTCGAACACACTCTAAGGAAACAAGCCTCGCCTTAAAAATCACACTATTGCCAGCATGTTTCAATCGGCTGCGTTTCAGTCATTGTGCGGTGTTCTCCTGGAAAGGCATACCGCAGTTCCACCGGAAAGCACGAACAGCGAAAGCACGCCAACAGGTATCTCATTTCCTGTGGCAGGCGAACTGGAAGTTTTCTTGGTTGGTGTAGTAGGTGTTGCTGTTAAAACTTCTTTCTCTACTGTCGTGGTCGTTTCTGTTTCTGTGACAGTTCCTTCCTCGAGTGTAGTTGTAGTAGTTTTCTCAGAATCCATCGTTATGTTGGTTACATTTGAAAGTGTAAATACAATTCGAATGTTCTCATATACCTCTGTGGTGATATCGTTATAGCCTTCGCCTCGAAATGTGCAAAACATGCCCGTAACACCTTTTTCACCAAATGCATAATCCGATGCAATAGCATAATTTAGCTGACCACTTATGCCTTCTGCCTTAACACCATCCAGCCAAAGTTCGTCGATGGAGTAGTTCACATCGCCATATTGTCCGAATGCGCCATAATCCGTATGTTCAATCTTCAGTCTGATTGTTTGCGCTTCCTGGACATTCACATCATCTGGAATTTCCCAGGTCATATCATATTGACCGTTTCCATAAATATCGTCACCCGCCAAATTTTCCTGACCAATTTGAAGGGATGCTGTACCGATTGCTGTGGTCTGTTCCGTATCTTCCGCAGAGACAATTCCTACTCCCATGATGGAAACCGCAAGAGCAGATGACAATGCAATGGATAAAATTTTCTTCTGAATCATTTTAATTCCCCCTGTTAAATATGATTGATAATGATAAAAAATATAGAACAACGCCGCACAAAGAGCGTTCGTCAGCCTTGCACGTCATATCCTTTCTTCTGACGCATCACCCTTGTGCGGTATTGCTTTACGCCATCAGCGCAGCCAGACGCTCGTTGATTGCCTCCAGGAATTCCTTGGAGTTCACCTTCTTCTTGTTCTCCAGCTTGGAAATCAGATAAAGATCACCAGTCATAACGCCATCCTCAATGGTTTGGATGGTTGCCTTTTCCAGCTTATCTGCAAACTCTACCAGTTCCGGCAGCTTGTCCAATTCACCACGCTTGCGCAGTGCACCGCTCCATGCGAAGATGGTTGCAACGGAGTTGGTGGAAGTCTCCTCGCCCTTGAGATACTTATAATAGTGGCGCTGTACAGTACCGTGTGCAGCTTCATACTCATAGATGCCATCCGGAGAAACCAGAACAGAGGTCATCATTGCCAGGCTGCCATAAGCGGTGGAAACCATGTCGGACATCACATCGCCGTCATAGTTCTTGCAAGCCCAGATATAGCCGCCATTAGAACGAATGACACGTGCCACTGCATCGTCGATCAGGGTGTAGAAGTATTCAATACCAGCAGCCTCGAACTTCTCCTTGTACTCTGCATCGTAGATCTCCTGGAAGATATCCTTGAAGGTGTGGTCATACTTCTTGGAAATGGTATCCTTTGTTGCAAACCACACATCCTGCTTCAGATCCAGACCGTAGTTAAAGCAAGCACGAGCAAATCCGGCAATGGAATTTGCCTTGTTGTGCAGACCCTGGATGATGCCGTCTGTATCCTTGAAATCAAAGATCAGTTCCCGGGACTCGTTGCCCTCTGCATCGGTAACAACCAGTTCCGCCTTGCTGCCCTGCTTTACTTTCATTTCGGTATTCTTGTACACATCGCCGTAAGCATGACGGGCAATGGTAATGGGCTTTGTCCAGGTGGGGATATACGGCTCCACGCCCTTTACCAGAATCGGGGTACGGAATACAGTGCCGTCCAGAATGGCACGGATGGTGCCGTTGGGGCTTTTCCACATCTGGGACAGGTTGTATTCCGGCATTCTTGCCGCATTGGGGGTAATGGTAGCGCACTTCACTGCAACGCCGTACTTCTTGGTGGCATTGGCGCTGTCGATGGTCACCTGATCCTTGGTCTTTTCACGATATTCCAGACCCAGATCATAGTATTCGGTCTTGAGGTCTACATAGGGCGTCAGCAGGATATCCTTGATCCACTGCCACAGGATACGGGTCATCTCGTCGCCGTCCATCTCAACCAGCGGCGTTGTCATTTGAATCTTTGCCATTTGAAATTCCTCCTCAAATTCATTCTCATTGCCATAAATACAACAATTTTATTCAAAGCGTTTCTGCCGGAACAATTTTATGCCCGGCACGCTTCGCCAACTCAGAAATTTTGTCATATACCGCAGTTGTCACAAATATCACTGTCACTTTTTTTCTTTGCAATGGTACAGCAGCCAGACAAATCCGCCGCCCAACACCAGACAGGCAATTGCCAGAACAGGCTTTTCCAGAAAGAATTGCAGCAATTCCGGAAGCTGCCGGAACATGCGGCATTTGTCATACAAATACCAAAGGAAAATCGGTACAGTCACAGACACAATCACAAGCACCAATGCAATTTCCAGACCATGCTGTCGTTTCATTTTCCGCTCATGTTTCTTCAGTGCCCTTTGCATGGATTCATCCTGCATGGCTTCTTCCATGGAAACATAGTGCGATGTTTGATTCAAGTGCTGTTCAAACAGCTTTTTCAGGTCATCGAACTCCATATCCTGTTTCATTTACGCAAGCACCATCCATTTCAGCAATCCCAGCACCAGCAGGTGCGCCGGATAGAACACGTAGAAAAACCACTTGTGCACTGGCTTTTTGCTGCCGCTTTCGCCGTTATAGCAGAACTGAATGAGCAGCGGTACCATGAAAATGCCCAAACGAAACAGCGCTGCCCACCACGGATTTGCAAACAGGATATCCATGCAGCGAACCGCCGTAATAATGCAGAATGCCGTCCATTTCTCTCTGGGATTTTTCCGGTAAATATACAGAAACAGACAGTACAGCACATCAGAGACCGGCCAGTCTCCCACAATTGAAAGTGCGCACAATCCGATGATGCCTAAAATCTTCACCAATTTTGGACATTTGCCCTTATCCCAGAGCCAGATGGCAAGCAGTCCCAGCAGCAGCGTGTACAGCACGCCGAAATAGGGACGCACCTGCACAGAGCCGTCCTGTATGACAATTGGCAATGTGCCATATTCAAAATACACAAAGGGAATCCAGGACAGCAGAGCAAAAACTCCCAGCCGCAGGGCATATTTTTTCACATTCCGGGTGTAATGATACCCTTCCGCCACAAAATACGCCATAGTGGGTCCTGTCAGCCGCCCGATGAAGTGCATCACCTGTCCCAAAAGGGAATCCAGAGGCACAAATGCCCATGCAATATGGTCAATAAGCATTGCCGCAATGACCAGATATTTCAGCTGATTGCGGTTCAAAAAGCCACTTTGCTTTGTTGGCTTCATGTAGTTTTGTTCCTTACTTTTTTCTGTTCCGGAAATAATTCCGAATCACAGTAATTCCAATTGCCAGTGCAATTGCAATAACCAAGATTAAAATAGCTTTTACAGGACTTTCTTGAAAAACGCCAAGAAGATTCCGTACCGTCCGCTGTCGGCGCCATGCATAGAGCAGAAAGACGACGACAAATGCGAAAATCCAGCCCAGGATCTCCCCCAATTTTCCGCCTTTTCCACTATCATTCCCAGACATAATCCAATTTTCCCTTTCGCTTACTTTGCCAGCGCATCACGAGTATAATCCAGCAGACCGCCAGCCAGGATAATATCCTTGGTACGTCCGGTCAGTTCACACAGCACCGGGATCTCTGCGCCTGTTGTCTTGTTGACAACGGTCAGTTCCGTCTCGCCTGCTTCTACCTTGGCACGAATATCTGCCAGTTCCAGCACATCGCCCTGGGAGATCTTATCATAATCTGCTTCATTCACAAAAGTCAGGGGCAGAATACCTGCGTTGATGAGGTTTGCCCGGTGGATTCTGGCGAAGCTCTTCACCAGAACAGCCTTGACGCCCAGATACAGGGGAGCCAGCGCTGCATGTTCACGGGATGAGCCCTGACCATAGTTGGAGCCGCCCACGATAATGCTCTTGCCCATTTCCTTGGCACGAGCCGGGAATGCTTCATCACAAACCGTAAAGCAGTGCTGAGAAATTGCCGGGATATTGGAACGCAGCGGCAGGATCTTTGCACCAGCCGGCATAATGTGGTCGGTGGTGATATTGTCGCCTACCTTCAGGGAAACCCCTGCGGAAATGGTTGCTTCCAGCGGTGCAGTTTCCGGGAAGGGCTTGATGTTCGGACCACGGAGAATTTCTACGCTGTCCATTTCCTCTTCCGGTGCCGGCAGCACGATCATGTTATCATTTACCGTAAACTTCTCCGGCAGAACGAATTCCGGCATTTCGCCCAGTTCTCTCGGGTCGCTGAGATAACCGGTCAGTGCGGAATAAGCAGCCAGTTCCGGAGAAACCAGATAGATCTGACCATCCTTTGTTCCGGAGCGTCCCAGGAAGTTTCGGTTAAAGGTACGCAGAGAAATACCGCCGGAATTAGGCGCCTGTCCCATACCGATACACGGACCGCATGCACTCTCCAGGATTCTAGCACCAGCATCAATCATAATGCCCAGCAGACCCATATCTGCCATCATATTCAGTACCTGCTTGGAACCCGGTGCAATTGCCAGAGAAACATCAGGATGAACCGTCTTGCCCTTGAGGATGTGGGCAACCTTCATCATATCCAGCAGCGAGGAGTTGGTGCAGGAACCGATGCAGACCTGATCGACTTTCAGTTTGCCGATCTCTGCCACGCTCTTGACATTGTCCGGAGAATGAGGACATGCTGCCAGGGGCACCAGTTCGCTCAGGTTGATCTCTACGACTTCGTCATAAACAGCTTCCGGGTCAGCCTTCTGCTCTGTCCAGACTTCACCTCTGCCCTGGGCTTCCAGGAACTGCTTTGTCACTTCATCCGACGGGAAGATGGAAGTGGTTGCGCCAAGCTCTGCGCCCATGTTTGTAATGGTCGCACGCTCCGGCACAGACAGGCTCTTGACACCCTCGCCGCAGTATTCGATGACCTTGCCTACGCCGCCCTTGACAGACAGGCGCTTCAGGACTTCCAGGATAACATCCTTTGCAGCCACCCAGGGAGACAGCTTTCCGGTCAGTTCTACTTTTACTACCTTCGGGCAGGTGATATAATAAGTACCGCCGCCCATAGCAACTGCCACGTCCAGACCGCCTGCACCCATGGCGATCATACCGATACCGCCGCCGGTGGGCGTGTGGCTGTCAGAGCCGATGAGGGTCTTTCCAGGTACGCCGAAGCGTTCCAGATGAACCTGATGGCAGATACCGTTGCCCGGACGGGAGAAGTAAATGCCGTGCTTCTTTGCCACGCTGCCGATAAAGCGGTGGTCGTCTGCATTTTCGAAGCCGCTTTGCAGGGTATTGTGGTCAATGTATGCCACGCTGCGTTCTGTCCGCACACGCGGTACGCCCATTGCCTCAAATTCCAGATATGCCATTGTGCCAGTCGCATCCTGTGTCAGAGTCTGGTCAATACGGATTCCGATTTCAGAACCTTTTACCATTTCGCCCTCTACCAGATGCGCTTTCAGGATCTTTTCCGTCAGGGTCAGTCCCATGTCCATCATTCCTTTCGTGTTTGGCTCTGCAAACGCACGGCAAGCCATCCATTTACGAGCATTTATCAATACCCTATTATTATAGCAAAAATCGGACATACTTGTCAAGGGCTGGGTCTGGGTTCGAAAAGATACAAAGCGGAGATGGAAAAATACGTTTTAAAACATAATTGGCGCAGAATATCTGTCATGCGCACAGCGCAAAAAACCGCCGGCAGAGGTCTGTCGACGGTTTTTCCGTGAATCAATATTCGTATGTGTTGCAAAACGTTTATTCGCCGAATTGTACACGGCTGCCAATGCTGTCCCGGTCTACGTAATACTTTCCATCGCCGAAGTATAGTTCAGATATGTCACGCCCCACAGCATCTTCAACATACATGCCCATCAGAAGCACAACATCATCCATGGAAATCTCGTTATTCCCATCAATATCCAACAGATTGTATTCCATTTGAGTAAGTGCACAATCATAATCCTCCAACCAAGTAAGACGTAACAATTCATTGTATATCGCTTCATCTTCTGTTGGATCAAGCGTGCGCCATTCTTGTGTTTCTCCCTCGCAAATCTCAACAATTGCAGATCCAGGTTCCCGTCCAGAAATGCCATATCCATATAAATGTGGCATATCAGGAATGGGAGTCTCAATAACATTTACAGGCTTACAAACAGATTCCCAAGCATACACTTTCATCGCAATGCCGAAGCTCGTACCTAAAGAAATAGTATAGTCCGATGTCCCATCTTTCAACATATCGCCCAACATATACATACGGTTCTCAAAAATCCAGTCGGCATCCGCCTGATTTACTGCGCCGTCTGCATTGACATCAGCCAGTGCAAGCTGTTCCTCAGTCAACGTGTAGCTTTCGTCCAGCACATAGCGAGACACCATAGCCGCATCATGTCCGGTGATATATCCGTCCATGTCTACATCGCCCAGTGCATAGGTGCTTTCCTCAGCACTGACGGACAGAATGGGGAGCGCTGAGACAGCCATGACAGCTGCGGTGAGAAATGAGATTGCCTTTCTTGTTTTCATAAATAATCACCTTTCCTTTATAATATGTAGAATTATTTTATGCCCCTTGCACAAAACAATTTCTTTATCTTTAGTATATACCGATCAAATTTAAAAGTCAAGTGTAAATTCGGCAAATTTTCAAATCATTTTGTAAATAAATTTTGAATGCAGCTTGTGAAGTTGCAGGTGCAGCGCTGTGTTCGCCCAACATCAGTATAATCCCATAAGGTAAAGCAGAAAAGACTGATATTCTTGAGGCAACACCGTTCAAAATCCACCCATTTGACAAATCACCCCAAATGCGCTACACTATAAAGGCAATACCGCACAAAGATTGTGCGTCAGATGTACTCTACGAGCATAAACTTTGTCAGATTTTTCGTCAGATGAAACAAAAAGCGCAGTGAATACTTTGTGTATTCACGAGCATTTTTGTGAAATATGACGCAAAATATGCAAGCATATGACGTGCAAAGCCGTCAGGCGCTCTTTGTGCGGTGTTGCTTAAAGGATACAAAACGAAGAATGGAAGCGAATGTCATGCAAACCTTTACCCAAAATCTCATATTCAGTCTCAACGCCACGATTCCAGTGTTTCTCATGATGGTATTCGGTTGGTGTATGCAAAAAGTCCACTTGCTGGACGACCACTCCACCGCCAAGATCAACCAGTTCGTGTTCAAGGCATTGTTACCGGCACTGCTGTTCATGGACTTGTCCACAGCGGATTTCCAGACAGTCTGGGACACAAAATTTGTGCTGTTCTGCTTTCTCGCTACGGTATGCAGCATTATGATTGCCCTGCTCTTTTCCATGCTCCATAAGGACAAGGTGGAACGGGGTGAGATCATCCAGGCATCCTATCGGAGCAGTGCGGCGATCCTGGGCATAGCCTTTGTCAATAATATTTACGGCGAAGCTACCATGGCGGCGCTCATGATCGTGGGAACCGTTCCCTTGTACAACGTCATTGCCGTCATTACCCTTTCCCTGACTGCGCCGAAGGACGGCGAAAAGACCAGTCCCAGGGCATTGTTCCTGCGCACCCTGAAGGATGTCCTCACAAATCCCATTATCCTGGGCATTGTCGTGGGAATGCTCTGGTCTGTGCTGCATATTCCCCAGCCGGTGATCCTGTCGAAATCCGTCTCCTATCTGGGCAATATGGCAACGCCCCTGTCCCTGATTGCCCTGGGTGCATCCTTCCAGGTGGGCAACGCCAAGGGAAGGCTCCCGGTGACCCTGGGTATTTCCTTTATCAAGCTGGTGCTGTTCTGCGGCATCTTCCTGCCGGCTGCCATCTGGCTGGGATTCCGGGACGAGAAGCTCATCGCCATTCTTGTCATGCTTGGCAGTGCCACAACGGGAAGCTGCTTTGTCATGGCACGCAATATGAAGCATGAGGGAACCATCACGGCATGTGCGGTGATGATGACAACCCTGCTCAGTGCATTTACGCTGACAGCGTGGCTGTTTGTTTTGAAAACCTTGGAGTATATCTGATAAAGAAAACAAAAGGGCTGTTGCAGACAGTCAAAATCCAACAGGAAAACGGTGCGATGCCCACATCGACCCGTGAACCAGGATTTTACTGTCCTTGCAACAGTCCCTTTCGATTTACGTAAACAACATAATTTCATTTTTGTCAAGTGTTTTTTATCTCAAAAATCCGCCAAAAAGCTCACTTAAACTGATACACCGCAATATTCTCAAAGCCATCCAGCAGCGTATCCATCTTCCGGAATGCAATTGCCGTGCCCTTTGCCACACAATGGATGGAATCCTTCGCCACAACGCACTTCACCTGTAACGTTCGCTCCACCAGTTTCCGCAAACCGCCCAGCATAGCACCGCCGCCTGCCATCAGTACACCGTTTTCGTAGATATCGCCCACCAACTCCGGCGGTGTCTCCTCCAGAACCGTTTTGATCGCCTCAATAATATCAGCAACTACGTCCTCCACCGCCTCGAAGATCTCCAGCTCGCTGACCTCCTGCATTTCCGGCAGTCCGCTGACCAGATTACGTCCCTTGACCCATGCCGTCACATCGGCTCTGGGGTCGTAGAGGTTGGTCATCTCAATCTTGATCCGTTCCGCCGTGCGTTCCCCAATGAGAAGCTTGTACTTGGTCTGCATATAGCGGATGATCGCCTGATCCAGCGTATTCCCTGCCGCACGGACAGAATGAGAAGTAACAATACCATTCATGGAGACGATCGCCACATCGGTAGTGCCGCCGCCGATATCCACCACCATATTGCCCCGTGCCTTGCCGATATTCACCCCGGCACCGATCAGTGCCGCAATGGGTTCGTCGATCAGATAAGCTTTCCGGGAGCCGGCACTCATGGCGGCTTCCACTACAGCACGCTTTTCCACATCCGTAATAAATGACGGCACGCAGATTATGATACGTGGCTTTGTGAGACGATGCCCGGTGACCTGCAGGATAAACTCCCGGATCATGTACTGGGTCATGCGGTCATCGGAAATGACACCCCCGGAAAGGGGACGCACTACCTCAATATAATCCGGTGTTTTGCCGATCATCTGATAGGCACGCTTGCCCACAGCAAGTACTTCCTTTGTGCGTGTATGATAGGCGATGGCAGAGGGTTCGCTGAGCACAACGCCCTTTTTCCCCAGTGTAATGACTGTATTTGCAGTCCCCAAATCAATCCCGATGTCTGTTTTGCTCATGACGATTCCTCCTGTTCTTCTGCTTCTGCACCGTCTGTTTCTTCCGGCAAACGGGCAGTCTTTGTCCCGGGTCTCTGCTGTTCCAGCAGCATTTCCCGCAGACAGGTATATCGATACATCCGGCGATTGTTATCCACCATCTGATAAATCACATTTTTTGAGCCGATCAATATCAGCAGCCGGCGAGCACGTGTCACCGCCGTATACAGCAGATTCCGATAATACAGCTTCGGAAAGCCCCCCAGCAGCGGCATCACCACCGCCTGGAATTCACTGCCCTGACTTTTGTGCACCGTGACAGCATAGGCAAGCTCCAGCTGATCCAACTGGTCAAAAGAATAAGTCACATGACGGCCGTCAAACTCCGCCACGACTTCCTGACTCTGCCGGTTTATGGCACGGAGATAGCCGATATCACCGTTGAAAATACCTGTGCCATTCTCCCCGTCCTTATGCCAGATGATGTCATAATTATTCTTGATCTGCATGACCTTGTCGCCTTCCCGGAAAGTGTACAGCACAGACTTCACTTCCGGCAAAGATTTGGACGGTGGATTGAGTACCTCCTGCAAACGCTGGTTCAGTTCCACCACGCCCATAATACCTTTCCGGGACGGCGTAATCACCTGAATATCCTCCGTAGGCGAATAGCCGTAAGCCTTGGGCAGACGTTCCTGCACCAGTTCCAGCATCAGGGAGATCGCCGGTTCCGGCTTCAGCCGCTGGAAGAAAAAGCAGTCGCTTTTTTTCTGGGTCAGGTCAGGGTATTCTCCTCGGATGATCTTGTGGGCATTGGTAATAATGCTGCTCTTCTGCGCCTGGCGAAAAATTTCTTTCAACGCAACCACAGGGACTCGTCCGCTGTCAATGAGGTCACGCAGGAGATTGCCTGCGCCTACAGACGGCAATTGATCGCAGTCTCCCACCAGTACCAGCTTACAGCCCAGCCGCAGCGCCCGAAGCAGATGTTCAAACAACAGCACATCCACCATAGACATCTCATCTACGACCATGACATCGCAGTCCAGTGGATTCTGCTCATTGTGCTGAAAGCGCATATTGCCGGACATGTCATATTCCACTGCCAGCATCCGGTGAATGGTGCTCGCCTCATAGCCTGTCAGGTCAGATACACGGCTGGCAGCACGTCCCGTCGGGGCAGCGATCATAACACGATAGCCCTGCTTCTCATACAGTGCAATAATGGCATTCAGCGTAGTTGTCTTACCTGTGCCGGGACCGCCGGTGAGAATTACCATGCCACGGGATAATGCCGTGGTAATCGCCTGCCGCTGCAATGCCGCATAGTGCATTCCCTGTTCCTTTTCCTGTGCGTCGATAAGTTCTGTGAAATCCGTCCGATCTTCCGGCGCACTGAAATCCATAATGACGCCCACACGGTCTGCAATATACCGTTCTGCGATGTAATAATCCTCCAGAAAGACAAAGGGTCTCTCTGCCTTTTCATAGATATAGATCACATGCTCGTCCAGTGCCTGAGCATATGCCGCATCAAAATCCTCCGGCTGGACTTTCAGATAACTGCACACCTTTGGACGGAGCCTGTCCAGAGGCAGACAGGTATAACCGGAATTGGCGTTATATTGCAGCAAATAGACGATTCCCGCCTGTACACGCTGGGGTGCAGAAGCGGAAAAGTGCATACCATATGCCACAGCATCTGCTTTCTGGAACTCCAGATCGATTCCCGGCGAACAAAGCAGATAGGGATTTGCCGCCAGCAGATCCATGGCACCTGCACCCCATCTTTGGTAGGCACGCATGGCATATTTGGAGCGAATGCCGTACTGCGCCAGAAATTGCATCAGGGAACGCAAGGCGAAGATCTGCTGTACCTCTGCGGCAATAGCTTCACACTTTTTCGGCGAAATACCACGTATTTCCAGCAACCGGGTCGGTTCTTTCTCCATGATCACAAGGGTCTGGTCACCGAATGCCTCCACGATTTTCCGTGCCAGAGAGGGACCGATACCCTTGATGGCACGAGAGGAGAGATATTTCTGGATATTCAGGGCATCTGCCGGGAGTTTCCGTTCCCAGTACTGCGCCCGGAACTGTGCGCCGAAGCGGGGATGGTTCACATATTCCCCATCCACCAAAAGCCGCTCGCCCTCTTCTGCCTCGCCGATCTCGCCCACCACAGTGACCGGGGAGCCATTTACATCCAGTTCCAGCACTGTATAGCCGTTCTGGTCATTGCGGTACAGCACATGTTCCACAATGCCCTCCAAATGCAGAGGTGCTTTTTCTGCCAAACGGATTCCCTCCCCTTTTTCTGCCATCGGCATCTGTATTTTCTGCTTCTTTTTATTATACATGTTTTTTCGACGAAATGCAATCGTTTTTTTCAGCTTCTCGCATTTTCCCAAAAATTTTCACAAGTTCCGACACACGGCAGTACCTGAAACTGCTGTGCGTCCGGCAAAAATCCGTGCAGATCGGTTCCAGGCACCCATCCTCGGTACAGTCCACCAGCCATACTGTCTGTACCAGATCACTGTCCGTCCACAAGACCTGTGCCGCCAGTGCATCCAGACGATGTTCCAGACCATCTTTCTCATGTAACAACGCCAGCGCCGCCAGTTCCTCCGGCAGTTCCTGGGACAAAAGCCGCTGGCAAAGCCCCAGTGCAAGCAGCATCATCGCCGCCAGAATGCAAAGCACGACCAGCCAGACCAATCCTTCCACCTGCTTCACCTCCCGTTTCCTGCTTCTCATTCCATTTTATTCCCGGAGATGAAATTTGTTACACCGGGGAATGGTGGCATTGGCTGTGGCAATGGATTTTATATGTGAGCGAAACAAACATCGACATTCCTCATTCCTGATTCAAAAAAAGCGGAACAGCTCTGAGCCATTCCGCTTTCGATTTCTATTGCATGATGTCAATCAGCCTTCGTTTTCCTGTAATTCCTGGAAGAAGGTAAAATAATCCTCACGCTTCTCCTTGGTGAAGGCAATTGCCGTCCGGGGATGCTGATTCAGATAGCCTGTCAGCAGGTACTGGATGTCGTAACCCCAAACCACGCCGTCATTTTTCAGCTTCTGCATCTCATCCTGGAGGAACCGCAGCACCGGCTTGATGTCATACTTAGGATTCTTCAAAAAGCCCAGCAGAAGTTCCATTGCACAGTTACCTGCACCACGACCCATAGCGGCCATAGTTGCATCCAGATAGCTGACGCCCATCATAGCACACTCTGTGGTGTTTGCAAATGCAAGCTGCTGATTGTTGTGGGCATGAATACCGATCTGCTTGCCGTATTTCTCCGCAGCTTCCAGATACCGCTGTGCCAGCTGGCGCATCTGCAGCGGATAGAGAGAGCCGTAGCTGTCCACCAGATAGATGACATCCACGCTGCTCTTGCCCAGCATTTCCAGCGCTTCTTCCAACTCAGACTCCTGCGCCTTGGATACCGCCATAATATTGACAGTGGTACGATAGCCCTTCCTTGCACAGGTCTCAATCATTTCGATGGCTGTCGGAATGGTGTTGATGTAGGTGGCAATACGCACCATATCCAGGATGCTGTCCTGTTTATCAGGCAAATCCCGTTCCACATTGGCACGTCCCACATCTGCCATAACGGCAAGCTGCATTTTCGGATCCAGAATATCACCCAGTACACCACGGATGGCATCCTCGTGGCAGAACTTCCACTTGCCGAACTTGGACTCATCGAACAGCTCCGGGTCTGCCAGATAGCCGATTTCCATGACATCGACGCCGGCACGGACATTGGCAAGGTACAGTTTGCGCACAAAATCGTCTGTAAATTCAAAATTGTTCACCAGACCGCCGTCACGAATGGTGGCATCCAGTACCTTTATATCAGGCCGATAGGAGATCATCGTGCCCTTGATGGATTCGCTCATACAAAATTCCTCACTTTCTATTCCCTCCGCAAATCTGCGTGGTATCTTTTATTATACCAAAAAACCAACTTTTTGACAAGTATTTTGTTCGTCTTTTCGACAAAACCGCCGGAATCGTGAATTCTACCAATCCAGAAACTGTATAATTAGTGAGAATCACAATGGGATTTTTATGCCATTTCCAATTTCCAGAACAAATCGGTTTTCCGCTATCCCCACAGGCAAATATACATAAAATGCACACAAAACAGTTCTTTACAAATGCAGAAAAAAACGATATAATGAAAATAGTATACTTACAGGAGGTATCTTATGTTTTTTTCTGAGACAGATCTGTTAGAATTCATTGAAGAAAATGATGTCAAGTTTATCCGCATGACATTTTGCGATACATTCGGCAACATGAAAAATATTGCCATCATGCCCCGGGAGCTGCACCGTGCCATTACCTACGGCATTCCCTTCAATGCCACCGGACTGCTGGAGGCTTCCCATCAGAACCTGCTGCTGAAGCCGGACACATCTACCCTCTCTGTTCTGCCCTGGCGTCCCCAGTCGGGACGTGTGGTGCGATTCTTCTGCACCCTTTACCGCATGGACGGCACACCTTATGAGGGCGATCTGCGCCGCAATCTCCGTGAGACGATGAAATCCATCCAGAATCAAGGCTTGCAGTGTGAAATGGGCACTCGCTGTGAGTTCTACCTGTTCGAGACGGACATGGAGGGAAAGCCCACACGAATTCCCTGCGACCAGGGCGGCTATCTGGATGTCGCACCTCTGGATCAGTGTGAAAACACCCGGCGTGAGATCTGCCTGTCCCTGGATGAAATGGGGCTGAATCCCACTACATCCTGCCACAAGCACGGTCCCGGACAGAATGAGATCGACTTTGCATGCAGCAATCCCCTGACTGCGGCGGACAATATGGTACACTATAAAACCGTAGTCAAAACCATTGCTGCCCAGAACGGCTTCTATGCGTCATTTATGCCGAAGCCGTTCCCGGATTGCAGCGGCAGTGCCCTGAAGATCACCATTAGCGTAAAAAAGGATGACAAGAGCATTTTCGGTACAAGCCACGAGACCATGCTGCCGGAAGGACGCGCCTTCATTGCCGGCATTCTCAATCGGGTACGGGAATTCACCATGTTCTCCAACCCCACCGTTAACTCCTACGAGCGTTTCGGACTCCGTGCTGCACCAAATCATATCAACTGGTCGGAAGAAAACCGCATTCCGCTGATTCAGCTGCTGTATTCTCCCGGCAGAGATTCTTCTATTGAATTTCGTTCCGCCGATCCCTACTGCAACCCATATATTACCTTCCAGATGCTGCTGAGTGCCGGCATGGCTGGAATTGAAAGGGGCGAGGAATTGACTGATACCATGAATGCCGCAAATGACACCTCTGCATTTCCAACGCTGCCCGGTTCCTTACAGGAATCCATTGAACTGGCACAGAACAGCGAATTCGTCCGCTCCATTCTGCCGGAAACCCTGATCCGTGATTTTTCCGCTGCCATGCAGAAAGAAGTGGAAGCATATCGTGCAGCCGACGACCCACAGGCGTTTTGCTTCGATCGGTATTTTTGAGAGAAGCGCCATGCAAATTAAGAAACAGGAGGGAATACAACGGTGTATTCAGAACGTACCCTGCTAATCTCCGGCTCTGATAAAGGGCTGGACGGCGTTACCAGTTTTTTAAAAGCCTGCGGCTGCGGCTCCGTTACTACCATCTCCAGCGGTAGTGAAGCACGGCGAATGATCCACCACGATGACTACAGTCTCATTATCATCAACACACCGTTAAAGGACGAATTCGGCTATCAGTTGTCTCTGAAGCTGAGCGAATCCACCTGTGCCGGGATCATCCTCATCTGCAAGGCTGACGTTGCCGACGAAATGATCAGCCGCACCATGGACTATGGGGTCTGCGTTGTCCCGAAGCCCCTGAACAAGACGATTTTCTCTCAGGCGATCCGCACGGGCTGTGCATTCAATCGCCGCCTGCTGGCACTAAACAAGGAAAATAACAAGCTTCGTGCCAAGCTGGAGGAAATGCGGTATGTGTCCCGTGCCAAATTCCTGCTGATCACAGAACAGAACATGACGGAAGAGGTAGCCCACCGCTATATTGAAAAAAGTGCAATGGACACCCGGCGGACGAGAAAAGAGGTTTCGCTGGAGATCATTGCAAAGTATGAGTAGCCTCGATGGTTGGTTCCTTAAAGGTTTATTTTTTCACACAAAAAACGAATATAAACGAAAACGGGTGAACCCAAAAAGTTCACCCGTTTTTGACTTTTATAAAGGCAACACCATTTACTTCGTTCCAAAGATACGGTCGCCGGCATCGCCCAGACCCGGCACAATATAGCCATCCTCGTTAATGGTCTCATCTACGCCGCCGCAATAAATGTCCACGTCAGGATGTGCTGCCAGCAGGGCATCACGACCCTCCGGACAAGCCAGAAGGCACAGAAACTTCACGCTCTTCACGCCCATTTCCTTTAGATCGGAGATCGCAGCAATTGCCGATGTACCTGTTGCCAGCATAGCATCTACCACAATTACCTCACGCTCTGCAATATCATCCGGCATCTTGGAATAATACTTTACTGCATCGTGTGTACCCGGTTCGCAGAAAATGCCGATATGTCCGATCTTTGCCGCCGGGATCAGGGATGTGACACCCTCGATGAGTCCCAGACCAGCACGCAGAATGGGTACAAATGCCAGCTTTCTGCCGGAGATCACCTTTGTCTTTGCAATTCCCTGATGGGTCTCAATGGTTACTTCTTTCATGGGCAGATCCCGTGTTGCTTCGTAGCAAATGAGCATTGCTGTCTCAGAAGTCAGTTCCCGGAACTCCTTTACACCTGTTGTCTTGTCCCGCATCAGCGAAATTTTGTGCTGTACCAGCGGATGGTCTACTACATGAATTCCTGCCATGATATCTTCCTCCAATCACCATTCTTGTTCTAATTCTGTAATCATATTCACACGCGTTTCATGCCGGCCGCCCTCAAAGGGAGTGTCCAGAAAAATTTCCACCAGTTCCAGCGCCAGCCCACTGCCCAGGGTACGAGCACCCATGCACATCACATTGGCATCGTTATGCAGTCTGGTGTATTTTGTGGAAAATGCATCTGCACACAGGGACGCACGGACACCGCGAATTTTATTTGCCGCAATGGACATGCCGATGCCGGTGCCGCAGATTAGAATACCCATGTCACCCGGATGGGATGCCACTGCTGTACCCACTGCCTTTGCAATGACGGGATAATCCGTTCGCTCTCCGTCGCAGCCGCAGTCCTTAACTTCCAAATTGCGCTCTTTCAGCAGTGCAATGACTTCCTGCTTCCGATCAAAACCGGCGTGGTCGCATCCGATCCAAATTTTCATGTGCATCTGACTCCTTTGTCGTATGATTGTTTTATTATAACATATTTTTCTTGCTATTGCAAGACGTTTTTGTGAAGAAACACGGAAAATCTACTTGATATACAGTGGAATGTGCAGAGCGAACTACATTTGTTCCTATTTTGTGCAGTGTTGCCTTTGATAGTTCGACCAAAGAAAACAGTTTATTCCGTCTTCCGCTTTTCCTGCAAATCCTTCTCTGCCTTTACCAGCTGCAAATATTCCGGCATCAGTTCCTCCGGCTTTTGCCACTGGCTGCGTGCCGCCGCTGCAAGACAAATTCCCGTACCGTTTTGCAGCCGTTGGGCAGGCGAACCCACTGACAGCCACTCTGCCGTTTTCAGCAATTCTGCCCCATCGCCGGTCAGAAGCACTGGTTCTTTCAGCGTTTCCAGCAGCTGCTGCAATTCGCCCAGTTCCAGCATACCGTCCGGCTGCATGAGTATCATTTTCTCCCCGTCACTGCGGTACAATCCGGCATACACAAGAGACTGTCTCGCCAGCATAACCGGGCAAATAATTCCCTGCCAGGACAAGTTCTGCCATGCCAGTCCCTCCAGAGTAGAGATTCCGACACAGGGAATTTGCAGCGCAAACGCCATTGCTTTCACTGCCGCAATGCCAATACGCAGCCCCGTATAGGAACCAGGGCCGTCTGCAACTGCAAGACCGTCTATTCCCTGCCAGGTCAGCCCTGTATCCGCCAGCATCCGTTCTGCCAGAGGCAGGATCACCTGGGAATGGGTACGCTTCGTGTATACCGTCTGCTGCGCCAGAAAACACTGGGCATCTGCGTCATACAGTGCCGCCGCTGCTACCTTTCCGGAAGTATCAATTCCCAAGATCCGCAAACCGCTCATCTCCTTCTACTGTGATCTCCCGTGACGTCTCAGAAAGCCGCTGGATGGTGATCCGTATGGCATTTTCCGGGAGTTCCGAAGCAATGTTTTCCGACCACTCAATGGCAAATACCCCCTCATCCAGAGGGTAGTCATAGAACCCGGTGGATTCCAGATCCAGCCCACCGTCAATGCGGTACATGTCAAAATGATACAGGGGCAGCCCGTCACCGCGATACTCCTGCACAATGGCAAAGGTGGGCGAGGATACCACATCCGGCAGTCCTAACCCTTGGGCAAGTCCCCGGGTAAAGGTGGTTTTTCCTGCACCCAGACCGCCGAAATAGGCGATAACATCTCCGGCTCGCAGACGTTCGCCGATGGTTTTCGCCAGTGCAATGGTCTCTGCCGGGTCATTTGTTGTCACCACAACTTTTGCCATAGTGCTACCTCGTTTCTCAGAACAAACCTGTAATATTGCCCTCGTTGTCGCAGTCAATGCGCAGTGCCGCCGGGGACTTCGGCAGTCCCGGCATGGTCATGATACTGCCTGTGAGCACGACAATAAAGCCAGCGCCGTTGGAAAGAGTCACGTCACGCACGGTTACGGTGAAGTGCTCCGGCTTGCCCAGCTTTGCCGGATCATCGGACAGGGAATACTGGGTCTTTGCCACGCATACTGGCAGATCACCGCAACCCAGTGCTTCGATCTGTGCCAGAGCCTTCTTCGCCGGTGCAGTAAAGGTCACACCGTCTGCACGGTAAATTTCCTTTGCGATCTTCTCCACCTTTTCCTCCACAGACAAGTCTGTATCGTAGAGCACGTGGAATTTGGACGGCTTTGTCTCGATGGTCTTGCAAACCTTTTCTGCCAGTTCCTTGCCGCCTGCACCGCCCTTAGCGAATACCTCAGCCATAGCGACCTCAGCACCCAGACCCTCGCAGAATTCCTTTACAAAAGCAAGCTCTGCGCCGGTATCGCTTTGGAACCGGTTGATGGCTACGACCACCGGAACACCGTACTTTTTCATATTCTCAATGTGCACCTGCAGGTTCAGGATACCTTTTCTCAGTGCGTCCAGATTTTCCTCTGTCAGCTTTGTTTTCGGCACGCCGCCGTTGTATTTCAGAGCACGAACCGTTGCCACCAGTACTACGCAGGACGGCTGCAATCCGCCGTAGCGGCACTTGATATCGAAGAACTTTTCTGCACCCAGGTCAGAACCGAAACCTGCCTCTGTGACGCAGTAGTCACCCAGCTTCAGCGCCAGCTTTGTGGCACGCAGGGAGTTACAGCCGTGCGCAATATTGGCAAAAGGACCGCCGTGGATCAGTGCCGGTGTATGCTCCAGCGTCTGTACCAGATTGGGCTTCAAGGCATCCTTCAGCAGTGCTGTCATAGCACCGTTTGCCCCCAGATCCTTTGCATAGACGGGATTGCCGTCCAGATCATATGCCACCAGGATTTTTCCCAGCCGTTCCTTCAGATCTGCCAGATCGGATGCCAGGCACAGAATCGCCATGACCTCCGAAGCCACGGTGATCTGAAAACTGTCACTTCTGGGAACGCCGTCAATTTTTCCGCCCAGACCAATGACAATATTCCGCAGGGCACGGTCATTCATGTCCAACACACGCTTGAGCATCACACGGCGCTGGTCAATACGCAGTGCATTTCCCTGCTGCATGTGGTTGTCCAGCATGGCACAGAGCAGATTGTTTGCCGCAGTAATGGCGTGCATATCGCCGGTGAAGTGCAGGTTGATATCCTCCATGGGCACGACCTGTGCATAACCGCCGCCAGCAGCACCGCCCTTGATGCCGAACACCGGGCCAAGGGACGGCTCACGCAGGGCGAGAACGGTTTTTTTGCCCAGCTGATGCAGTGCGTCTGCCAGTCCCACGCTGACGGTAGTCTTACCCTCACCAGCAGGAGTGGGGTTGATTGCCGTCACAAGAATCAGCTTGCCGTCCGGCTGATCGTCCAGTTTCCGGAACAGTGCTTCAGACAGCTTTGCCTTATAGTGACCGTAATACTCAATGTCCTCTTCGGCAATGGACAGAGAAGCGGCGATTTTCCCAATGGGTTCCATCTCGGCATTCTGTGCGATCTCAATATCTGACAACATATTTATCTCTCCTTTTTACAGCTTCTTCCGCAATAAAAAACATAGTTTTATTATACCATTTTTTCTGTTGTTTTGCAAGGTACTTTTTTCATTTCGGTGTTTCGCTGTATTTCCACAATTTTTTCCGTTACTTTTTCGCTTAACTGCGCCCTGTGGGAATGAAAACAGCGGCTTTTCCATAGAATAGAGTACATGATACTTTCCAAGGAGGTTCACCATGTCCAGAATCACAGGATTTCTGCTTGCACTTTGTTTGCTGTTTTCCTGCTGCGGCTGTACAGCAAGGACAAACCGTACATCTCCGGAAAATGCGCTGTTCTGCGAGAATATTGCCGACCAGGTGCAGAGTGTGGAACAGCTGCATGTTGCCAGCGGGACTACCTCACCGCCGGATAACAGCACATCTTCCACCCGGCTGAACTACGATACAATCTATGCCATGTGGTTTGCCGTCATGGACTACGCAGACACTCTCAGCGGCAAGAGCGAGTCGGAATTCCGGGAGATCATGCGCCAGCGGTTTCAGAATGCCGCAGACATGGGCATTAACACGGTTTATCTCCATGTGCGTGCCTATCAGGATGCCTATTATCGCTCCGAGCTGTTTCCCATGGGCAATTATGCCGATACAGATATCAGTTACGACCCTCTGGAGATCATGTTGGAAGAAGCCCATGCCCTGCACCTGTCCGCCCACGCCTGGATCAATCCCATGCGAGGTCCCGGAGATGAGACCATGGCTGCCATGGATGACTGCTACATCATTAAACAGTGGTACAATGATCCCACGAAAAACGGCACATATCTGGTAAAAGTGGGAAATAACTGGTGGCTGAATCCGGCATATCCGGAGGTGCGTCAGTTTATTGCAGACGGCGTGAAGGAAATCATCACGCAATATGATGTGGATGGGATACATCTGGACGACTATTTTTACCCCACCACAGAGGCATCCTTTGATACTGCGGCATTTGTGGAAAGCGGTGCGTCTGATCTGTCAGCATTCCGGCTGAAGCAGACCAATGCCATGGTGAAGCAGCTGTACGATACCGTGAAAGCCGAGGACGCCCAGCTGATTGTGAGTATCAGTCCCCAGGGAACCATGCATGGGAATTATGATAGTCAGTATGCGGACGTGCGCCGCTGGGCAAGTACGCCGGGGTATTGTGACGCGTTGATTCCACAGGTATATTTTGGATTTGAAAACGAGACGGCACCATTTGAGGAAACAGCAGCCCTTTGGGCGGAAACGGTCACTTGTGAGGATGTTTCCCTGGTGATCGGAATCGGCACACATAAGTTAGGAAAGGAAGATACCTGGGCAGGCAGCGGCAGTGGGGAATGGCAGGAGCATCTGGATATTCCCCAGCGGCAGGTGGAATTGCTGTTACATATGGATAACGTGAACGGCATTGCAATCTATGATTATGATACCACATTCTGCCCGGAAACAGCAGCAGACGCCATGGCACAGCAGGTTGAAGAGATCGGGAAACTGCTCCGAGACTGATCTGAGCGAATTTCGCCGAACCGCTTTCGTCAAGGAAAACCCAGAAATACATGGCATCCGATTTTTAGCCTCAATCAATTACAAGGCACCTCTTAATACCCGCTTACCCGTCATCTGCGTCGCATCATTCGGCAATATTTGCTTTGGCTTGACAAAAGGGCTTCCCCTTTTCGGAGAAGCCCTGTCTGCTTTGTATTTTTCTATTAGACCTTCTCGGAAACTAGAAAAGTGTCAGATTCCGCAGAATATTTTCGCATATGGCAAAGAGACTCGACCGCAGGAATACTTGATGTTTTTCAAGGGAGAGGCACAAAGCCAGATGCGAAAGGGACAAGGAAGATGGTACTTCGTAAGTTCCCCAGGAAGTCTATTATTCTGCTGCGGCAACTGCCTGTTTCAGTGCGTCCACCTTATCCCGGCGCTCCCATGCCACTCCCAGATCTTCACGACCCATATGGCCATAAGCCGCCAGTTTCCGGTACTGCGGCTTGCGCAGATCCAGCATCTGAATAATACCGTCCGGTGTCAGCTGGAACACCTGAGGAATCACTTTTGCCAATGTTTCCTCCGAAACTGTACCTGTTCCAAAGGTATCCACCCGAACAGAAACCGGATTTGCCACGCCGATGGCATATGCCAACTGTACCTCGCAGCGTTTTGCCATTCCGGCAGCCACAATATTCTTTGCAATATACCGAGCTGCATAAGCACCGGAACGATCTACCTTTGTCGGATCCTTGCCGCTGAATGCACCGCCACCGTGTCTTGCCATACCACCGTAGGTGTCAACAATGATCTTCCGTCCGGTCAGACCGCTGTCTCCCTGAGGACCGCCTACCACAAAACGTCCGGTAGGATTGATGAAATATTTCGTCTCTTTGTCCAATAGTTCCTGCGGCAGCACATCCGGAATGACATAGATCATCATATCCCGGCGAATGGTCTCAATGCTGACATCTGGTGCATGCTGGGTGGAAATAACCACGGTATCAATGCGCACCGGCTTGTCCCCATCGTATTCCACCGTCACCTGCGCCTTGCCATCCGGTCGGAGATAACGCAAGGTATTATCCTTGCGCAGTTCCGCCAGCTTCATGCACAGCTTGTGGGACAGAGAAATTCCCAGAGGCATCAGTTCCTTTGTCTCGTCGCAGGCATAGCCAAACATCATACCCTGGTCGCCGGCACCAGTTTCCTTTGTCTCGCCGTCCCGGGTCTCCATGGCATCATTCACACCCATTGCAATATCCGGGGATTGCTTGTTCATTGCCAGCAGCACCGAACAAGTATAACCGTCAAAGCCATATTTTGCACGGTCATAGCCGATATCCACAATGACGTCCCGGGCAATCTGGGGAATGTCCACCTTTGCAGTGGTTGTGATCTCACCCATGCACAGCACCATGCCGGTAGCTGTTGTTGTTTCACACGCCACACGTGCCTTCGAATCCTGTGTCAGAATCGCATCCAGCACAGCGTCAGAGATCTGGTCGCAGATCTTATCCGGATGTCCCTCAGTGACGGACTCGGATGTAAATAACGTTCTTGCCATAATAATACTCCTTTCGGGTCTATCAAAAAAGGCACCCGATTCGGGTGCCCGTGTTTTTTGTACAAACCCCTCATCTCTCGGTTATACCGCAGGAATTAGCACCGTTTCTGGCAAAACTGCCAACCGGTTGCCGGGCTTCACAGGACCTGTTCCTCCACCACTCTTGATAAGGTATATGAAATTACCGCAGAGCAAATTGCTCTATTTTCTATTATACTGTATCTGATACAGCTTGTCAAGCATAAATTCGATTTTTTTCGGGAAAACCACAAAAGCCACAAAAACGCCGCAGCCTTCTGAAAGAGCTGCGGCGTTTTCACGCACATATATCAGGAAATCACAAGGATTTCAGATCAATTATGCCTGTTCCGGGAGAGATGTTACCAGGTGAACCAGGAACTTCAGCAGAGAAATCGCGTCATCCTGAGTGATCTCACCGTTCTGATCGAAGCAGTCAGCATTCTTGTTTGCCTGATCGTTGAATGTAACAGCGCCGGCAACCTTCTTGTTCAGCAGAACTGCGTCAGTAATGTCTACACGACCATCCAGGTTGGTGTCGCCCAGCAGAACCTTGCTCGGATCTACAGAACCAGCGGTTGTAGCATTGCTGTTAGAGGTGGAAGAAGCATCACCAGATGCATCTGTAGAAGCGGTGGTAGTTGTCTCATCACCGTTTGTAGTAGTTGTAGCCTTTGTAGTCTGAGCGCCGTCACGCTGGATGTACGGAGCTTCATCATCAATGAAGGAAACAACCCAGCAAAGCGGAGAGTTCCAGTTGATGGTAACTTCGTTTACAGACCATGCCTCAACGTTATCCAGGTAGCACTTCATCGGAGCCAGAGAACCGATCTTGAAGCCACGACCCTGAACCATCGGGTCATTCATGTTGGAGTTCGGACCACCGGACAGAACACCATACGGTGCATACGGGAAGTCAGTGTCATTCAGCTGACCAGACCACCATCTGTGGTGCGGATACTGTGTAGAATGCTCACCGTAACCAGTTACATAGGACTGCTCGATCGGGTTGCGGCCAAGCAGATAGTCAAATGCAGTAGTAACACCATCGATGTACTTTACATCCTTTGTTTCGTCATAAGCCAGAGCCATAGCCATAGTATTGTTGATTACCATGGAGTTGGAACCCCACTCATAACCGCCTTCCAGTTCTCTGGACTCCAGAGAACCAGTACCAGAAGAAGCGTTATACTTCCAAATTTCTGCATCGTAGTTCATACCACGATACGGAGTGGAATATGCAGACTCAGCCTGTACAGTCAGGAAATAGTCAGCTGCCTTTACAACCTGATCCTTCAGGGTGCCAACTTCAGCAGAAGACAGCAGGCCCTTCTCCTGCATAGAAGCAGAGTTTACATACAGAGAAATAGAACCAACGCTGTTCAGAGTACCCCAAGTGAACAGAGAGCATGTACCCTGGTTTTCACCGCCGACCAGAGTTGTGGAAATATCCAGAGCCTTGCCGTTATCTACGCCATAAGCACCAGTACCATACTTCATCAGTTCATCATAGTAGGTCTTGTCGCCAGTAGTGATGTACAGCTCACAAGCTGCCCAGTAGAATTCGTCACTTACTTCAGTATCACCGTACGGACCGCCACCCTTGTTCTGATCCAGCGGAGCATAGTACAGATCGCCAGAAACGTTACCATTGCTGTTGGTTGTCCAGTCAGTGAACGGCTTGTAATTTGTCTTAGCTGCGTCATAAGCCTTGATTGCAGCAGACTTCAGAGTAGATGCATAGCCAGAATCATACGGTTCGAACAGACGAGCGCCCTGTGCACAGGATGCTGCAAAGTTCAGAGTAGCTGCATAAGTTGCCGGCTTTACAATACGCATCGGTCTCTTAGAACCGTCTTCCTTGCCGTCATCATCATACGGAGCAACAGCCAGACCGGTCCACTTGTAGTCGTGCATCTTATGGTAAACCATGCCGTCGCTGCGCTGCATCTTCAGGAAGAAGTCCAGCTCAACCTTGCACTCATTCAGAATGTTCGGTGCACCAGAAACAGATTCGTTTACGCCATCGCTTGCAGGAATGTTCACGAGTTCAGAACCATTCCACTTGTCAGCCTTGCCAACCATTGCGGATCTCTCATACATGTTCATCAGAGTCCACAGGGAGATACCGCCGTTTACAACATACTTACCGTAGTCACCGGCGTCATACCAACCACCGGTGCAGTCGATGGACTGACCCTTGGACGGCAGAGAAGTATACTGCATTACCCACTCATCTACCAGATAAGCTGTATCCGGGTTGTGAACATCCTTACGACCCAGAGACTTTTTGCTGGTATCAACGGTCTGACCAGAAGGAATGTAAGCATCCTCTGTGGTAACACCAGAACGGTTCTGATAGAAGTAGTTTACAGCATAAGTCAGCATGCTCTCATCATAAACATGACCAGCACCGAACAGATTGGAATTGATATCGAAAGCTTTGGACTCCTTGCCGTTTACAAAGAGCTTATAGCCATCACCCTCTGTAGTGAAATCAGTGAAATCAACTACCTGGTTCCAGTTCCAGCCGCCTTCATCATAAATGACTTCACCGGAGGTTGTACCACTATAAACAGTAGATCCCTTTGCATCCTTGATTTCAAAGCTGAGGGGCTCAGAAGCCGGCTTATTTGCTTTTGTGTGATCCGGATCGTCTGCCAGAACTACAGTAGCCTGCTTCTTTGCATTCGGATAGTAACCAACCTGGTTTACTTCAACGCCAGTCGGCTCATAGTCCTTTACATTTCTGTCATAGTCAGATTTGTCATCTGTCATGTCAATGAGCGCCAGGTTATCAAAGCGAATGATGGTTCCCTTCGGGAAGCACTCCTGATCTGTGTATCTACCAGTACCACCCATGTGGAATGTCCACTCACCAGTACCTGTAGAACTACCCTGTGCCTGGAATTCGAATGCAACTGTTGTCCACTGGTTTGCAGGAATTGTCTCGCTCTTCCACTTATCCCAGCCCTGACCGTAGTCTACCGTTTCACCGGTCTTGGATGCAGTTTTCAGCTTTGCTTCCAGTTCATCCTGAGAAATACCTTCCTCATATGTCATGGAGAGCTTTTCACCGTTGCCGTGCCAAGTTTCCTTGTCGTCCTGTGCCATATCACCCAACTTGGAGTAAATACGACCGCTCTGAGACGGATTTACGGAATAAGTCAGACGATAGGTATGACCATCATCGATCGTCAGACCTCTGTGACGGAACTGGCAGTCCCAACGGTCTTCACCGCCGTTGCCTGTACCGCCGGGATTTTCGATCAGAACTGCGTAAATGCCATCGGTGATGTCAAACTTCATGACAGCGGTAGCACTTTCGCAGATGTGCCAAGGCAATCCCTTGCCTTCGTTGAAGGTACCTTCGCCCAGCTCCGGGCCTGCAAATGCTGTCATAGACAGCGCAGTCAGACCGGTTGCGGTAGCAGAAACTGCCATAACCGCAGCAGAAGCCAAGGCAGCGACCTTCTTGCCGAGTTTTTTCTTCAGCATAAGTATCCTCCTTGAAAATTAGAGATTTTGTGTTAGAACATGGGTACGCATGTTCCGCATACAACGATTCTTTCTTCCGGACATGCCGGATGCTATGCTGCCGCAATGTCGTTGCGTAGGCGCAACAATCCCATCACAGAGCATATACTTCTCGTTTCATTTATTATAACACACCTGCATTTTCTTGTAAAGCGGATTCGCAAAATTCAGTAAAATTTGCTAAACACTTTACATGTTTTTTGAACAGTTTGACGAACTAAAATTTACCTGTTTTCAAAAAATTTACCGCAATGTAAAAAAAGACACGAGAGGTAAACCGCCTCTCGTGTCCATTTTGCGTTTTTATGGGTAGATTCTCCCGAAATAATTAGTCAGACGGCAGAGACTTCACCAAAGATACCAGGAACTTCAGAAGTGTCACTGCATCACTTGCGCCAACGCCTTCATCGGTGCAGACATTTGCATTTGCATACTGCTGACCATTCAGCGTTACTGCACCGGCAGCAGCCTTGTTCAGCAGAACTGCGTCAGAAATGTCGATCTTTCCATCCAGATTAACATCGCCATAAATCGTCGGTGCCGGAATGCTTGCCGGTGTAGAAGCAGTTGTGTTCTTTGTTGTTGTCGTTGAATTCTTGGTAGTAGAAGTCGTAGTCTTAGAAGTTGTAGCCGTGGTGGTCTTGCTGGTCGTTGTTGTTGTAGATGCAGCAGTAGAAGTTGTTGTGGTATTGCCGGCTACGTCTGTGTATACAGTGATAGACTCAATGGTAAACTGTGTGCAGTCGATCCACCAGATACCGAACTTCAGCATACCACCGTATTCTTTCTGGATAATTGCAGATGTTGCAGAATCAACATCCCATGTGATCGTACCAGACTTTGTGCTGAAGGTCTTCTCCATATCCTCTGTCTGTGTCCAATAACCCGGATCTACACTGGTAGAGGAACCGAAGGCACCCTGCCATTTGCCGATCTCGCCGCTCTTTGCCTTGATATTTACTTCAACCTTTGTGATATTTTCATTTGCAGGAATACCAAACTCTGCCCATTCCCAACCGATCATCTTGTCAGTAGCCGGGAGCTTGCTGTAATCAACAGCCTGATTCAGATCCAGGTTATATACGCCGTTGCTGCTGGGCTGCTGGTTTGTAGTTGTCGTGCTCTGACCGGAGCTATACGAGTGAAGCACAATCTTTGTGATATCTACGTTGTCTGCGCCCGGCCAGTAAACGCTGAACTTTACAGTCTGACCTACATTGGACGGAATATTATAGTCCACGCTGCACTCACCATTTGAGCCAACATTGACTTTAAAGTCTTCCTGGAGCCACTCGCCTGTCCAGGTACCAAAGGAGCCGCTTGCCTCTGTGTCGTCAGACTTTACAGTAAAGTAAGCTGTTGCAGACTTAGCACCGTTAGGAGCGAATTCGGCATACTTGTAGATTTTTCCATCATCGCCTGTTTCTGTGCCTGTTGTAATATTTGCGTTTGTGTCACCGATGTTGCCAGAGGTTACAGTAGTAGTTGTTGTCGTTGTTGTATTGTTGGTCTGCTTGGTTGTTGTGGTGGTCGTTGTAGTAGTGTTAGAAGTGCCGTTGTCCAGAAGGATCTTTGTGATCTCCACACTATCTGCGCCCGGCCAGTAAACGCTAAACTTCACAGTAGAACCAACATTAGAAGGAACACTATAGGTTACGCTGCACTCGCCGTTCGAGCCAACATTAACCTTGAAGTCTTCCTGGAGCCACTCGCCTGTCCAGGTACCAAAGGAACCGCTTGCTTCTGTATCACTTGATTTTACAGTAAAGTATGCTGTTGCGGTCTTTGCGCCATTGGGAGAAAATTCAGCATACTTATACTCAGAACCGTCTGTACCGATCTCTGTACCAACAGTAAAGGATGCCTCAGAACCGCCGGATGCTCCGCCGTTTGTTGTTGTCTCGCTAGTTTTCGTAGAAGAATATGCTGTTGTTGTAGTTGTCTTTTGGGTTGTTGCAGTAGTTGTTGCCGAAGTAGTCACTACGCCGCCGCCCTTTGTGCCTTCGATAGAGGAATCTACAGAACCAGTCTTATAGGTTTCGTACAGACCAGCAGCTGCGCCTACCAGTGCAGCGTTGTAGTCAATTGCAACCTCGTTGGTAACATAATCGTTGACGGAATCCACATAGGTACTGAAATCCGATCCTCTCGGGCCGCCTACCAAAGCGCCTACCAAAACATGACCGTTGGTAGCACTAATAGTATCAATATTCTTGAACTCATTATAACTGTTGTAGCCTGATGCAGCTCTGTGGTGCGGATTCTTTGCAGAATTGCTGTCAAATCCTACGATCAGGTTGACATTTGCAGAATTGTTGCCCAAGATCATGCCCATCTGTGCCTTGCACCAGTCCGTATAATCGTTGGAAGTATGCTTTGAGACAACCAAAGCCGGCAGCTGAAGTCCGACATTCAGTCTTGCACTGCCCCACTCCTGAATTGCAAGGAACTGATCCTTATTGGTGCAATTTTTGGAAACATAAGAGTTTGCCCACTTCCAGTTGTCAGTGATCTCACCATACAGAGCAGCAGCACCCAGGGAAACGTTGTTCCAGCAGTGTGTATAGTATACTTCGCCCCACTGACGGTTGCCAGTTGCAAAATAGTTATCCATGTCACTCTTATAGCTTGCATCCTTGGTTGCCAGATACAAGAAGCCTGCAGCCCATGCCTGATCATCCTCATAATCATCTGAGCCATACTCCGGTACACTCATGGTCTGATTATTTTTTTTCGAGAACTGATACAGTGCCTTTGCATACTTCAGATCTTCTTCATTTCCGAAGTTCAGATAATTTACAGCCAGTGCAGCTGCATACTCTGCGGAGATATCACTTGCACCACTGGAAGTCCACAAAGAACTCCGAACGCCCTGAGAAGCTTCCTGTGCTTCCGGTGCGCCCCAGTAGTCATGATCCTGTGTACCGTCACCAACCTGATAGCAGAAATTTGTAACGGTATCACCGCTGAGTTTTGTGGACTTCTTAAAGAAGTCTGCAAAATAATCCATAATCGTCTTGAAATGCGCGGTCTGTCCCAGGCTGTCATAGCTGTCCTTGAATTCATAATAGCCCCAGCCCAGTGTGGAAGCTGTGTATCCTGCCGGGAGACCAAACTTCACATGGTCACCAGCATCATGGAAACCGCCAGTCACTTCATCTCCGGTGTGACAATCATCACGCCATTCCATCTGACCAGTCTCTCCTACCTGGTCACCGCACATGTTTGCGTCATAAAAATACATGGAATACTGCAGCAGCTTTGCATAGTTATCGTAGGATGCAGCAGACGCTGTCAGTCCTGCGGTCTGTGTCAAAGCAGACAGTGCAGTGGTTCCGGTCAGTAATGTCGCAGCACTGACAACACATGCAAGTGCACGCTTACCGATCCCCAATTTCTTCATAAGAAAACTCCTTTCAAGGTTCCCGGCAGCTGCCGCCCGGACACTTCCGGATTCCGGCGCCGCCTAAAAAATTTGCCTGAGGGTTGTTGGATAACATATCGTTTTTTCAAACAAGCCCAATTTGCCCGAAATTTATTTTATCATATGTTCCAAAAAAAATCAACAGTTTTTTCCTTTCCAGACGCATTTCTATGAATTATCACTAAAGTGCCGGCTTTGTTTTTAGCCATATTGTCAATAATCTGTCCCCATTTCAGGCTATTTTTTAGAAGTGAGCCTTGTTTCCACTGTTTTTTGCAGGATTTCCTGGAGCTGACGCCAGTCCGGCAGCTCGACTTCAATGAACTGATAAAACTGCCTGGAATGGTTCGGAAAGAGAAAATGGGTGAACTCATGGATCACCACATATTCCATACAGCGCACCGGTGCAGCAAGGAGGCGGGTGTTAAATGTCAGCACCCCACGCTGCGGGCGACAGTTTCCCCACTGGGAAACCATGGCACGAAAACGGATCTCCGGGAAATGTACCTCATGAGCAGCAAATACAGGATACACCGCCCGGCACAGATTGCGCACTGCCTTTTCACAGGAGTTGTTCCACCAGGTGTCGAACACTTTTTTCCGGTGTTTCTCGTCAGAGGGATCCCGGACAAGCAGAAGCAGCTTGTCTCCCTGGAGCTGCACGCATTCCCGTGTGCCCCGCACCACTTCCAGGGTGTAAATTTTCCCGAGATAGAGCACTGTTTCCCCGGTGACATATGTTTCGGGATACTGCCGGACGCTGTCCTGCGCTGCATTGGCGTACTGGTGCAAAACTGTCAGGATTCGTTTCTCATGCTGCCGCAGAATTTCTTCGATCTGCTTCAGCGGCACGTGATGCGGCGCTGACACCGAAAGTCCCGTGTCCGGATGCATCCGCATATTGATATTCTTGACTTTTTTCCGTTCCAGTGTATAGGAGATCGTTTCGCCGCCGAGAACCAGGCTGCGGCATTCCGTTTGCCGGGACATGGACTCACCTCTTTGATTTTGTAGTTAAGCGAACAATCGGTGCTGCATCAATTTTCCCAACAGTACGCCGCAGAGACAGCCTGCTACACTCAGTACCACATACAAGCTCCCCAATAGCCACTGCCTTTCCTGGAACAAAGTCATCGCTTCCAGAGAGAAGGTGGAAAATGTGGTAAAACCGCCGCAAACACCGGTTTTCCAGAAGAGAGTGCTTTTCTGGGACAACTGCTGCGCCGAAGCCGCTTCGGCGATGAGACCAATGGCAACTGCACCCAGAAAGTTGATCACCAGAGTCAGAACCGGGAACGTACTGCGCACGGGAATCAGTCCGATGGCATACCGCAGCATGGCACCCAGGGCACCGCCGCATCCCACAAGTATAAAGGAAAGCATAGATCATATCACCTCGATATTATTCAGAAGAATTGCAGCAACACATAGTCACATCTTTTTCCAGTATAACACATTTTATCACAAAAAACAAGCAAAAAAACCGCACACGATCTCTCATGTACGGTTTCTACCTTTCAATTAAAGCGGATTTCTGGAGAAACGTTTCAGAAACGGAATGCAAATGCCGCCGAAAGCGTTTCCCGCAATTGCCATAGGGAAATAAAGCAGTGCGCGAATGGGGTTCGGACATCCTGCCAGGAAATAGTAGAACATATCTGCGACACAGTGATTAAATCCTGCCAGAATAAACACCATAATAGGCATAACTACCACAAACAGCCCGGCAACATGGTTCTTTTTCTCTGTACAGCGCCGGCAGCCTTCTACAGCGGAGAACATCATAATGCCGCAGAAAAAAGCCAGCACAAAGGAACTGAGAGGGCTGTCCGAAAGCTTCGCCTCCATCGCTGCCTGTGCACGATCCATCAGTGACACGTCCATGCCATTCACAGAAACATCCCGTGCGAACCGTGTGAGATGTACCAGTCCGGCAGTCAGCCCTGCGCCCACGGCATTCGCCAGCAGTGTGAAAAAGGTCTCGCCCAGGTAAGCACGATCCCGGTCCAGGATATAGCCCACTTTTCCAGTGTACAATCCATACTGGAGATGGATGATGCAGAACAGTCCCAGAGAGAACAGAAATGCGCCGATATAGCGGTTTTCACAGGACAAACTCACGATGCCGCCGATACCGATCATAAGACCGGACAGCAAGCCGTCCACAAAAAAAGAGAGCCATTTATTCTTCTTTTTTTCCATACAAGTTTCCTACGCTTTCTTGAATTTTCAGGCAATACCGCACAAAACCGTCAGGCGCTCTTTGTACGGTGTTGCCTCATGCAAAATAGGGTGCCGGGTCTGCACCGTTTACAGAGATCACATCCAACGGCTCCTGCAGATCCGGCAGCAGGAAACCACCTTCGATACAAGCCGAACTGCAAAATGCAAACATAGACGGATAAGTATCCTCATCCAGATAGAAGGGTTCCCTTGCATTGTCCGGGTTTACGCCCACACGGTATAATACCTCTGCATAATGGAACAGGATCTCCAGATGTTCCAAACGATGTTTGCGCATAAGCCCCATGACTTCCGATGCCGGAACATGTACGCTTTTCCAATCAAATGTAAGATCAGGCTGCATTTTTCAAAACTCCTTTCCGTCCGTCTGGCACCAGAACCAGAGACGGGCTGACACAAAAACAGCACACCCCGCAACAGGCTGTGCTGTCCATATGTTCTCGTTAATCTGCTTCGCTGAGCTTTGCGCCGCAGTTTCCGCAGAAACCAAAGGTGTACTTTTCATCGAACCGTGCGCCGCACTGACCGCAGATGCGGATGCCTTTCAGCTGGCTCAGGTCACCCTGCATGCTGGCGATCCGACGCTTTCTGTCATCGATATCTGCACAAAGTTCTATCTCTGCTTTATGGTCACCAGTGGGGTTCTCATAAAACAATCTGCCGATCTCGGTCATGACTTCCTGAATGCGCTCTTTTTCATAAGCGATCTTCTTCTTCAGATTGCTGGTTTCAGCGGCGCTTTTGGAAGATTCCGATACGCTGCGGCTGACCTGATTTACCTTGTCAAAAATTCCCATGTTTCTATCTCCTATTCTCCGGATGGCTTTTCACAATTCCGGCTGTAATATCGTTACTTAAATTATACATGATTGACAAGTTTTTGTCAAGGGTATTTTCTGTCAAAATGATTGAAACCCCTCACTTCTCAACCGGTTCGAACCGGATCCGGATTTTCGGCAGTTCATTCAGTACGGTATCACAATGGAACAAGCCATCCTCTACAGACAGATCATTCTCACCAGTTGCCGGCGGTGCAAAAATCTTCAATGTCATATCCGCAGCCCCCTGCAGCGGCTTTTCGAAAAATGCACCCATAAGGTCTACGGTCTTTGTACCCGGTGCCTTGTAGAACCACTTGCCGTTCAGTTCCAGCATCAGGTTGCTTTCTTCTTCGAAGATCACCTCACAGAAGGTGGGGTTTTTCTCGAAATGCAGCGGGATCGCCAGACCCTCGGCATCCTCGGAATTGCTCCAGCGCAGGGTAATGGGCAATGTAACTTCCCCATCCTGTCTGGTGATCTCCGGCTTGAACCAGTCACGCTGAATGATCTCCTTATACGTATCCAGAACCGGCTGTGCAATACCCACATCCGGATTGTTGGGGTCTTCAATTTCCAGACCAAGACGTCCACGGTCACGGAACTGGTAGAACGTAAATGCACTGAACCAGTCTGCCTGTTCTGCCTCCAGTCTGTCGCAGAATTCCCGTACCATATCAGCCTGTTCATAAGGCCCGGTCACATCGCCGTCAGCATTGAATTCCGCCATCGTCATAGGCTTTGCATCGCCGCCGTTGAGGTAGCGGAACCGTTCGAAGCTGCGCTTTGTTTTTTCATATGTATCGGCAACGGTACCCCGGCTGTGGGTAGTACCGCCGTGCTCTGCCACATCATAGGGCCATCCCCAGTGGAGTGCCATATATTTGTCCACCGACCAAATATCCGCTGCCGGAATAGTCTGTGCAAACTCTGCTTCCTTTTCCATCTCTTCCTTGGAAAGATCCTCAATACCGCCGATGCAGATAATGGTCTGAACATTGGGAGCGTGTTCCTTGATGATCCGGCTGGCACGGACAAAGAAGTCCGCTACTTCCTGATAGGTGCAGCGCTTGTTGAATGAGAACCAGTTGCCCGTTGCCTCATGGTTGATACGCAGGAATACCCGTCCGAAAGGACGCAGATCCTCACCGATGGCTGCCAGATGTTCGTCCGAAACATGAGGATCAATGGTCAGGGTCAGGCTGACATCCTGACCGTGCTGACGGATCTCACGCATGTAGTTGAAAGGTTCTCCCTCGGTATTGCCGCCGAGACCACCCTTATAGGTGAAATAGTCGTCATAGGGAAAATCCCAGGCAAAGCTGACATCCGGGCTGGCGTGTACCACGCTGGCACGTCCCGGCCACCCCTCATCCAGAGGATAATAGCAATACATGAGACTAATGCTGCGGTGGGGGCGTCCCATTTTTGCCAGAATGTAATCCTGGTTGACATACTCGCCACGCTCGCTGCCGTCTCCCAGATCGACAGCGCATTTTGCCTTTCCCATATGAATACGGTAAACTTCCATAGAAATATTCTCCTTTATCTGAAAGGTTTTCAGTAATATTATTATAAAGGATGATTGGAATCGTGTCAAGAGAAAATGCGACAAATCTTGCAGGTTTTTTGAAACTCACCGAAGCTGATCCACAAGTTCCCGGAATTCCTCTTTATAGGCATCTCCCTGCAGATCCAGCTGTGCCAGTGTATCCGACACTTCCTCCAGCGTTCCATCACCGCAATACGGACTGTTCCGTACTACCATGCCAAACTCTGCTACGCACGCCGCAAACCGGAAATCAGTGCCCGAATCAGTCGTATATGCCTGCTGCGTCACCGGATATTCCAGCAGCTTACTTGTATCGCTGCCCGGATCCTTATACCGCACACCCAGTGTCAACCACGGCGTATCATTGCCTTCCGCCATAGCCTGTTCCGTCAGTACCACCTCATACATTGCTGTCACCGTATGTCCTGCGCCGATTTCCCCGGCATCCTTGGTATCATCATCGAAATCCTCCTGGGAAAGCATCCGGTTTTCATAGCCGATGAGCCGGTATTCCGCCACCTGAGATGGTTCAAAAGTCACCTGCAGCTTCACATCTTCTGCCACAGTCACCATACTTGCACCCAGTTCCTCCACCAGGACTTTCCGTGCTTCTGTGACGCTGTCAATATAAGCATACACGCCGTTTCCATCGTCAGCCAGTGTCTCCAGCTTATTGTCCTGCAAATTGCCTGTGCCAAAGCCCAGGGTGGTCAGATAAATGCCGGATTCCTTCTTTTCGGAAATCAGTTCGGACAGCGCCTCCTCCGAAGTGACGCCAACATTCAGATCCCCGTCTGTGGCAAGGATCACCCGGTTGTTGCCGCCGTCAATGAAGTATTTCTCCGCCAGAGCATATGCTGTTTCAATACCGGCGCTGCCGTTGGTACTGCCGGATGCCTCCAGATCACTGAGCATGGCAGAAATGGTCGTTTTCTGATCGCCGGGACATCCCTCCAGCAAGACCGCATCTGCCCCCGCATAGGTCACAATGGACACGCGGTCTTTTTCCGTGAGATTGTCCGACAGCATCGTAAAAGCCTGCTGTAACAGCGGCAGCTTGTTGTCATCCTGCATAGAACCGGACACGTCCAGCAGAAATACCAGATTGCTGGGCTCTGCTTCGGAGAAGTCGATCTCCTCGCTTTTCAGCCCGATGGTCACAAGCTGATGTTCCCCATTCCACGGGCAATCTCCGGCGGTCACAGTTACCCCGAAAGGTGCATCATCCTCCGGCAGATTGTAATCATAGGAAAAATAGTTCAGCAATTCCTCAATGCGCACCGCATCTGCCGGAATATCCGAAATGGAGTAGCTCCACTGGATCATTCGCCGGAGATTGCTATAGGATGCCGTGTCCACATCTGCCGAGAAAGTAGACACCGGTGATTCTGCCGTAGCCTGAAATGTGTTCTCCTGAATTTCGCTGTAGTTTTCCCCAGAAACAGGAGACACTCCAGCTTCGACATCAAAAGCCGCCTCTTCCTCCCAAGACTCATTGTATGTAAAATTGTTATCCCTTTTCACCTGGATCTCATCAGAATCACTGCCGCAGCCAGACAGCAGCAGTGCGGAAATGCAGAAAATCACTGTCCATCTCATCTTTTTTTGCATAACGCACCATCCTTTCATCGAAATATCCTTTTTTCGATGTTCCTATTATAACAAATATTCATAATAATGTCAACCTTTAATTCAAAAAATAATTCTGGCGTTTACAATATATATCAAAAATTTTATTCTTTTTGCGGACGGACATGCTTTCAATTGAAAAATAAGGATGGTTTACTCACCTGCGGCGATGCAAAAACAAGCTGCAAAATTCTTGTGCTTATAAGGCAACAACATTCCTCATTCAAAAAAAAGACGCCCGAAGCACTGAAAGATTCCAGGCTCCGGGCAGTCTTCAATTATGGGCATCTCTAAAAACCCCGAATCCGTCAGATGTGGTGCAGATTTGCGACAGATTCCATTTCGAAAAAACGCAGGAATACTTGATGTATTTCAAGTTTTTTCGAAAGGGGAGATGGTGTAAAGATGCGCCGCAGATGACGGGTGAGCGGGTTTTTAGAGGTGCCCTTATTTTATTACTGTGCCGAGGCGTCCTTTTCTGCACGTTTCAGCCAGACATTCGCCAGATCAACCGCTTCATACAGATTCGGACGATCGGAAGTCTTTACGATTGCTTTCACAGGATTCGGCTCTTTTGTGGACATCTGATAGACCTTTATCTTATCTGCAACCATCAGTCCGCCGTCTGTTTCCTGCTGATGTGAGATCTGCATCATCACGACATATGGTTCTGACATGTAACCGTAATAGATTTGGTTTCCGTTTCGTACCAAAGGATAACCCCGATACATAAAAAATTCCTGATTCATCGATGTTCCTTCCTTTCTCCGGCAGTATCTGCGAAATGCTGCACATGTCCTCATGTGCTTTTCCGATACTTAGCTCCAGTTGGTTGTAAAGTCTTCGCTTGTGTCATAGATCTCCATATTGCTGCGCAGTGTATCCAGATAGGACATGCGGCAGGTATATGCCGACGCACCGTCTACAGTGATCAGGCAGGTAAAATCGTCAATGGCATAGAACGACAGATCCCGTGAAAAACTGCCGTCCTGGGTTTTCATGTTGATTTCTGCAAGAGGTTCCCCTTCCGGCGTTCCATTCAGTTCCACAGTCTCCGCTGTTGTATTCAGCAGGAACGAATAAAACTGGCGGTACCGTTCAGAATCTGTGCTTTCGCCGTTCAGCTTCACCACAGCATCATCCTTGCCGGTACCTGTGACTGCAAAGTGAAATTCTGCATCATTCACCCGCACATCCAGTGCACCGATATCCCATACATAGGTACCGATCACAAGCTTCGATGCAATGTCCGTGGGTGTTACCGTTGCCCAGACCATATCCTCTTCTGCCACCTGATAAATGGCATCTACGCCATCCAGATATGCATAGTAATACGCCGTCTGCTCGCCTGTTTCTTCGTCTGTTTCTGTAAAGCGTTCGCCGAATTTCAGCACATAGGTGTTTCCATCATCACACGCCATAGTGGCAGTGCCAAAGGGATCTGTCAGACCGGTTTCTTTCAGATCCGATTCTTCCGGAAGCGGCACTGCAACTTTCTTAGCAGTCAGTCCAAACATACCGGTAACCACTGGTGTGGATCGGTCTACGCTCAGATAAGCCGGGACAGGTGATACCATCTCATGGCTTGCCACAGTGCCGCCCATGCTTTCCTCGTCCTCAGAGGTCTCATCATAGTCCAGCTCCAGCACATAGTCCATGTCCTTTCGCTCCACAGTCAGGGAATTGACAATGGGATAATCCTCCTCTGCCGGTTCTTCCAGCATGGTTTTTGAAAGGAAATCTATTGCTGACTTGCTGAAATTCGCCACCAAAGATGTCTTTACGATATAAACCGTATTCTCATCTGCCGGTGCAAAATAGGTGTTTTCCGTGCCGGAAACCGCATTTCCAACCCGGAAGGAATAGCTGCTGCCATCCTCGAAGTGCAGTGTCACAGCCACAGCTGTCTTATCATCCAATCCGAATTTCGCCAGATCGGTGCAGTTTTCCTCCACCAGACCAGTAGTACTCATAGAAGCGGTATTGTTGGGCAGCGTCCAGAGGGTCGCGGTTTCCATGGGAAGTTCTTCCCACCCTGCTATGGCGAAAGTCGCATTGTTAGTGCCATTGCCCTCCGCCGTGCGCACGACTTCAAAGGTGCCCGTGGCATTTGTCACATCAATGGAAGTGACATCATTGGGCTCCTGTTCTGTGAGCGTCACCGTAACGGCACTGCTCTCCTCTGAAGAATCCCCCGAAGAAGATTCTTCCGGCTGACTTTTCAGCAGCAGAAATGCGGCAGTGCCCAATGCGGTAACAAGTACCACGCCGCCCACAATTCCCAGCATCTTTTTACGCATCCAAAATCATCCTTTCCAGGTCAGCGCCAGCGTCTGCGGACTGCCACGATCACGCCCACAACAACAACTGCCAGCGGGATCAAAAAGACAACCAGTGTACGAATGGTCTTGAGCTGTGTCTCAGTGGCAGAAATAGAAGTCTGGCTCAGATCCTTTGCGGCAATAACAATGCTGTCCTCCTTGCCACAGACGGAATTCAGCAGACCGATGAAGTATTCCGCATTGTTGTATGCAGAATCCTGCACCAGGTTATAGTCCAGCAGTGACATAGAGCCCAGCACGATCACATCACTTTCGATGAATTCGCTGCCGGTGGACTGCTGGTCACGGCACAATGCCATGACTGTATTTTCGCCCCGTTCTGCTGCACTTGTGTCGAAAGAAGTGGTTGTCTCTGCGGCTTCAGTTGCTGCCTCTGCTGCATCCTCAGTGGGCTGTTCTGCCACATCATCTGCGGACACTGCATCATCGCTTACATCCGAAAGCGGATAACGATAAGATGTGCCGGACGTTGTCAGAAGAGAAGTCACGGTACGTCCGTTATTCGCCGTCAGTGCGTCAATGGGACGTGTCAGCGGTGCCACTACCGGCAGGCTGGTATTGTTCAGATTGCCGTCATAGCCCTTGTCGTCCTCATCGGCGGTGACATTTGCAATGGGCACCTTACCGCTGCCGGACAAGGTAGAAACGGTCTGACTGCTGCTATCCTCATCTCTTACAATACTGCGGTCGATCTGTACGTTCCACTCCTTCAGGAATGCATCCAGATTGGGTGTAGAGGACTGGGAATAATCTGCAATATAGATCAGCTGTTTTCCCAGATTGCCATCGTTGTACAAGAAATCCTTGAGCTTCGCAATGGCGTCTGTGGTCAGATCCTGTGCCGGTGCAGGGAGAAGCAGAATATCATACTGTTCTTTATCCAGTGCATCCGCCACAATGTCCAACTCGGTGACATCATAGCCGTTGTCATCTAGAAGGGATTTTGCAGCATTGACAGCATAGTAATTTGCCTGTGTCTGGCTGTAGATCATCTCTCCGTTGGACAGAGAGATCACGCCTACTGCCTTGGGGTTGGAATCCGTTACATTCATTATGGCAGAGGTCAGAGTCTGCTCACCCTTGAATCCGGTGATGCAGTCTGTCAGCGAAGCCATGCCGTACTGATAGTACTGATACTTCTGTTGATCCAGTTCAAACATATCTGTAAAGCAGTCGTAAACTTTAATGCGTTTTCCGCTTGTCACGATAAGCTTTCCAGAATTGATTGTTCCACCGTACAGCTCCTGGTACTGCGCCAGAATGTCCGGATCCTTGGTGGTATCGAAATAGGTTACAGAGATATGATCCGAATATCCTTGATACTTGGAAATGGTCTCTGCGATCATCTTGTTATATTTATCTGTCTGAAAGGTACTTTCATCGGAAGAAACAGCAATTTCCACATCCTGATCCAGATCACGGATATAGTCCAGCGTTTCATCGCTGATATCATAGACATTAGAAGTGGTAAGATCCAGAACAGCATCGGGGAACCGGTTGCCGATCAATGAAACGACCACGTTCACCAATACCACAACTGCCACAAAAATCACTGTCACAGCTGTTGCAAGACTGCCGTATTTCAGTTTTTTCCGCCGTTTGAGCTTGTTCTGCCGTTTTTCCTCTGACATAGGCGTTGCCGCCTTTTTTTCCTGATTTTTCATGCTATCTGTCCTCCTCTCAGCTCCAGCGCCGTTTCTCAAATACACGAACGGTAAAGAAGTTGAAGATCACCGCCGTGCTGATAAAGAACAGCACACTCGCCGGATCAAACAGACCCGCCGTAAAATCATAATACTTCGTATAGAACGAAAGGGCATTGAGTACTGTGGGCACGATGGGCAGATTTTCGGCAAACTGCGCCACTACGTCCAGCATGTACAGTGCGAACAATACGATAATGCCCAGAACCGCCGCAACTACCTGGTTTTCCGTCAGAGACGAAATGAACAGAGTCACAGAAATAAAGGCAGCACCCAGCAAGAACAGCGCCAGGATATTTGCAGTCACGATGCCCCAGGCAACTGCTCCAAAAAAGCTCAGGATCAGCGCATACAGGAACAGAATGGCAAGACCAATGGAATACATGGTCAGTGCTGCAAAATACTTGCCCAGTACAATGCCGCCGATGGATACCGGCGAAGTCAGCAGACCCTGTTCGGTCTTCTGCTTCTTTTCCTCACTGAACAGCCGCATGGTCAATACCGGGATCAGAATAACAACGATCAGGAAAAGGCTGGTGAACACACCGGACATATCCGTTGTTGCCGAAGCCAGGGACGAAGCAAAGAAAAAGTAACCGGACGCTAAGTAGAACACTGCCAGAAAGACATATGCAATGCTGGATGTAAAGAACGCGCCCATTTCACGTCTGTAAATTGCCCCCATTATACCTCGCCTCCTTCCGTTGTTTCAGCCGTATCCGCCTGAGGTGTCCGGGGTTCATCCGGTGTTTCGCTGACCGGTTCTGCCGCCGCAGGCTCTGTCTGTGCAACAGGCGTTTCCTCTGCCGATGCAGGCGCAGCCGCCTTTTTGGGAGACGACAGCTTCACGCCTTCTCCCATAGTGATCTTCAGGAAGACATCCTCCAACGTCATTTCACCCAGATCCATCTTATAGATACCCCAGCCGTGCTCCTGTACCATCTGGTTCAGTGCCGGACGGATATCAGAATCAGGCTTTGCCACAATTTCATATTCGAACATGCCCGGCTCCCGCTCCATATCCGCACGTACTTTCAGTACGCCGTCGATGGTACGAATCGCCTGCAAAATATCAATTTTCGGGCCGCCGATCCGAACCGTCAGCTTATTACTGCCGGAAACGGACTTCGACAGGTTGTCAATGGTATCATATGCCGCCACCTGACCATGATTGATGATCACGACACGGTCGCAGACCTCCTGAATCTCCGTCAGAATGTGAGAAGAGAGAATAACCGTATGGCGTTTTCCCAGCTTCTTCACCAGGGTACGGATCTCGATGATCTGATTCGGGTCAAGGCCTACAGTAGGTTCGTCCAGGATCAGGATGGGCGGATTGCCGATGAGTGCCTGTGCCAGACCCACACGCTGACGGTAGCCCTTGGACAGATGCTTGATGATCCGATTGGAAACATCGCTGATCTTGCAAAGATTGCACACATCTTTCAAGTGGGATTTCCGCGGCAGTTTGCACTTTTTCAGGTCATAGACAAAGTTCAGATAACCCATGACAGTCATATCCAGATAAAGGGGCGGCAGCTCCGGCAGATAGCCGATCTGTGCCTTTGCCTTGATAGGTTCTTCCAGAATGTCCACGCCGTTGATCAGCGCCTGTCCCGAGGTTGAGCTGATATAACCGGTCAGCATATTCATGGTCGTTGACTTCCCGGCACCGTTGGGACCGAGCAGACCGAGGATCTCACCGTCTTCTGCGGTAAAGCTGATATCATTGACAGCCACTTTATCCCCGTAATGTTTCGTCAGATGTTTGACTTCAATCATCCTTGTGATTGCCTCCTTCTGTTTGCGCAGCACACGCAGATACTGGCATTAGTGTAACAGAGATTTGTGATAAAAGCGTGATAGCATAACGAAAGATACACTTTTATTTTGCGCAGGCTGCCGAAAGTGTGTCAATTGCACTGCGGATCCGGTTCAGTGTGTCCTCTTTTCCAAGAATTGCGCACAATTCGACACCGCCGCCCGGTGTAAACTGCTTTCCGGAAACAGCCGTGCGAACCGGCCACAGCATCCAGCCGTTCTTTACGCCCATCTCTGCGATCTTCGCAAACAATACTTCATGGATATGCTCCACATCCCATGTGTCAACACCTTCCAGTACCGGCAGGACAGCCTGCAAAGCCTCCAGCGCCGTTTCCGGTGTGGTTTTCATCTTCTTGTGACGATACATCTCCAGATTATATTCCGGCATCTGGTCAATGAAATCCACCTGTTCCGGAATATCGGAGAACACCTCTGTCCGGTTCTGGAGTACACTGCACAGCAGCGGCAGGTCGATATCCGTTCTCTTAACTGTCTGACGGATATAGGGCACAGCAGCCTCCTGGAATTCCTCCGGTGTCATCTTGTGTACATAAGCGGCATTGATGGCACGGAGCTTCTGGCTGTCGAAAATTGCCGGAGACTTGCTGATACCGCTGATGGAGAACACCTGCTTCAGTTCGTCCAGGGTATAGATCTCCTGTTCACCTGTGGGTGCCCAGCCCAGCAGTGCAATGAAATTCAGCACTGCCTGAGGCAGATAGCCCTTTTCCATGAGATCCTGGAAAGAAGCGTCACCATTACGCTTGGACAGCTTGTGTGTCTGGTCTTTCATAACCGGTGCGCAGTGGACATAGGTGGGAACATCCCAGCCGAATGCCTCATAGAGCAGATTGTATTTCGGTGCGGAAGAGAGATACTCATTGCCCCGGACAACATGAGTGATGCCCATGAGGTGGTCGTCTACTACGTTTGCGAAATTATACGTGGGCATTCCGTCGGTTTTGATGAGGATCTGGTCGTCCAGCGTGCTGTTTTCCACTGTAATATCACCGTAGATCTCATCGTGGAATGTGGTAGTTCCATCCAGAGGCATTTTCTGGCGGATGACATAGGGCACACCTGCATCCAGCTTTGCCTGAACCTCCTCCGGGGAAAGATCACGGCAGTGGCGGTCATACATGGGGGCGATACGGGATGCCTCCTGAATCTTGCGCACCTCATCCAGCCGTTCCTTGTCGCAGAAACAGTAGTAGGCATGACCGGTTTTCACCAGTTCCTCTGCATAGGACTTGAACATCCCCATACGCTCAGACTGCACATAGGGTCCCACAGGGCCGCCGATATCCGGACCCTCATCCCAGTTCAGACCGGCAATTTTCAGGGTATCGTAGATCACATCAACTGCACCCTCGACATACCGTTCCTGGTCGGTATCCTCGATACGGAGGATAAAATCGCCGCCGTCTTTTTTGGCGATGAGATAGGCATACAGCGCCGTCCGCAGGTTGCCGATGTGCATATATCCTGTTGGACTCGGTGCGAATCTGGTTCTTACTCGCTTACTCATATTGCGTGTACTTCCTTTCAAAAGTGAATATAACACTATATACTTTTTTATATGAATATATAAACTCGTTGCAAACGTCCCACCGGAACGTTTGCAAGATTTTTCTTACGGCAACACCGCACAAAGAGCGCCTGACGGCTTTGCACGTCATATGCTTGCATATTTTCCGTCATATTTCACAAAAATGCTCGTGAATACACAAAGTATTCACTGCGCTTTTTGTTTCATCTGACGAAAAATCTGACGGCGCATCTGACGCACAATCTTTGTGCGGTATTGCCTTACTTTAAAGGGCTCAAAAGGCGGGACGGGCTCGTGGAGCCCTCGCCCTGGACCTCGCCAGCATTTTTTGAAAAAATTGCTGGATCAAAATAACTTCATTGCCAAGCAGCCTTTTTGAGAAAATATAAAAAATGCACTCGTATTTTACCGACATGCTGTATTCCGCTGCAGCCATGCCCGGCATTCTGCCTGATCTCGTGCGATCTGCTGATACAACGCATCCACATCCGGAAACTTCCGCTCCGGACGCAGAAAATGCAGCAATTCCACAGTACAGGGCTGTTCATACAGATCACCGGAAAAATCCAGCAGAAATGTCTCCGCCGCCGGCGTCTGTTCCTCACTCACAGTAGGCTTTACGCCGATATCCGTCACAGAATCGAACGTTCCCTGGGGTGTCTTTGTCCGGGATACATACACGCCAAACCTAGGCACGATCTGTCCCTCTGCAAAGGACATGTTAATCGTAGGAACTTCCCTTGTCCTGCCCAAAGCAGCACCGTGTACCACTCTGCCGCTAACATGATAAGGCGCACCCAACAATCTCGCCGCACGTTCCGGCTCACCCTGTTTCACTGCTTCCCGGATGGCAGTGGAGGAGACCTTTTCGCCGTCACAGCGCACCGGCTCCACCTGATGTACCGAAAATCCCATCTGTCTGCCGAATGCGTCCAATGCAGCAATATCCCACGCCGCCTTTGCGCCAAAGCGAAAATCTCCGCCGCAAAAGACTTCTCTGGCATGAAACAATTCCACAAGCACCTTCCGGCAGAACGATTCACCGTCCAGGGCACACAATTCCCCGAATGCCGGGCAGTATACCCCTTCCACGCCACAGTCTGCCATAAGGGCATATTTCTGCGCATCCGTATACAGATAATTCAGGGGAACACCCCGCTTCACCGGCACAGAATCCGCCGCGAAGGTAAATGCACAGGGCATCAGCTGCTTTTCCCGGGCACATTCCACAGCGGCATACAGCACAGCACGGTGTCCCAGATGTACGCCGTCAAAAAATCCAAGTGCCACGGCACTTTCCTGCAAAAGGGGCGCATCCGTGTGTTTCAGCAGCTCCACGTATCACGCCGCCTTTCTATTTGAAATTTTTTCCCACACGCAGCACGCCGGTCTCCGGCTCTGCCAGTGCCGTGCCCAGAAATGCCTGTTCCGCATCATAAACACGGTATTCCCTCTGGGAATCCTGATATTCCGGAATCTGCTCCAGAGACAGCTTGACACCGTTTCCGTAGAGCTGCGACTGCTTTTCCGTCAGATGCAGCGCCGGCAGTGCAGCAAACAGTCTGTCTGTTGGAATCAGATGAGAAGCCAGACTGCCTTCCCGGCAAAAACCCATGACATCCTCAAAGGTATAGCATTGCTCCAGAGAAAATCCGCTTGCCTGGGTACGGCAGAGCGCTGTCATAACAGCACCGCCGCCCAACGCCTTTCCGATATCGGAGAGCAGTGTGCGGATATAGGTTCCCTTTCCGCAGGACACCGAAAGCTCTGCCGTCTGTGCATTTTCATTCCACGCCTCCAGCGTCAATGCATGAATCTGTACCGTCCGTGCAGGACGTTCTACAACAACGCCCTTACGCGCCAGCTCATACAGCCGCTTTCCATCCACAGATACAGCAGAATACATAGGAGGCACTTGGTGAATCTCTCCCCGGAACTGAGACAGCACCGATTCCAGTGCTTCTTTTGTTACGTGCATCCCGGGATAAACCGCCGTTCGCACGCCCCAGACGTCCTCTGTATCCGTCTCCCAGCCGAACTGAACCGAAGCCCGATAGGTCTTGTCCTGATCCGGCAGAATATCGCACGCCCGGGTGGCACGTCCCACCAGCACCGGCAGAACACCGGTCGCCATAGGATCCAGCGTGCCGGTGTGTCCCAGCCGCCGCATACGCAAGATGCCCCGGAGCTTTCCGATCACATCAAAGGAAGTGAATTCGGCAGGCTTATTCATACAAAGTACGCCCTGTATCGTTTCCTGACTCATTGAATGCTCCATCCTTCCGAAACTGCACGGAGCAGTTTTTCCCGTACTTCATCCGCTGTGCCGCAGACCAGACAGCCAGCAGCCTTAATATGACCGCCGCCGCCCAGCAGCTGGCAGATGGCGGAAACATTCACCCGATCTGCCGAGCGCATAGAGACCCGGAATTTTCCCGGTTCCTTTTCTTTCATAGTGATGCCCACCTGAGCACCCTCCACCTGAAGCGGGAATCCGGCAATGCCGTCCAGCTCAGCCTCATCCACCTGGAACTTCTGCAAAAATTCCTGGGTAATACAGATGAGGATGCATTTTCCGTCCTTATACCGTTCCAGCCGGTCAATGAGCAGCTGCTCCAGCTGGAGTCTGCCGAAGCTTTTTACGGCAAACATCTGCCGGTTGATCTTCGCATAGGGCACATCGGGGCACATTTCCATCAGATCTGCCACAGCACGATGGGTATGAGGACCTGCGTTGTCATACTGGAAACATCCTGTATCCGTCGCCATGCCCGTATACAGGCAAAGCGCCATGGATCTGGTCATGGTCACCGGAAGGATCCGGCAGAGAGAATAGAGGATCTCACAGGTTGCCGCCGCCTTGCCATCCAGATACCGAGCGCTGGCATAGGGCACATTGGAAACGTGATGATCAATACACAGATCTACGGATTTTCCGTATTTTTCCTGCAATTCGCTGCCCAGAAGTTTCGGGTCAGCCACATCCACTGCGATCACACAGCCCGGCTCAAAGGTCTCCTGTTCCTGGGACTCCGGCAGCATAAAGCGATAGCGTTCCGGAATGGGTTCATCGCAGAGCACCACTGCACGCTTCTGCATCTGGTGCAGCATTTCTGCCAGGGCATACCCTGCGCCGATACAGTCCCCGTCCGGACTTCTGTGAATGAGAATATATGCGTCGTTACAATCTTTCAGCCATGCGGCTGTCTGCGCCAAAGTCAGTTGCTGCATAAGCTGTCACTCCTTTTCCTGAGGTTCTTCCACCGGCGGCTGAATTTCATGCAGCATCCGGTTGATCTCCGCACTGTGGGCGATAGAATCATCTGCCACAAAGTGCAGCGCCGGACACTTCCGGATCTTCAGCCGATGGAACAGCTCCCGGCGGATAAAGCCGGAGGCACTATCCAGTCCCTGACAGGACTGCTTTGCCGCATCCCGCCCCGACAGACTGGAAACAAATATCTTACAGTCAGAGAGATCCCGTGACAGCTCTGCACGCACCACAGTCAGCATCGGGTCAATGCGAGGATCTTTCAGTTCACGCAGAATGGCAGTCATTTCACGCAGAATATCCTCTTCCGTCCGGTTCGCCTTAAAATTCGCCATGCTTCACGGCCTCCTTTTTTATTCATTAGGTCACCTCTAAAAACCCGCTCACCCGTCATCTGCGGCGCATCTTTACGCCATCTTCCTTTTCGAAAAAACTTGAAATACATCGAGTATTCCTGCGTTTTTTCGAAAGGGGAGCTGTCGCAAATCTGCACCACATCTGACAGATTCAGAGTTTTTAGAGATGCCCATTATGCATTAGTTACGCATGGTTTAGTCTCTGTATTCTTCCATGATAAACGCTTCAAAAATGTCGCCTTCTTTGAAGTCCCGGAACTTCTCGAGGGTAATACCGCACTCATAGCTCTCGCCGACTTCCTTCACGTCATCCTTGAACCGTTTCAGGCTGGACATCTTATCCTCTGCAATGACGATGCCGTCACGAACCACACGAATCTGACACTGTCTGGTAACCTTGCCGTTCAGGACATAGGCACCGGCAACTGCACCCACGTTAGAGATCTTATAAACCTGACGTACCTCAATGCGTCCCATAACAACCTCACGGAACTTCGGCGCCAGCATGCCTTTCATTGCCGTTTCAATTTCCTCGATGGCATCATAGATGACACGATAGGTGCGGATATCCACCTTGTCACGGGCAGCGATTTCCTCTGCGGTCTGATCCGGGCGCACGTTAAAGCCAATGATGATGGCGTTGGATGCGCTTGCCAGCATGACATCGCTCTCCTTGATACCGCCGACACCGCCGTGGATGACACGGACACGCACTTCCTCGTTGGACAGCTTTTCCAGAGACTGGGTCACAGCTTCTACAGAACCCTGTACGTCTGCCTTGACAATGAGAGACAGTTCCTTCATTTCGCCCTGCTCGATCTGGCTGAACAGGTTGTCAAGAGTTACCTTCTGATACTCGTTGAACTTCGCCTGTTTTGCCTCATGCTTTCTCTGTTCTACCAGTTCTCTTGCCAGACGTTCGTCCTCTACAGCGTTAAACGTATCGCCTGCCTCCGGCACTTCTGCCAGACCGGTGATCTCTACAGGAACAGACGGGCCTGCTGTCTCTACAGGAACGCCCTTGTCATTGGACATAACACGAACACGGCCTACGGCAGTACCTGCAATAATGACATCACCAGTATGCAGCGTACCGTTCTGTACCAGCAGTGTTGCGATAGGACCACGACCTTTATCCAGACGTGCCTCCACAACCGTACCCTTTGCACGACGGTGAGAATTTGCTTTCAGTTCGCTTGTTTCAGCCACCAGAAGAATGTTTTCCAGCAGTTCGTCAATTCCCTCACCGGTCTTTGCCGAAACGGGAACGCAGATGATATCGCCGCCCCACTCTTCGCAGACCATGCCATACTTGGTCAGCTCTTCCTTGACACGATCCGGGTTTGCGCCTTCCTTATCCATCTTGTTGATCGCCACAATGACAGAGATCCCTGCCGCCTTGGCGTGGTTGATGGACTCTACTGTCTGAGGCATAATGCCGTCGTCTGCGGCAACGACCAGAATGGCAATATCCGTGATATTGGCACCACGGGCACGCATTGCGGTGAATGCCTCATGACCCGGTGTATCCAGGAAGGTAATATCCTTACCCTCATACTGCACCTGATATGCACCGATATGCTGCGTAATACCGCCGGCTTCTCCTTCGGTAACATGTGCGTGACGGATGCGGTCGAGAATGGAAGTCTTACCGTGGTCAACGTGACCCATAACGACAACGATCGGGCAGCGCTCTTCGGTATCCTCTGCGTCATCGTCCTCGTCGATCAGACGCTCTTCAATGGTCACAATGACCTCATGCTCAACCTTTGCGCCCAGTTCTTCTGCTACCAGAGATGCGGTATCGAAGTCGATTTCCTCATTGATGGTTGCCATAACTCCCAGCATCATCAGCTTCTTGATGACTTCTGTTGCAGTAACTTTCAGACGGGTCGCCAGTTCGCCCACAGTGATCACATCTGGAATGCGTACACGTAGCTGCTGCTTCCGGGCACGCTCCAGTTCCAGACGGCGGAGCTTATCCTGTTCTGTCTCCCGCTTGTTGGAATACTTCTGCTTGTTACGCTGTGCAGACTTCTGGTTGATCTTCTGCTTCTTGGTAGAATATTTGTCATTGCTGTATTTCCCAGCAGGAGCGATCTGCTCATACCGCTGGTTGTACTTATCCAGATCCACATAAGAGCCTCTGGTATCTACTGTGCGGCGCTTTTCTGTGGTGATGCTGTCTGCAGATGCCATCTCGACTTCCACGTGGAGACGCTCGCCGTGCTTCTGTGCCTTTGCCGCCTGCTTGGGCTGTTTCCGGGACTGCTCTTTCTTCGGTGCAGCTTCTGTCTGCGGTTTCTTTTCCACAGGCTTTTCCTGCTTTTTCTCCGGCTGGGACTTCTGCGGCTGTACCTTCTTTTCAACCTTTTCCACAACTGCTTCTGCCTGAGGCTTCTTCGCACTCTGAGGCGCAGCCTTTTTCTTCTCTGCCGGCTTTTTCTCTGCCGATTTCTTTTCAGACGGTTTCTTTTCTGATGTCTTTTTCTCCGCCGGCTTCTTCTCAGCGGACTTCTTCTCTGCCGGCTTCGGTCTCGGCGTATCCTTCGATGCAAAATAAGCTTCAAAGTTCTCTACCTGTGACTTCTGGGAATAGTACTCCAGCGCAAGATTGATTTCTTCCGGCGTCAGACCGGTCACACCCTTTTTCTTGACGCCGTCTGCATCCCGTTCCTGATAGAACGCAATGAGTTCCTGGGTGGGAATCTGCAGATCCCGTGCAACATCGCTCAGCTTTACTTTCTTCGTCATAGGCGAAATCCTCCTCTTCCTACTGCGGATGCCTTGATGAAGCCACTCTCCACAACAGCACCCTTTCACTGTGTACAAAACTGACACCAACCGATTGGTTCAGCCATTCTATCGCCGCATCTCCTGCGGTAATTGAATAATCATTCTGTTTCCGTCTCATCCTGTGCGGCAATTTCCTGCATTCTGCGGAAAAAGCCGTCATCGCACACGGCGAGCACTCCGGCGGCACGACCGATGATCTGTCCCATTTCCGCCTTGGAAAAGGGAAGCTCGATCAGGGGCACTTCCGCCTGGCTGCTGAAAAAAGCAGCCTCTTTCCGGGACTTTTCCGACGCATCTGATGCCGTGAGCACCCCGGCAGCAATGCCGCGATACAGCGCATCCTTTGTCGGCTCCAGTCCCATTGCAAGCTTTCCTGCCTTACGACAGATGGTCAGAAGACCCTGCCAGTTCTGCCTGTAATGCATGTTTCATCTCCTCATATACTTCCTCCGGTACCCGGCAGCCGAAAGAACGCTCTATCCGATGTCCTTTCTGTGCAGCTGTGAAGCAGTCCATATTCTTACATAAATATGCGCCCCGTCCGGACTTTTTTCCTGTAAAATCCAATCCAATGGAACCGTCTGTGTTCTTGAGCACCCGGATCAATTCCTTTTTGGGCTGCATTTCACCGCATCCCACGCAGAGACGCATGGGAACCTTTTTACTCTTCAACGCTGTTCGCCTCCGGTGTCTGGATTTCCTCTGCCGGTGCCGGAGTCTCTTCTGCTGCTGTGTGCAGCACATCGAATTCCGGCTTGATGTCGATCTTATAGCCCGTCAGCTTTGCTGCCAGCTTTGCATTCTGTCCCTTATTGCCGATGGCAAGAGAAAGCTGGTTGTTGGGTACCTTTACAGTGCAGGTACGCTCTTCCTCGTCCAGAATGGTCACATCCAGAACCGTTGCCGGCGCCAGTGCCTTTGCAATGAATTCCTCAGGCTTTTCGCTGTAGGGAATGATGTCGATCTTTTCGCCGTTTAGTTCTTCCACAATGGCAGAAATACGGGAACGCTTCGGACCGATGCAGGCACCGATGGCATCTACATTGGGATCCTTCGACCAGACAGCCACTTTTGTTCTGGAGCCTGCCTCACGGGAAATGGACTTGATCTCTACTGTGCCATCATAGATTTCCGGAATCTCCAGTTCAAACAGCCGCTTTACCAGTTCCTTGCGGACACGGGAAATCTTGATGATGGGTTTTTTCTGCTTATTGGCAATGGTGGTGATGTATACTTTTACCATTTGTCCCTCTTTGAGGACTTCCCCGGGGATCTGTTCGTTCCGGAACAGATACAGCTCGGTCTTATGATAGAGCATGGTAGCCGTGCCGCCCGGCTCTACCTGGGATACCTGACAGGTGATGCAGTCGTTCTCCAGGTCCTGGAATTCACCCAGAATGCGTTCCCGGTTGATCTCACGGAGATCACCCTTGATGGACTGCTTTGCCGACTGTGCTGCTGCACGGCCGAACTTTGCGATATCCAGACGCTTTTCCACGGTACCGCCCACATAGGCATTGGGATCCATGGTGCGTGCCACATCAATGTTGACCTCATTTTCGTCAATGGGTTCATCGTCCACAACGGTCTGTATCAGGTACATTTCAAAGGTCTTGGTTGCCGGATCGATCTCCACACGAATATTTTCTTCGCTGTCGGGATATGCCTTACGTGCCGCCTTGAGCATGGCAGACTTTACTTTTTCTACCAACAGCTCCGTATCTACATTTGTTTCGCTCCCCAGAGAGGAAAGCGCTTCAAAAAAACTATTGTCCATGTTCTCTCTATGCCTCCATTGATTAAAATTCTACAGCCACATACCGCCGTACATAGGACAGATCTTCCAGTGCCAGTGTCACCGGTTCTTCTGTATCCTCAGGCTGGATGGTGATCTGCGCCGTATCATATGCCGTCAGCACGCCGATCCATTCCCGCACGCCGTCTACCGGACGAATGGCACGAGCACGCACTTCCATGCCCAGGGTCGCTTCAAAATGCCAGGGCTGGTTCAGTTCCCGTTCCAGACCGGCAGAGCCGACCTCCAGGACATACGCCTGTGCAATGGGATCTGCCGCATCCACAGCGGCATTCACCGGGCGTGTCATTTTTTCGCAGTCCTCAATGGTGATCCCATCGGGATGGTCAATAAAGACCCGCAGGTACCAGTAGGCACCCTCTTTTTCAAAGCTCACATCCCAGATGGAATACCCGAACTGATCTGCGATCGGCTTCACAAGGTCGTAGACCGTCCGTTCTGTGCCGCCGAATTTTTTCATTTTCATGGCATCTGCTCCTTTTTTTCAGCGTGCTCTGCTGCGCTGAGAATGATTCCGAACCAGTGCAGCAGGTACTTATATAAACGAAAGACCGGTGGGGTTCCGGTCTTTGGCTGCATGATTATCTTTATTATAACACCACAAAAAGAAAAAATCAAGGGTTTTGAAGAAAAAAGTACGCTTTTTTCCCAAAAAATTTACGGAATCGCAGGGAAGCGGGGCATCCCGGGACATTTTATGCTGCTTATGCACCCATTGTATCCGTCAGTTCACGCCAGGAGATGTCATTTCCCACCGACTGATTCGCATAGTACAATAAAATATAATACGCATCCGCAGCATCAATTTTGCCGTCACTGTTTACATCTGCAATGATCTTCTGCCCGTCAGAAAGGCTGCACGCTGCACCCACAGACATCTGGCTGTAGCCCAGAAGCACCTCGTAGGCATCGGCGGCGGTGACCTCCTCATCACTGTTCAGATCGCCGGTGTTGCCGATGATCTTCACAGCGCCGTCTGTGGGGACGATATTCATCAAGTATTCATAGCTATAGCAAGTTTCTTTCTGCGTTCCGTCCTGGCTTTGTGTCTCATAATGAATGGGATAGACATCGCCGATCCTGGCATCCGATGAAACTTCAAACATAAGCGTTAAGAGTTCTGTTTTTTCTTCAAAATACCTATCTCCTGTACAACTGTAACCCATCCACGTGAACTGTCCGTCACCCTTTCTGTCACCGCCCAGCGTCAGCAATTCGGATTCTGTGGACACACCAAAACTCAACCTGCCGAACCCGGTTTCTGACATGGTCGTCACATAAATCGGCACCGTTACTTCGTGATAATTCCGCCGCAGCAGATATTCCGGAACTTCCACAGTACCGATTTCTACGAAAACTTCTTCATCACATGGAACCCTTTCATGCAAGTCATAATCTTCCTGGGGAGACTCTCTCTCCTCCTGGATTGCCATTTCCCATAATTCTTCCTCTGTCCCATCATATCCTATACTGACAAATACGTAATACCGTCCAATAATGAACATATCCATCATTGTCACTTCCCCGTCCAAATCCACATCTGCCGCCAGCATCTGCATCTGCGTCAGTGTAGTAGGCTCGCCGTCTCTGATCTGCACAAGATATTGCTTTACAAAAAACATATCATCCGAACTGACAATCTCATCCCCGTTCACATCGCCCCGTCTATAGGCAACTCCCTCAGCAGACACCGCCGGACAGGCGGACAGACTGCCGACAGCAAGCGCAGCGGCAATTCCGGCAGCAACATATCGCATAAATGGTTTCATAAGTAAAACATCCTTTCTGTGAATTTTCATAAAGCATCCCATATTCGATATTGTAATCAAAAATTGTGTTTCTCCTGCTAGAAATACGTAAATGTTCTGTGAACAGGAAGAATTCTATGAAAATCCGCCCTTTTTCTTTGACAGAATCCGTAAAATGTGCTATACTCTAGGTATCTGAAAAGGGAATCAGATGAAACTTTTATGTTTTAAGAAAGGATGATCCAAATGCAATTTTATTTCAAAAGCTTCTGTATCGGCACGTTTCTGTCTGCGGCAGCCTGTCTGCTCCTGCCGGCATTCTCCGCAGAAGCGGTCAGCTATACCGGCTCCGGCACTTATGACAACCTGCAATGGAGCGTCAAAGATGCCATTCTGTGCATTTCCGGCACAGGAGACATGACGGACTCGGAAGCCGGCGCTTATCCATGGAGCGATTATTATTACGAAGAGGTCTGGCTGGAAGAAGGTGTCACAAGCATTGGTGCATATGCCTTTTCCAAAAACGACCTGGTGTTTGCCGATCTGCCATCAACCCTGACCGAGATCGGCAAGAGTGCCTTTGCGGATACCAGCCTGACCCAGATCCGGCTCCCCGATGCTGTGACAACGGTAGGTGCCGGTGCTTTTTCCGGCTGTGAATCTCTGTCCAAGGCGGTACTTTCCCAGGAGATGACGGAAATTTCCGACCGCATGTTTGCAGAAAGCGGCATCTCTCAGATCCAAATCCCCCAGAATATCACCGCCATCGGCAGCGAAGCCTTTTATGCCTGCTCCAGTCTGGAGACACTCTCTCTGGGAGATCAGATCACGCAGATCGGCAACCAGGCGTTTTCCTATTCCGGTCTGACGTCATTGACACTGCCGGACAGCTATGTGCCCACAGATCAGAACGATCGGTTGGTGAATGGATGTGAGAATCTGAAAAATTTTACAATGTCCGGCGAAATTACATATCTGCCGGCGTATTATTTTGATGGATGTGTTTTGCATACTCTGATATTGCCAGATGCTCTCACAGAAATTGCTCCTCACGCTTTTTCCAACTGCTGGTTATGTAATTTTAACGAATCAGTTGCCATTCCTGAAAGTGTCACAACCATGGGCGAAGCTGCATTCGAAAGCTGCTGTACTCCATATGCAACAACAATCGTTTTTGAAAATCCTTATTTTACCTATTATGCTGGTGACAACATAGAAAAAAGTTTTTCGAATACAGGGGAATTCAATGCATGGGAGCCGAGTTACGATATCACAGTACCGGACGATGTGACAGAGATTCCAGATGAACGCTTTAGCGGCTATACCCATTTACATAATGTAACACTGCCAGAAAGTCTGCAATCCATCGGCGCACGTGCTTTTTCTGACTCTGGTGTCCACTATGCAAATATCCCAAAAAATGTTGCGTTTATAGGAGAAGGCGTATTTGATAACTGTAAAGATATCTGGGAAATTACTTTCTGCAATGATATGTCCGCACAAGAAATTCAGCCCTATTTCGAAACTTGCAACAGCAGTGCAACATACAACATCATCCTCCCGGATTCCATGGAATCCATCCCGGACGGTTACTTTAAAGACTGTGCAAATCTGGGAGATGTCACAATACCGGAAACCGTAAAGACAATTGAAGCAGGTGCGTTTCAGAATACTGGCATACGAAGAATCACCATTCCAGAAACGGTGGAGTACATCAGCCCGGATGCATTCCAGAACTGCAAGCGTCTTCTTGAAGTCACATTCTGCAATTCCATAGAAGAGATACCATCTGAGATGTTTGTCGGCTGTGAAGAACTAAGGAGTGTCACCTTGCCGGATACAGTCACTTCCATCGGAGACAATGCCTTCGCTGGGACAGAAGTCGATGCAAACAAATTTACATTCCCAGAAAATCTGCAAACCATCGGAAAAAACGTATTCCCTCAAATTATAAAAAAATATGAGAGTTTTATAGATTATGTTGTCACCTCTGTTGATCTTCCAGATTCAGTGGTGACCATCTATGACAACTCTTTTCCGAATTTGTGGTATCTTGGGCTGGGTTCAAATTTCCAGGAAATTCTCCATTCTTCTGATATATCCAGTCTACAGGATCATCCAGGCTTAATGGATCTACAACTCAGCGAGGACAACCCTTATCTCACGCTGAAAAACGGCGTGCTGTACAGCAAAGACATGACCATCCTCTACGAGGTCGCACCGAAAGCAGACATTCCCGATGGTGTCGTGTCCATTCCCAAAACAGTCACCGAGATCCGCTCCATCATCTATTCCGACAATGTAAAGGCATTTGACGTGGAATTGGGCAATCCGGTGTACAGCTCTATCAACGGAATCCTCACAGACAAATCCGGAACAAAGCTGCTCCAGTTCCCCAACGGCAGCACACCCACCGCCTGCACCATTCCCTCTGGCATTACCACTGTGGGCGCATACGCCTTTTATCGGACGCCTCTGCAAAAGATCAAATTTCCCGCCTCTGTTACAACCATCGAAGATCACGCCTTTGCAAACAGTTCTGTGAAGCTGGTTATGTTCGCCGACGGTCTGCAAACCATTGGCGAACAGGCGTTCTATGAGACGAATATGAAAACGGCACTGATTCCGGCGTCTGTCACTACCATCGGTTCCAAGGCGTTCCAGGGAAGTTCCTATGAATATCTCACATTTCTCCATCCGCAGAATGCAAAGATCGACAGCTTTGCCGAGGATATTTCCGATTGCACTGTATTTTACGGCTATGCAGGAAGTCCCGTAAGTTCCCTGTTCTCATCCAGATTTGAGCTGCTGACTACAACGAAAAGCGGCACCTGCGGCACAAATCTGGTCTGGACACTCACCGGGGATACCCTGACCATTTCCGGCAGCGGTACCATGAAAACATATGCAGAAGGCAACTATCCCTGGAGTAACCTGGAATTTGCCGCTGTACAGTGCAAAGGCTCTGGCATTACCATTGCTCCCAATGCCTTTTCCGAAAGCACAGAACTGTACACCCTGGATCTCACCGGCGTCACAACCATCGGCGAAGGAGCGTTCCGGAACTGCACCAATCTCATGTCCGTCACCGGGAGCAGTGCAGTGAACTTGGTGAAACCCAATGCCTTTGCAGAAACACCCTGGCTGGATAATGCAGACCAGCACACGGAGATCGGAAAGGGGCTGGCTGCATTGGGCAGCGTGATTCTTCGCATCGACCAGGGTGCCAGTGAAGTGATCATTCCCGATGGCACCGCCTACGTCACGGAATATGCCTGTCGCAATCTTACGATCGGCACACTCTATGTCCCCCAGACCGGCGTATACTATCACGCCTCCGCCTTTGAAAATGCCACCATCCAGCACGTTCGCTGGAATGGGAAAACCACAGATATTTCCGTAGGCGATTTCAAAAAGGCAGGCAGCAAGTGCAAGGAAGTCGAAATTTATGACACATCCGGCAACCTCGTAAAAGTATGGGGCTATACAAAAGACAACTCCACCATGTCCCTTGCAAACGCACTGTGCGGCACATCCTACATGAACCGTCTCATCGACAACTATTGCACCAGTGTACTCACGGGCAGCCATTGCAACGCCGGCATGACAGATGCCGGTATCATCCGCGCCATCTATCAGCACATTCAGCAGAACACGGTCTATGGGTACAGCTACATCGAAGATCCCAACGGAACGGTAAAGGGAAAAACCGGCACATGGTCTTTCTGTAACAGTTTCACCAACAATGCCGCCGGTCCGGTCGTTGCCGGCAGAGGCGTTTGTTCCGCATATACAGAGCTGGTGGAAAAAATGATCGGGCAGGTACAGCAGCACAACATGTCCGCCACACTACAAACGCTCCGCCAGACCGGTACGAATCACGTCTGGAATGTCATTGGACTGAACACAGGAACATCCGCAGAAAAGTGGTATTATCTGGACGCCACTAACGGACTGTTTCTGGCAGGCTATGAAAATCCCCGTTTATCCAACAATTCCACACTTTACGCCTACACCAGCATCCCCAAAAATGCAGGCGGTACTTACACCATCACCGTCTCCGGCGGAAAAACTGTAAAGCTCCAGGGGAGCGACTATGTCCTCCAGAACAGCGATTACACATATAACAGCGGCGGCACACCATCCCGGGGTGACATCAACGGTGACAACAGCATTGACACAAACGATGCCTACCTGACACTCACAGCCTATGCGAAACAATCTGTCGGCGCATCCACAGGCTTTACAGATGCCCAGCTTTCTGCCATGGATGTGGATCAGAACGGTAGCATCAATACAGCCGATGCCTATTATATCCTGTGCTACTATGCCCGTAGCTCTGTCGGCGCAGATTGCAGCTGGGATACAATTATCGCATAATTATACAACAAAAACACAACAAAAACCCGGTCTGCGGCACTACACCGCAAACCGGGTTTTTCTCATAGATCTGCCGGAACGCTCCCGGCTGATCTTTACGCTTCTTCCTCTTCAGAATGTGTCAGACCGACCAAAGCTTTTATTGCCAAGCAAATCCCCAGCACATTCAGCATGATTTCAAGTACGGATACGATCACTCTCAATGTTTTCATATAGCACACATCCCTTTCTATGACTCGGAGCGTTATTTTAAAAAGACTTACGCCTTGCCGACAGAGCCGAACAGGTTCATCTTTTCCTCAACCTTTGCCATGATTGCTTCATAGCCCGGCAGGAGGAGCTTTCTCGGGTCAAAGCCCTTGCCCTTCAGATCCTTGCCTTCTTCAATATACTTTCTGGTTGCCTCAGCAAATACCAACTGACACTCCGTGTTTACGTTGATCTTTGCAACGCCCAGAGAGATTGCCTTTGTGATCTGATCGTCCGGAATACCGGTACCGCCATGGAGTACCAGCGGCATATCGCCGACAGCCTTCTTGACAGCTTCCAGTGTCTCAAAGCTCAGACCTTCCCAGTTCTCCGGATATACGCCGTGGATGTTGCCGATACCAGCAGCCAGGATGTCTACGCCCAGGTCAGCGATCGTCTTGCACTCCTGGGGATCTGCACATTCGCCCTTGCCGATCACACCGTCTTCTTCGCCGCCGATTGCACCGACCTCTGCCTCGATGGACAGACCCAGCTTATGAGAAACTGCAACCAGTTCCTTGGTCTTTGCAATGTTTTCTTCGATGGGGAAGTGAGAGCCGTCAAACATGATGGAAGTGAAGCCTGCCTTGATGCAGTCATAGCACTGATCATAGGTACCGTGATCCAGGTGCAGTGCAACCGGAACAGTAATGCCCAGGGATTCGTCCATTGCCTTTACCATGTCTGCAACAGTCTTGAATCCAGTCATGTACTTGCCTGCGCCGCCGGAAACGCCGAGAATTACCGGAGAGCCCAGCTTCTGAGCTGTGTTCAGGATTGCCTTTGTCCATTCCAGATTGTTGATGTTGAACTGACCAACAGCATACTTGCCGTTCATAGCAGCCTGCATCATATCCTTTGCCGATACTAACATAAGTGAATATCCTCCTAATAATTATACTGCAACAGTTGTCCATGCACTGCACGGACGAGTCGTCTGCTCTTTTATTATACCGCATGTTCCGTCAAAATGCAATGGGTTTCCAAAATTTTTTTCCAACATTTCAAAAGGAACAGTCTAAAATCAACATTTATTTAATATGATGTCGAGAAAACAACGTTGTATCGAAATTTGATGCTTGCAGAACGGTACCTTTTTCTTGTATAATAGATGTATCTTCTGGTTATGCAGGCAGATGACGGGTGACCGGTTTTTAGAGGTGATCTTATGATATTACGATTATGAGAGGAGTATTTCCTATGGATATCCATCAGTTCTTTCTGGGCAATGCCTTCGATGCCCACACATATTTCGGCGCACACATCACAGAAAACGGCGTAGTTTTCCGCACCCTTGCCCCCAACGCCAAAGCAGTCTCCCTGATCTGGGAAGGCGGCGATTGGGAACCCATGCCCATGCGTCGCATTCATGACGGCGGTATCTACGAGCTAACTGTCCCCAATGCCATGCCCGGACAGATGTACAAATACCGCATTACACCTCAAGACCCCCAGGGAGAAACCATTGACCACTGCGACCCCTATGGTTTCGGCATGGAACTGCGTCCCAACAATGCCTCCATCATCCGGGATCTGGACAACTTCACATTTCACGACAAAACGTGGATGGCAAACCGTGGTGACCATAAACACAAACCGGTGAATATCTATGAGGTACACCTTGGCTCCTGGCGCACCAATCCCGACGATCCCAACGGCTGGTACACCTACGAAGAAATTGCACCGAAACTGGTGGACTATGTCAAAAAGCACGGTTACAATTACATTGAATTCATGCCCCTGAGCGAGCATCCGGCGGACTGCTCCTGGGGCTATCAAAACACGGGATTTTTCAGTCCCACATCTCGCTATGGCACTGCCCACCAGCTCATGCAATTGGTGAATCTCTGTCACCAGGCAGGCATCGGCGTGATCATGGACTTTGTCCCGGTGCACTTCGCCGTAGACGGCTATGCCCTGAACCACTATGACGGCACCACCCTGTATGAATATCCGGAAAAGGAAACCAACTACAGCGAATGGGGCAGTTGTAACTTCATCCACGCACGAGGCGAGGTGTGCAGCTTTCTCCAGTCCTGCGCCAACTACTGGCTGTCCGTGTTCCATTTTGACGGCATCCGCATGGACGCTGTGAGCCGGCTCATCTACTGGGGCGGCGAGGAATCCCGTGGTACAAATCCCGCAAGTATCACTTTTTTGCAGCGCATGAACCAGGGGCTCCACCGGCTGAATCCTACGGCGATGCTCATTGCAGAGGATTCCACCAACTACAGCGGCGTAACACGTCCCGTAGAACAAGGTGGACTTGGCTTCGATTATAAATGGGATATGGGCTGGATGAATGATACGCTGGATTATTTCCGGCAGTATCCCTGGGAACGCAAAAACGAATACCATAAGCTGACATTTTCCATGATGTACTTCCCCAATGAATCCTATCTGCTGCCCCTGTCTCACGATGAAAATGTCCACGGAAAAGCCACCGTTATGCAAAAAATGTTCGGCGACTATGACGGGAAATTTCCACAGGCACGTCTGCTCTATCTGTACATGTACACTCATCCCGGAAAAAAGCTGCTGTTTATGGGCAGCGAGCTGGGACAGCTCCGGGAATGGACAGAGGCGCAGCAGCAGGACTGGGAACTGCTGCAATATCCCATACACGATGCATTCCACCACTATATGACGGAACTAAATCATCTGTATCTGACCGAACCGGCGCTGTATGCAGAGGACTATGAGCAAAACGGATTCCGGTGGGTGGACTGCCATCAGGAAGAACACTGTATTTATGCCATGGAACGCCGTGCCGGAGACAGCCGCCTGCTGGTGCTGCTGCATATGTCCGATGAGGGCACTCAGACTTATACCGTTACTATACCGGACTGCGAAGCACTTCAGCCCCTGCTGCACACAGAGTGGGAACGATTCCACGGAACCGTACCGGAGGACAGGAACATGATCCCCGGCGACAGGACACGCAACGGAACGCAGTTTACGGTGGAACTGCCATCGTTCAGCGGCATGCTCCTGAGAATTGTTTAAAAGTAAGAAGAAAAAGAATAATCTAAAAAAGCGTGCGTACTTCTGCAAAGAATCCGCACGCTTTTATTATGTTTTGATTAGATAGATAACATTTCAGCAGTCACATCTAAAGTGAAAAGCATAAAACATTATCGTCATTTAGCAATATTCCTTTTTTTCTTTTATTTTTTATTTTTTAAAAAGAATAGTTGACAAAAAATTTTTTATGACTATAATATAATTATGAGATCTCATATAAAAGGAAAAACATAATCAAACAAGTATGTTTAGGAGGAAGATAAAATGAAGAATATATTAATGAAAGTCACTGCAGGTATTTCTGCGGCAACTTTGAGTGCAACTTTGTCTGCAACAACAATTCCGGCTTTTGCTTCGGAATATGAGGTTCAGCAAGAAGCAAACCTTGTTTCTTCCTATTGTACTGACATATTGACATTTAAACTATATTCAACACTCTGAAATTCCTATATTACATAATATTTGAGTAAATAGATTAGTTAAAATATCATCGTGTCAGTACACTATGCTGTTGATGATGAGCAACTAGCTGCACAATATTTTTTGGACATTGGATATTCTCTGGAAGAAACAAGGGACTTAATGGAAACATATATTGAGTCTGAGGCTACTACACGATCAGGAGGTACTCCATATTATGATCAGACTATGATGAATGATACAGAACATTTTGTGGCATTTATCTACAGTAAGCCAAGTAGTGCTCAACGGAGAATTACCATTTCACTTTCTGCGGATACTCAAAGCATCACAAATTTCGGAACTGGGAGAAATGCTTTAACTTATAAAGGATATACGGGGTCATGCAGTTCTTCTGGATCATACATTGATGATGCAAGCGGACTATTATACCAAGATATCACATACTCAAACTTGAAAGCGATTCCGAATTTCACCAATCCAAGAGTCTTTGGAATTGCGAGTATTTCATACACAAATTCAATCCACAGCGAAGCTCAGTTATATAATGCCATTGATTTTGATTACACTCTTTCCTCATCAAATCAAGGTGTTTTATACTACGGAACATATGCAAGAGCAGATATTAATCATGATTATTCCATTGATACCCAGGATTGGAATATTCTAACTACTTATCTTGCACGCTTAAACGCCGGCTCAAGTAATGCTGATGAAGTATTTGAATTTGACTATTTTAGTGGTGTTCACGCACAAAAATATTTAAGTATGCTTGCTGCTGATATTGATATGGATGGAGATTTGGATAATGATGATGTAACATTATTTCAAAAGGTTGTCTCAGGTCAAGTTGAGTTGTAATGCTTTTTTTAGAGGAGGAATCATAAATGATAAATAAGAATTTTTTCAAACATTCAATTGCATTTTTACTTTCCATCTGCTTATTTGCAACATCTGCCTCGGTTCACGAAGTATTGGAATTCAACGCATACGCTGAAGAAAGCATTATCACATCCGGTGTTTGCGGTATAGCTAATCGAACAACATGGACATTTGAAAATGAAACATTAACATTGTCCACTGTTGGTGCAGATGGAATGGATTTCCCTGAACATGACGATGATATTTCAAGTGATGATTTGCCCTGGGCAATGTGGAACGACCAGATTAAAACAATTGATTTGTGTAAAGCCGACCTCACTGTATATGACAGCTTCTTTGAAGACTTCAAAAACGTCAAAACAGTTCGTGTTTCTTCAAAAAGCTATGATGCGCAATGGGGTGGATATCCAGACCACAAAACTTCATATGATGATATGATTGAAAATGCTGATGTCATATTTGCGCCCCAATATTCTTATACAGAATGGCTCATTCATTGGGATGATACAAAAACATATATTCCAAACGGCACAGCAACTGAACCATTCTACACAGAAAGCGGTCAGACAGATGATTCCGTTTCCTGGTATTGTGATTCCCTGAACCACGCTCTGCATATCTATAGTAACTATGAATCAGGCACTATATTAAGCGATACAGTCAGTCAAATCATAAAGCTTTCAAAAAGTTATGATTCAGTTTATTTCGAATCAAAACAGCTGAGAATCTCTCCTGCAAACTTGATGCAGCTTTTAGATGCTGATGCTTATGCAGGAAAATACACTGACAAAATGCTATATATGTATAGTTCACTTCTCGAAGACGAATCGCCCTATTTTGGCGTTAGCTGGATGGATGACTTATCTATTATTGATTGTACTTATATTCTTTTGGATGACGAAAATAATGACTCCATCTGCGGTGACATCACACGAGACGGAAGAGTCGATACATGTGATGCAGTTCGCTTGAGTCAGATAATTGCAAGAAACGATTTGATAATCACACCGGATCTACTCCATATTGCAGATTGCAACGGAGATCAGGTTATTAATTCCAACGATGCACTGTTATTGCTGCAATTTCTGGTACATATAGTAGATAGTTTACCTCTCAATTCTTGATTATTTCAAATTAACAACAACGAAATCGGCTTACCGCAAAACGGCAAGCCGATTTTTCCTTATTCTGCTGACATTTCCGTCTCCGCCTCAGTCACTGCTGTAGTAGCCGTAGCAACCGGTGCGCCGGACTGGAACTGTTCGAATCCCAATGCCGCATCCAGATTATCCATCTCAAACCTGGCAAGTTCACCGGATTTTGTCAGCTTCAGGGTGTAGGGATTGCCCTCCAGATCTCCCTCCACCAGCACATATCCGTCACTGGCTTCGCCGGTAATTTCCTCCTGCTGCGCCAGAGAATCCACCACCTGGATCAGATTACTGAGAACAGATTTCGCCGGCATTGCCGTCTGGGGCACAGAAAATGCCAGCCCCTTATAGGACGCAGTCACTTCGCCGTCACAAAAATCCAGCACCACGCCCGCAAGGGTGGTCGGTTCCGCAAAGGATACGCTCCAGACGCCATCCCCCATACGGGAAAGTGTACCGGTTGCCTGAAGTTCCTCCATATCCAGGGTCATTTCCGTGGTAAAACTGCCGCCCAACTTCTGGGCAGCACTGGCATCCTCTCCACCGGGCTTGGAACAGCCTACGAAAACAGCCATACTTCCAGTCAGCACCAGTCCCAGAACCGCATATTGATTTTGCTTCATATGTACTCCTCCTCACAGGATCTCTGCATCTATACAAACAATTCTACATCCTGTGACGGGGTATCAGATTTCACCTGTCCCGGGTCTGTTCCAGTTCCAGCAGCACCTTGGGCAGACATGCCAAAAGATCCCGGGGGAGCATTGCCTGTTCCGAACAAGTTCTTGCTGCCAGATCTCCTGCTGCACCGTGAAGATAGACACCGGCGCAGACGGCATCCCATGAAGGCAGACCTTGCGCAGCAAAGGCGGCGATCATTCCGGCGAGCACATCGCCGCTGCCGCCACGGCTCATGCCCGGATTTCCCGTGGGATTTTTCATCATGCGATCGCCCTGGGCAACCAGTGTCCCGGCACCTTTCAGTGCAAGCGTCACCGGATATTTCCGGACAAACTCTGCCGCCGTCTGCGCACGATTTGCCTGTATCTCTGCAATGGACAGTCCCGTCAGCCGTGCCATTTCTCCCGGATGCGGCGTCAGGATCCAATCTGTCCCCGTCCGTCTGCTTAAATCTATGCAGTCAGTCACACAGTTTAGACCATCTGCATCCAAAATCACGGGACACGCCGCCGATTCCAGTACCCAGCGCACCAGTTCCCGTGTCTCCTCCGTCACGCCCAGACCGCAGCCGATGAGTATCGCATCCGCTCGGCACAGATGGGGTTCCAGCTTTCCCTGGTTCACCGCATTGCGCAAAAAGCCGTCCTCGTCCGTCTCCAGAGAAAGCCACATTGCCTCCGGTTCCGCCGCCGCCAGCCGCATGGGATTTTCCGGTGCTGTGGCAACGGTCACTAGTCCTGCGCCGCTGCGCAGCGCTGCCCGGGTGGAGAGGGCACATGCACCGGGCATATTCCGACTCCCCGTGATACACAAAAGCCGCCCGAAATCACCCTTTTGGGCATCCCGTCTGCGTCGGGGAAGCATTGCGCATACGTTATTCCATGTCAGTTCCTGCATAGTGTCTACTCCTTTCATTTGTAATTCAGATTTGCTATGATTATAGCATAAAATTTGTGGAAATGCAAATTATCGAAAATCAACTTGGGTAACACCGCACAAAGAGCGCCTGCCGGCTTTGCACGTCATATGCTTGCATCTTTTCCGTCATATTTCACAAAAATGCTCGTGAATACACAAAGTATTCACTGCGCTTTTTGTTTCATCTGACGAAAAATCTGACGGCGCATCTGACGCACAATCTTTGTGCGGTATTGCCCTTGTTTTTGTTCAGATCACCCCTCCACCATTGCTGCGCAATGTTCCCCCTCCCCTTTCAGGGGAGGCAAATCATGCATCCTTGAAAGAGAACTATGATTGAAGCGGGATAATTCCTTTAAAAATTGATCTGCATGACAAACAAGAAAAAATACTTGACAAGACCGCAAAAAAAAGATATACTGAAAAGAGAATTTTCACTTCGGCATTGGTCGAGTCAAGTATCGGGGGAATCAGAAATGGCAATTCATCATATCAAGCGATTGGAAAAAGTACTGATCGGCATTGGCATCGCACTGCTGGCAGTCATCATTGTGTGTCTCATATTGTTCAGCCGTGCAGACAAGGTATCCGCACCGGATGCCATTCCCGTGCTCACTACAACGACAACTACCACTACAACCACTACCGTAACCACCACTACCACTGTATCCTATGATTACACCATGCAGATCGACATGGAAAAGGTAAAGCAGCATCACGATGTCAATCCCGATGTTGTGGGCTGGGTCTATGTCAACGATACACCTATTGACTATCCCGTCGTGCAGGGTGATGATAACGCCTATTATATCGACAAAGACTGGCAGGGAAACTACAGCTATGCCGGCAGTATTTTCGAGGATTTCCGGGGTGAGATCGGCAAAACTGAAAATACCCTTCTCTACGGACACAACATGGGCAACGGTTCCATGTTCCATAGCGTAAAAAGCTTTAAAGACGAAGCATGGGGAAGAGAACACATCTATTTTGAAGTTGCTTCTCTGGACAAACGCTACCTCTATCGGATCGTGGCAAGTTCCGTGCTGAACGGCGAGGATGGTGCGGCATTTGATTACTGGAACCGCATTGATCTGAATAAAGATGAGTTCACAAAGTACATTGAGGAGATACGCTCCACCGCCCTGGTCTGGTATGCACCGGAAGATGACATTCCCACATACGGCGATCACATGATCGCACTCCAGACGTGTAATTCCGGTGCCGATGACGGCATACGCTGTATCCTGTTCGGACAGTGCCTGGGCGAATACTGATCCTGCAATTGAGAAATACATACACAAAAACGGTATCCTGCAAATTCAACTCGCAGGATACCGTTTTTTGATCATTCAAGGGATTCCCATCAGAATCCGTTCAGGTGATTTCTCGTCATAATGTTTGGGTAGCAGCGGTAGCTGTAATCCAGATCCACATTACCGGAGATACCGCTGACGCTGCCCGTACTAGAATACTGCCACATGCCATACTTTGTTTTGGAATAGGACGGCGTGCTGACGCCGAAGTGCGCCACCCAGATGTCGTATTTCTCCAGAACAGACTGGTATACCTTATCGTTCAGAAAGCTGGCGTAGCTGTACAGACTGATATAATAGCCCTTTTCTTCCATGGTTTCGCAGAACGCTGAAATAATCGCAGAAACCTGCTCCTTGGTCATGCTGACATGGACGGATGCCTCAATGTCAAAAACAAGGGGATATTCAAACTGATAGCCCTCGATCACCTGGGCAAAGACCTCAGCCTCCTGCTTGGCATCTGCCACTGTTTCGGCATAGCTGAACCAATAGGCACCGCAGGCAATGCCGGCATTTTTCGCATTACGCATGTTCTGGTCAAAATAGGGATCTTCCTGACTGGCGTATTTGCCATAGCCTGCACGAATCAGCGCAAAGTCAACGCCGTCCGCCCGAACTGCCTCCCAGTCCACATTTCCCTGATACTTGGAAACATCAATGCCGTCATACCGGTCTTTCTGCGCCCATGCGCCCTGCAAAGAAGCTGTTGTTGTGACAGCAGCCGTAGTTGTCACTGCTGCAGTTGTTGTGGTAGCAACAGAAATCGCAGTTGTCGCAGCAGTTGTAGCTGTTTCCACAGAAACAGATGAAGTATCAGTTGTTTCAGCAGTTACCGATGCGGTTGTTTCCGTTGCCGAAGCACTCGCAGAAACGATGGGCTCCGTGGTATCTGGTGCCGTCACTGAGACCGTTGTCTCCGCCTCTGTGGATTGGATTGTCAGCATCAATGTCGTTGTCGTAACAGGGGCAACGGTAGTTTCTTCCAGTGCAGCAGTTGTCTCCGAAGCCACAGTCGTTGTCACAGTCTGTTCAGCGGTGTCCCATCGTGCGAGAAACGCCTGGGCATCCTCCGGCAGAACGCATGTAACACTGTACTGCGCGTACCATTTTAAAAAACAATATGCATCGCCTGTATCAATTTTGCCGGAATTGTCCACATCCAGCAGAATCTGATATTTCAAAGAAAGCGGATTCCCATTTCCTACACTGGTGCTGGCATATGTCTGTAGTGTAATTTGAGCAAGCTGAAAAAAATCATCGTGGGCTGTGCTGCAAAGTATTTCTTCCAGAGAAGTGACTTCGCCGGCAGACACAGCCATGCCGCCTAAGGGAAGAGACGCAGTGCATAATGCAGCGGCTGTCAGAATGCCTGCCAGTTTCCTGTGAATTGGATTCGCCATAAGTAAAACCTCCTGAAATGTACCATATATAGGGTACATTGCTGCATCGGTGTTCGTCGTGCGTTATGTGTATATCAAAGGTGAAAAGATCAATATCTTGCGAGAAATACCAGTCCAATAATCTGAAGCAAGGCAATCAGCGGAAAACCATACCGGAAATACCAGTGGCGTGTCTTATGGTGAAAGCACCACATGCCCAGCGTGCCGCCGATACCGCCGCCTAGCAGCGTCACCAGAAACAGTGTCTTTTCCGGAATGCGCCACGCCTGCCGTCTGGCACGCCTTTTGTCCACGCCCATGAGACAGAATGCAATGACGCTCATAAAGAGCAGAAAGCCCAGGACGATACGAAGTCCAATTTGTTCCATTGTCCTTCGCCCCTTAGTGTCCGAAGCGCAACTGTCTCGGCAGCGCTTCCTGCAATACAGCGATCACAGCCTCATTGGGAGAAAAGATGATGCGGGTGGGGCCATAGTCATCTGTGTCCAGATCGGCATAATATTCCCCTTCCCCGGTATTGTCGGAACAGAGCACCAGCGTCCGTGTCTCATCGTCCGGCACGTCATCCGTCATTTCGCCGAAGGCTTCAAACTTGGAGACATCCACGGTGATCAGATGCACACGCTTGCGCCGTGCCACGATCTTGTCCACATCCATTTCTCCGTTGGTCACTGCATATTCATATTCTACCGACTGGCTGGACAGCAGAAAATAAGCACCATAGATCAGCCCACAGGTGATCAGCAGAATAAACGGAATCCCAGTGAGGAACACAGCGGCAATTGTTACTGCACAAAGCAGCACCGCCAGAAGAATGATCCCCAGTCTTTTTGTTTTATCCCGCTTATCCGGCTGTTTTTTTACCATATATTCTGCAAAATTGTCCATGAAACAAGACTCCTTTCACCTAATCTATTTCTATTCTACCATACATATTGTAAAATTTCAAGAAAAAAATTTCAAAATGACTTGATTTTTTCAACAAAATGCGGTATAATGTTCTGGAAACACGGTGAAGAAGCGAGTAGGTGTGCAAACTCCGGCACAGAGAACGGGTCATTGGCTGAGAGCCCGTCCGGCAGAACATGCTGAAGTTCCCTTCTGAGTGGCCGGGCAGAACTGCTGATTTCGGGCAATATCGTGCAAAGCCGTTAGGCGGTCTTTGGGCGGTGTTGCCTTAGGCAAAGTAGGTTCGGATGTAGTGTCCGCATTAAGGACAGAAGAGTGATGGCTCTTTGAAAATGGGTGGTTTTTACAAGCAAGTCAGTCTTGTCCTGTTTTCAGGACGAGATTTTTTTATTGCCGCAAGCTATTGCGGTACCCCTCGGAAGAGCCGAATACCGCAGGTATGCAGCCTGCGAAAGAAAGGAACGGTATCATGAAAGAACAACTCGAAGCGATCCGCACTGCCGCAAAACAGGCACTGTCAGACTGTGCGGATTCCAAGGTACTGGAGACCCTGCGTGTGCAGTATCTTGGCAAAAAAGGCGAACTGACAGCCATTCTCAAGCAGATGGGAAAGCTGTCCGCCGAAGAGCGTCCTGCCATGGGACAGCTGGCAAACCAGGTACGTGCCGATATTGAACAGGCACTGGCAGAAAAGCAACAGAAGCTGTCCGAAGCCATGCTGGCGCACAAGCTGGCGGCAGAGACCATAGACATCACCCTGCCGGGCAAAACGCAGAAGGTGGGCAGTATGCACCCTCTGACCATTGTGGAAAACGAGATCCGGGAGATCTTCCTTGGCATGGGCTTTTCCGTGGCTGACGGCCCGGAAGTGGAATATGATTACTACAATTTCGAAGCCCTGAACCTGCCGCCGGATCACCCGGCACGGGATACCCAGGACACCTTTTATATTACAGACAACATCCTGCTGCGCACCCAGACTTCTTCCGTACAGGTACACGTTATGGAAAATCAGAAGCCGCCCATTCGTGTCATTTCGCCGGGTCGTGTATATCGTTCCGACGCTGTGGACGCCACCCACTCTCCGCTGTTCCATCAGATCGAGGGACTCGTAGTGGACAAGGGGATCACCATGGCTGACCTGAAAGGCACGCTGGAACTGCTCATGCAGCGTCTCTACGGCGAGGACTGCAAGATCCGTCTCCGTCCCCACCACTTCCCCTTCACTGAACCCAGCGCAGAGGTTGACGTCATGTGCTTCCAATGCCATGGTGCAGGCTGCCGCATGTGCAAGGGCGAGGGATACATCGAACTCCTGGGCGCAGGCATGGTGCACCCGAAGGTACTGGAGGGCTGCGGCATTGACAGCAGCGTATACTCCGGCTTTGCATTCGGTCTGGGTCTGGAGCGTATCGCTATGCGCCGGTACAATATCGGCGATATGCGTCTGCTGTATGAGAACGACTATCGGTTCCTGGAACAGTTCTAAGCGGAAGGAGGAGCAAATCAAATGAATTTATCTATGAAATGGCTTGCCGATTATGTGGACTGCGGTGTTTCCGTCAAGGATTTCTGCGCCGGTATGACCATGAGCGGCTCCAAAGTTGAAACCTATGAGGCTGAGGGTGAAGCTGTCAAGAACGTGGTTGTGGGCAGACTGGTCTCCATTACCCCACACGAAAACTCCGACCACTTGCAGGTGTGCCAGGTTGACGTTGGTGGCGAAGCCCCCATCCAGATCGTTACCGGTGCCCAGAATATTGTAGAAGGTGCACTGGTGCCTGTTGCCATGATCGGTGCCGATCTGCCCGGCGGCGTACACATCAAAAAGGGCAAGCTCCGGGGCGTGGAGAGCAATGGTATGCTCTGCTCTCTGGGCGAACTGGGTCTAACAAAGCATGATTTCCCCTATGCCATCGAGGACGGCATTTTCCTCATCGAAGAAGACTGCAAGCCGGGACAGGATATTCACGAAGCCATCGGTCTGAATGATACCTCTGTGGAATTCGAGATCACCTCCAACCGCCCGGACTGCCTGTCCGTTGTGGGTCTGGCAAGAGAGGCTGCTGTCACATTCGGCAAGCCGCTGAATGTGAAAGAACCGGTATTCCACGGTACATCGGAAAAGCTCAGCGATACGATCTCCGTTTCCGTAGAGAATCCGACGCTGTGTCCACGTTATATTGCCGGTATGGTAAAGAACGTCAAGATCGGTCCCTCTCCCCGCTGGATGCGGGAACGGCTCCGTGCCAGCGGCGTACGCCCCATCAATAACCTGGTGGACATCACCAACTATGTCATGCTGGAATATGGTCAGCCCATGCATGCTTTTGACCTGCGCTATGTGGGTGGCGGCAAGATCGTTGTCCGCAATGCCAAGGACGGCGAAACCATCACAACACTGGATGGTCAGGAGCGCAAGCTTTCTCCGGAAATGCTGGTCATTGCCGATGCTGAAAAGCCCATTGCTGTGGCAGGCGTTATGGGCGGCGAATACAGCGGTATCATGGACGACACCACTACCGTTGTATTTGAATCCGCATACTTCGAGCCGGTACAGGTACGCCGTACCGCCAAGAAACTGGGCATGCGTACCGATGCTTCTGCACGCTATGAAAAGGGACTCGACCCGGACGGCTGTCTGCGGACGCTGCACCGTGCAATGGAACTGGTAGAACAGCTGGGTGCCGGTGAACCGGTAGCTGATTCCATTGAAGTGGACAACCGGAGCAATACACCCGTACAGATTCCCTTTGACCCGGATTGGATCAATGGTTTCCTGGGCACGGAAATTTCCCGTGAGGACATGGTAAAGACGCTGGAAGCGTTGGAGATCCACGTAGACGGCGACACCTGCACTTCTCCCAGCTTCCGTATCGACCTGGAGCGCCCGGCAGACATTGCCGAGGAAGTGGCACGAATCTACGGCTACAACAACATTCCGTCTACCGTTGTCCGCGGCGTGGCTGAGGCACAGCTGACACCCCAGCAGCAGTTCCTGCGCAAGGCAGAACAGACCATGGTGGGACTGGGCTATTACGGCACACTGACCTATTCATTCACATCCCCCAAGTGCTTCGACCGCATTGGTCTCCCGGCAGACAGCAAGCTGCGCCAGACCATTACCATTACCAATCCCCTGGGCGAGGACACCAGCATTATGCGCACGACCACACTGCCCTGTATGCTGGATGTACTGGCAACCAACTACAAGAACCGCAATGCGGCAGTCTCCCTCTATGAGATGGGCAAGGAATACCTCCCCACAGGATCGGACACCCTGCCGGAAGAGCCGAACCGCCTGACCATCGGCATGTACGGCGGCGATGCGGATTTCTTCGAGCTGAAAGGCGCAGTAGATGCCCTGCTGAAAGAACTGAATCTCCCCAGATGCAATTACGTCCGTCCCTCCGAGGCTGAGGGTGTTTTCGAGGAATGCTGTGCGCTCCATCCCGGCAGAAGCGCTGTGATATTCTGCGGCGAAACGGCAATCGGTTACTTGGGTGAACTGCATCCCACTGTACAGAAAACCTATGGCATCGGCGCAAGAACCTATGTGGCAAAGCTGCTCATTCAGGAGATGTCCGGACTGGCAGAAGCAGAGGTGACCTACAAGCCCCTGCCGAAATTCCCGGCGATCACCCGTGACCTAAGCCTGCTGTGTGACGAAACACTGCCGGTAGGCACGATGGAACAGACCATTGAACAAGCTGCCGGAAAGCTGCTGGAACAGGTGACCCTGTTCGACGTATACCAGGGCGACCAGATCGCCGCCGGCAAGAAGAGCGTATCCTTCTCTCTGCGGCTGCGTTCTCACGAGGGCACGCTGACAGACGAACAGGCAGATGCCGCTATGAAGCGTGTACTGAAAGCTCTGGCTGGCATCGGCGCTTCTCTGCGGGAATAAACGGAGGTAGCTGTCATGAAGCTGAAAAAAGAAGCAGCAGAACAGCCGAAACCAAAAAAGGAAAAGAAAGAACGTACCCCGAAGGAAGCCACCGCATTGATGCTGGGCATCATTGCTCTGGTACTTGCCATTCTGGCAGTCGGTGCACTGATGTACGTGTCCATTCTTGTCGCTGCGATCCTGGGCGGATGCGCCGTACTCGGCGGATTTGCCAGCCTCATGGTGGGAAAGGGCGGCATTCTCCCGGCAATCGTAGGTGCAGGCGGCGGATTTCTGACCGTACTTTCTGCAATCATCACCATGCGGTTACAATGATATCAATGAGGAGTGACAGCATAAATTCCATTTTCAATTTATCGCCGCAGGCGATACCTTCACCCGAATCCCTAACTCCTCATTCCATATAAAAACAAAAAGCGCAGAGTTCTGAAGCGGTTCTCTGCGCTTTTGTATTTTCAGACACAAAAAAGGACACAGGCGGCAATCGTTTGTGTCCTTTTTATATTCATTACATATTGCTCTGAATGATGTCCATGAAACCGCTTCCGGCAAGGATGATCGCATTGACGATCCACATTATGATACCTACGACAATACCAATAATGCCCAGTACCAGACCAGCTGTCTGCTTGCCGCCAGTGGTGCCTTCCTTCTTTGCCATCATTGCCAGTACAATAGCAACAATACCGCAGATAATGCCGGCAATAGGAATGCAGATACCAATCAGAGAGATGATACCCAGCACCAGCGCCGCAGTTGCTTTTCCGCTAGATTGGTTCATTGTATGTTCACCCCGGTTGTAAAGATTTCTCCCGTGAAATACGGATAGATTTAATAAAATTATATCATATCTTTTTCCTGTTGTCAAGGTGGATTTTTATGTTTTGCACTTATCTTCCTCCGTTGCAGTGATCTCCACGCATCGTGCAGCGATACGTTCCGTAAACATAGCATCATGCTCCACAAACAACAGCGTTGGCTTCGCCTGCAACAGCAGTTGTTCCAGCTGTATCCGGGAAAAGACATCCAGAAAGCCCAGCGGTTCATCCCAGACGAACACATGGGCAGGGGTACAGAGACTGCCTGCCAGAAGCACTTTTTTCTTCTGTCCCATACTGAGGAAATCCATATCCGTTTCCAGCTGCCACCGTTCAAACCCAAGCTTACGCAGAATGGTTTTCAGCAGAGATTGATCGGCGCCCAGGGTTTCGGCATATGCAGCAATAGACCCCTTTAAGTGGGAAGGATCCTGTCCGGCGTAGGAAATTTGCAGACCGCTCTGGCGGTATACGTCACCGGTATGAGGTACTTCCTCACCGCAGATGAGCCGCAGCAGACTGGATTTTCCGCAGCCGTTGGCGCCGCACAGTGCCAGCTGTTCTCCCGGTTCCAGTGTCAGCTGTACCGGATGACAGACCGGATGGGACGGGTCATATGTGATCTGCACCTGATGCAAGCCCACAAGCCATGTGCCACGGCAGGGCAGCTGGGGCAGTTTCAGAGCATCCATAGTTTCCACATCGTGGAGCAATGCCGCCTTTTGTTCCATTGCAGCTTCCTGCCGTGCCGCAATGGACTTGGAACGGCGCATCATTTTTTCCGCCTTGTGTCCGATATGTCCCTTATCCGGTCTCAAACCGCCGATACGTGTGCCATTTTTGGTCTGTTCCACTTTATCCGACCAGTTTGCCGTGCGGCGTGATGCCTCTGCCAGGCGGTCGATCTCCCGGCGGAGCTTCTGGTTTTCCTCCAGTTCCCGTGCCTGTTTTTGTTCCATGGTCTCCCACCATGTGGAAAAGTTTCCCTTTTGCAGTGTCATACTGCTGCGGTTCAGTCCCAGCATATGATCCACGCAGCCGTCCAGCAGAGCACGGTCATGGGAAACCAGCAGGAACCCCTTCTGCCGTGCCAGAAACTCCGCCACCAGCTGCCGTGCCTGTCCGTCCAGATGACCTGTCGGTTCATCCAGCAGCAAAAAGCAATCCTCCTGCAAAAAGGATACTGCCAGCAGTGCCCGTGTCTGTTCGCCGCCGGATAATGTCTCGAAAGGACGGTACAGCATTTCCTCAGTGATCCCCAATCTGGTGCATTCCCGCTGTATCTGCCAGCCCGGGATGCCGGCAGCGCATTCCTCCAGTACATCCCACGTCAGCCAGGCAGGATCTGTCACCTGCGGCGGAAACCGGCGGATGATACAATCGCTGCGAATGCTCCCGGTATAGGACAGTTCGCCGCACATAAGCCGCAGCAGGGTAGTTTTCCCCCTCCCATTCCGTCCCGTAAGCCCCAGCTTCCAGCGGGTGTCGATTTGCAGAGAAATATGGTCAAACAAAGGTGTTTCCTGTCCCTCATAGGCAAAGGTTACATCTGAAATATGAATATAAGGCATAGTTCCTCCCTTCTGTGTCTGTGACACAAAAACAGACGCCACAGGAGAAATTCTCCCACAGCGTCTCAGAAGTTATGCGCAACACATCCGCCGGCAGACAAAAATCCGCCGGCGTTTCTTTCTGAGTGACAGTCTATGGGTCGTTTCTGCAAGCAGCGCAAGACTGACGGCAAGGCATACCTCGCCCGTCTTATGAATTGTACAAATGTTTCATACATGCTTAGCAAAAACAATCCCGCATTGGACTATCGCTCCTTTCGTTTCTGTTCGTTTTTATTATATCACTGCGTGTGCAGCTTGTCAAGGGTGGCGTTTCTTATTTCACGGAAATAACGGAAATATGAGACATTCCATGTAGGGATAATGTGTCTTATCCACAATGTGATATTATTCTTCAAACGTCTCATCCGGCTCGTCTCCGTAGTCCTCTTCAAATTCCTCAAAGAAGAACTCCGACAGCAGTTCCTTGGCATCATCGTTACCTCTCGCCGCCGCCAGATGCAGCCAGTACCGTGCTTCGTCCTCATCTTCATCCACACCAGTACCGTTCAGATAGCAATACCCCATCATATACTGGGCACCATCATGCCCATGCTCGGCAGCACGCTCGAACCAGTCCACCGCCTCTTCGTCATCCTCGCTGTCATCGCCCACATAATAGCAGACGCCGATCATATACTGGGCGTTTTCATTGTCCTGCGCCGCCTTCCGGAACCATTCCAGCGCCGTCTCTTTGTCCTCTTCCACGTCGAAATAATATGTACCAATGGCACACTGGGCATCGGAAAGCCCCTGGTCTGCGGCACGCTCGAACCAATCCAGCGCCGTGTCGATATCCTCGTCCACACCGTCACCGTCCTGATAGCATGTCCCCAGTGCAAACTGTGCATAGGGATTGTTCTGCTTTGCAGACAGCTCCAGCCAGTAGACTGCCTCTTCCAGATCTACCTCCACGCCGCCGCCAAAACGATAGCAGCTGGCCAGCTGGAACTGTGCCTCACTGTCCCCGGCTTCTGCCGCTTCCTGGAACAGCTTCACTGCATATGCCGGGTCTGCTTTGACACCGTTCCCGTCCATATAGCAGATACCCAGCTGACATTTTGACGGAATGTCACCCTGTTCCACCGCTTTCCGGAACCAGTACACCGCCTGGCTGTCCTCTTCCTCCGAGGTCACTTCCTGGTAGAACAGGCACATTCCCAGGGCATACTGGGCATCCCGATAATCCTGCTTCGCCGCCCGTTCCAGCCACTGTTGAGCAAGCTTTTCGTTTTGTTCCACGCCTCTGCCGAAATGATAGCATGTCCCCAGCAGATACTGGGCAATGGGCACATCCTGCTCTGCAGATTTCTGATACCAGTGCACGGCAGACTTCTCGTCAATCTCCGTGCCAAGACCGTTGAAATAACAGTCTCCCAGATTATACTGCGCCGCACCGTTGCCGCCCTCTGCCGCCTTCTGGAAATAAGAGAATGCTTCTTTCTGATCCTGTTCCACGCCGTTTCCATCCATATAACATCGGCCCACCATATTCACCGCTTCCAGACTGCCCATTTCTGCCGCCTGGCGGTACAGCTCTAACGCATGGGCAGCGTCCTCTTCCACGCCGGCACCGGACATATAGCAGATACCAAGCTGCAACATGGCCTCCTCATTGCCCTGAGATGCAGAGCGTTCCAACCATTCTACCGCTTTTTTCTCGTCCGGTTCCATGTTTTCCCCGTTCATCAGAAGCATTCCCACTGCAAACTGCGCCTCTGGCGAACCTTTTTCTGCGCCGAGGGACAGCCAGTGAAATGCCTGGGAGAAATCCATCTCCACGCCGACGCCCTGATAATAGCAGTCGCCCAGATGATATAGCGCAGAAGGCAGCATTGCATCCGCCGCCTGTTTCAGCCATTTGATTCCCTGTTCCGCCTGTACTTCGGTACCAGTACCGTAGAGGCAGCACATGCCGGCAAAATCCTGGGCTTCGGGTATCCCTGCTTCGGCAGCGCGGGCGATCCAGGAAAATCCCTCTTCCCGATTGGAATCCATTCCCACACCGAAATAATAACAGCGTCCCGTTTCAAACTGTGCATGGGCATCGCCGCTCTCCGCTGCCGCCTGAAGCAGGAGCAGCCCACGATGCAGGGTTTCTTTCTCCTCACTGTGGTTGATGAGATACAGTCCCAAGACAAATTCCGCCTCATGGTCATGCTGTCTTACAGCACGCTCCAGCCACATGAGACCGGTATCCTCTTCCTGCTCCAGAAGTTCCTCTTTTCCCTGCAAATAGTACATGCCAAGCAAAAACTGGGCTTCATGATAGCCCTGTTCTGCGGACTGTTTCAGCAATTCCATAGACTGCACCGGATTTTCCGCCGTGCCCGTCCCGTCACGCAGACACATTGCTGTCATGAACTGGGCATTGGCATAGCCGTTGTCCGCCATACGCCGGAACCAGCTGTAGCCCGTTTTCTGCGCATCTGCATCGCCGTTTTCCACCAGATCCAGATAATGATTATAATTTTCCGGATTCATCACATAGGAATCCTCACTTTTCCGAAGTCGTTCAAAGAATCTTTTTTTCATATCAAGCTCCCCCTTTCTGCTCCGTCATTTTTGCATCGTGATACTTATTATAATGCAAAACCGACACGCTGTCAAGTATAGGATGCGGATTTCCACGAAAAGCAATTTTTCTTGTTTGTGCGGTGTTGCCTTTGGTATCATGAACGTGTTTCAATGCAGGAGAAAACTGCGTTTGCACATGGTAGCATCCCAGAAAGTCAGCAAGCGAGCGTAGTTTGCCCCAACTTTTTTTGCTCCTTTGTATTTTAAAAAAGTATCTAACTCGAATGTGAATTTTTTATTATAGGTTGAGAATCAGTATTGACAAGTGCTTTTTCATATGCTATAATACAATCAGACAAGATCTGAAGCACTTTACTGTGCAAAACGGATCTGTTCAAATTAAAAAAAGATAATTTCTGGAGGTAGTTCATATGAAAAAGTTTGTATGTTCTGTATGTGGTTATGTATTCGAAGGCGAAGCAGCACCGGCAGCATGTCCGCTGTGCGGCGCTCCGGCAGAAAAGTTCACAGAGCAGAAAGAGGACAGCATGCAGTGGGCTGACCAGCACGTGGTTGGCGTAGCACAGGGCGTTGACGAAGAGATCGTACAGGGTCTGCGTGAAAATTTCAACGGCGAGTGCTCTGAGGTCGGCATGTACCTGGCAATGGCACGTGTTGCATTCCGTGAGGGCTATCCGGAAATCGGCATGTACTGGGAAAAGGCTGCATATGAAGAAGCTGAGCACGCTGCAAAGTTTGCAGAACTGCTGGGCGAAGTGGTTACCGACTCCACAAAGAAGAATCTGGAAATGCGTGTTGCAGCTGAGAACGGCGCATGCGCCGGCAAGAAGGCACTTGCTGCAAAGGCAAAGCAGCTGAACCTGGATGCGATCCACGACACTGTTCACGAAATGGCAAAGGACGAGGCTCGTCACGGCTGTGCATTCGAAGGCTTCCTGAAGCGTTACTTCAACGACTAATCTGCATTATACAATCACATAAAAAATATAAAAAGGACTTCCCTACACCAATGGGAAGTCCTTTCGTTGTTTGAGTTCTAAACAATTCTGAGTTAGAGGAAATAGAAAAGGGATTGCTGCATGGAAAACAACAATCCCTTTTTTACGCCGCAAATTGACGCTTCTTATTCTTTTTCGTTGTCCACAGAATCATCATCTGCTTCCACTTCTGCGGTAGCTGTCAGTGTATTTCTCCGATAGGATACCATAAAAGCACGTACCACAGCAAACACAAGGTAAATCACAAAGATAACAGCCTCTACTACAAGGAGCGGACGAATCATATTGGAAATAGCACCGGAAATCGCATTGGAAACACTGCCGCTTGCCGGAACCAGAACGCTGTAGGAATTTGCATAAGAAGCGGTTTCAAAATACTCATCAGCAGTTTCATTGACAGAATTGATAAGCTGGTTGAGCTTATCGCCCAGTGCCGCCAGATCTGCTTCAACCTTTTCCTTATCCTTTGCATTTCCAAGGGATTTCTTTTTCAAGCTGTCCATCCGGCTTGTATAATCGTTGATCTGCTGCTGATAAGACGAAACACTTGCCTGTGCATCTGTTTTCTGCTGGATCAAATCATCATATGCCTCTGAAGGCTGCGTCAGGGGCGTGCCGGAAGAATTTTCCGAGCCTGCCATAATGACGATAGAATCCTTTTCATAGTTTGCAATGGAATCTGTAATAGAGGCAAGCTTTTCTTCAGCACTCTGCTTCGAACGTGTCAGCGTATCAATGCGATACTGATAATATGTCATCAGTGCGTCCTTGTCCTTTGTCACGTTCTTACCCAATACATAAGAGGACAGTGTTGCACAATCCACACTGCGCATTGTATTGATGGCTTCGTTCAGATCGGAGAAGCTGTAGCCTGTTATCGTAGAACGGAACCGTGTCTCGTCCTCAGTCGAAAGACGGTTTACATAGCCCTGGAGAGAACTCAGTGTGGATGAAAACAGATCCAGAGCCTGAGGATAATCATAGCCGGAATAATCTATTGCAGTCAGCGCATCGCCAAAGGCATCATTATAGCCATAGGTCTGCATGAAATAAGTCTTGTAATTGCTCAGAAGCGTATTCAGAAAATCCGCTGCCTGAGAACGGGACATATCTGTGTTCTGATATGTAAACTGCACCTCAAAGCGTGTGGGATAATAGGATACATCCATGATCTTCTTTGCGGCTTCAATGGAATTGGTTGCCTCGAAAATGCTCTGATATGCGGTCAGCTCGTCAATGGTTTCGCTGGGAACCACACCGGAAACCGTGATACCGCTCCGCACGATGTCTACATTCTCCACGGACATGCCCAGATCAGTGAGCGTCTGTTCGATGACAGACGGTGCTTTAATGGAATTTGCATCGAATTCATTTCCGTTGGGATCCAGTCCCTGTTCAATTCCCTGATAGCTGAAGCCCACCATTGCAGTCAGAGGTGTGGCATGGCTGGTTGTCACCGCCATAGATCCGCCAAACACCAGACCTGCTGCAACAACGGCAACAATGATCCAGAGCAGCGCATATTTTTTCAGCTGACGAAAAATATCAATGACCGGAATGGTAATGGTATCTTCTTCCTGTGCAACATTTTCAATTTCTTGTTTCTGGGTAGTTTTTTTTGTACTCATATTTTAGACACCTCAGTATAAAATCCTTTCTGTTTTGCTTGAAAAACTATTCTAACCATTTTATTATACCACATTGCGATTTTCTTGTAAACAGGATAATTCTGAAAAAATTGGCACACAAAAAGAAGAAAAAACAGCAATTTTCACAAGAAAGCAGCAGTTTTCGATATGAAGATAATTTCAAAACACCTATTCTCCTGCGTTTTCCGCCTTACTGCACACATCTTCCAGATATTGTTCCAGGGGTTTCACAGGAACGGGCGTATAACGATTAGCTGACAGCTGCGGCAGAAATTCCCGCCACTTTTCCGGAGCCGCTGCAAGCAGCAGCTTTTTCTCCCGGGTCAGCCGTTTACAGGCAATTTCAAATTGAGCTGCCGCTGTATGACCATCGGTTTCCCAGCTGCAAACCAGTGCTTTCGGCGGATGACTGCGTGTATATTTTGCGCCCCCGGGAAGTCTGCCGCAGTGCTGCCGCATACGCCGTTTCAGATCGGGTGTGATCCCGGTATAAAGCGAGCCATCCTGGCAGCGAAGCATGTAAATATAATACATAATCGCTCTTTCCTCGTTCTATTTTTTCTGATATTGCAAGTCCTCCAGCACAAAGCCACGCCGGGTCAGAGTATAAGTCACCCATACCACGGCAAAGGGCAGCAGATTTATCAGCGCCAGAATGCCGGCTTCGCCCCAGGAGAGGGTAGCTGCTGTTACATCGGCACTGAACAGGTTACACAGCTGCAAAAACGGTGCGTCCAGCAGCTTGTACCAGCGGTAGAATGTTCCAGGCAGAACACCGCCCCGTGCCAGAAGCAGACATATTCCCCAGATGACATAGGGCAGTGTCACTGCACCGCTCAGCAGAAACCGCCGTAGAACGGTGCCGTCAATTTTTTGATGCTGATCGGATTTAGCACGGTTCACTGCAAAATTGATGTACAGACAGACCAGTATGCCTATGGTGCAGATACAGCTGATGAGCCTTGCCAGACCGCCCCCAATGGCGGACAGTGTCAATGCCAGAAAGAGGCAGAGAATCTCTGTAAAAAAATATGTACCGATGGCTTTTGCAAAATTTTTAATTTCCATTTTTGACCTCCTGCGGAGAAAAGATACAACATTCTGTTCGCATATTCTGCACTCCTGCGGAAACAATAAAGGCGAAGAAAGGAGTGACCTTTGTCATGGAACAGCAGGAAAAACACGTGCTGAATGCATTTTACAAAAATGCCGCTGTAGGGCTGGATGCCACATGCTCCATTCTGGAAAAAGCTGCACAGCCGGAGCTGCGGGAGGAACTGTGCAAACAGCTTCGGTATTATCAGAACCAGAAGGATTCTGTCCGGAAACAGATGCAGGAAAACTGCATCCAACCCCAGGAACAGGGAGAACTGGCAAAGCTTTGTGCCAATCTCAGCATCCGCATGCGCTGTGCAGGGGGCGTCAGTTCCGGCGAAATCGCAAAGCTGATGCTCAAAGGCACCAACATGGGCGTCATACAGCTGACCGAAGTACTGCACCGCAGCCCGGAGATCTCCGATAGTCTGAAGCGGCAGGGAAAAGAAATTGTTCATCACGAAGAGGCGTACATGGAACGCCTAAAAGCCTATTTATAAAGGAGAAACACTATGAACGAAGAGGAAAAAAAGGCACGGCAGAACTACGAAGCAGAAATGAAGATCTACACGCCCCGCCGTGTGATCGCACAGACACAGGAACAGGCTGTTTCTGACCATGCACCGGTCCGGATCTATGAGCGGCCGTACCACCCGAACCAGCCCACTTCTCCCCTGGGATAAGTACACTTTCCAAAGGCAATACCGTCCAAAGCCGTCAAGCGCTCTTTGTGCGGTGTTGCCCAAAGACAAAACGGGTCGATCCTGAATCGTCCCGTTTCTTTTTGCAGCATCTATTATGCACTGTTCTTCTTTGCACAATCCGCACACAGCCCATAGAGCACAGTTTTGGTATGGTCAACTACAAAGCCATGATGTTCCAGAAGATGTCCCTCCAGCTGACTCAGATAGTCACAGCTCACATGAAAAAGCCTGCCGCACTGGGTGCATTTCAAATGGAAATGTTCCTGACATGCTTCGGGCAGCGCATCCAGGAACTGATAACATGCACCGCTTTTTCCATCCAGCACATATTTCCGCACCATGCCCTCTTCCACCAGTTGTTCCAGATTCCGATAAACTGTAGCCGTACCCACCGGCGTGCCACAGTCCTGCAAATGCCGGACGATCTCCACTACAGTGATATGCCGTCCCCCACAGCTGCGCAGAAACTCCAGAATATATTCCCGCTGCTTTGTTTTATAGCCCATGCAACTTCTTCCTCTCATGCCAAATCGCCGCAGTGACCTGTAGAACAGTGCACTGCGGCAAACAGCCTTGTCTTCATTTACTGAATGGTAACTTTCTTCATCACCTGGGGTTCCAGGGGCTTGTCGTTGTAATCGGTTTTCACAGAAGCGATCTCGTCTACAACTTCCATACCGGAAACTACCTTGCCGAAGGCTGCATACTGTCCGTCCAGATGGGGCGCATCCTCATGCATGATGAAGAACTGGGAACCAGCAGAATTGGGATTCATGGCACGCGCCATGGAAAGCACACCACGGGTATGCTTCAGGTCATTTTTCACGCCGTTGGCAGCAAATTCACCCTTGATGTTCCAGCCTGGACCGCCCATACCAGTACCCTCGGGACAGCCGCCCTGGATCATAAAGCCCGGGATCACCCGGTGGAAGATCAGCCCATCATAGAAGCCCTGGCGAACCAACTTTTCAAAATTCTCACAAGAAATCGGTGCAATTTCGGGATACAGCTCGATTTCGATCTTTTTTCCATTTTCCATTTCAATAACAACCATAATTGTTCTCCGTGTCATTCTGAATTTCCGGGAGCATATCACCGGATAATAGTATTTTAACATACTTCACGAAAAAAAGCAAGAGGAAATGATGGTGTGAAAACAGAAAGCATTTTATGCCATACAGCATAAAATAAAGGGCAGATACCATCCGCCCCCTAAGGCAACACCGCACAAAGAGCGCCTGACGGCTTTGCGCGTCATATGCTTGCATCTTTTCCGTCATATTTCACAAAAATGCTCGTGAATACA
>NZ_CALDMP010000032.1 GCF_937915125.1 uncultured Ruminococcus sp. | reverse complement strand
ATGCAAGCATATGACGTGCAAAGCCGCTAGGCGCTCTTTGTGCGGTGTTGCCTTATATAAAGTTTTAGGTGAGACTATGCAGTAGTACCCTGTCACAACTAAAAATTTATTCTGTTGAAAACGTCCCACCGGGACGTTTTCAAGGTTTAACTTACTGAAATGGTTTCACAAGGCGGGGCGGTCTTGTTCGCCCCGCCTCGAAAAAGCTGTCGCTTTTTCTCACCACCCTCGACCCGCGCCGGAATACGGCGCAGGGTGTTTCGCCGCCTGCGGGCGGCGACCAGGGCTCCTCGCCCTGGACCTCGCCAGCATTTTTGAAAAATTGCTGGACCAAAAAACTTCATTGCCGCCTGCGGCGTTGCCTTAGCCGTGGCTCTTGCTGCGGATGTTTTTGATGATATCTTCTACCAGCTGTTTCAGGTGTTCATCGTGTTTCATAGCCGTTTCCACGTTGCTGATGGAGTAGACAATGGTGGAGTGGTCTCTTCCGCCGAACTCCGTACCGATTGCCTGGAGGGGCATCTGGGTGATCTCCCGCACCACATAAATGGCAACCTTTCTCGCTGTGGAGATCTGGCTGGAGCGCTTACTGCTGCGGATATCCTCCGGTGAAACGCCGTAAACATCGGCAACTTCCACAATAATTTTCTCCACCGTAATGGGCACCGGCTGATCATCGCTGAGGATGTCCTTGATGACGCTCTGCGCCATGGAAATGGACGGTGCAGAGCCTGCCAGATGCTTCAGTGCCTTCAGCTTTTTCACAGCACCTTCCAGCTGACGGATATTGGTTTTCAGCCGGTTTGCAATAAATTCCGTCACATCATCGGGAATGTACAGATCCAGCAGTTCCGCTTTCCGGCGGATAATGGCAATTCTCGTCTCAAAATCCGGTGTGCTGATATCGGTAATGAGACCCCATTCGAACCGGCTGCGGATACGTTCCTCCAGGGTTTTCAGTTCCTTGGGAGACTTATCGGAAGTCAGCACGATCTGCTTGCCCTCGGCGTGAAGCTTGTTGAACGTATGGAAGAATTCTTCCTGCATGCTTTCCTTGTTGCTGAAAAACTGCACGTCATCGACCAGGAGCACATCAGCGTTCCGGTATTTGTCGTGGAAATTGGCAGTGTTGCCGTTGTTGATGCATGCAATGAAGTCGTTTCCGAACTCCTCGCTGGTGACATAAATGATCTTATAGTTGGGGTGGCTCTGGTGTACCTCATGGGCAATGGCGTGCATCAGGTGGGTTTTTCCCAGACCGGACGGGCCGTAGATAAAGAGGGGGTTATAATTCTTGCCCGGCTCCTTTGCCACAGCGGTACATGCAGCATAGGCAAATTCATTGGAACCGCCTACGATAAAGGTATCGAATGTATATTCATAGTTTGCGCCCTCAAAGCTATGCTCCAGCTCCTCATGGCGGCGTGCCAGTTCGTCATAATCCTTGGGTTTACGGCTGTTTTGAACAGGCATGGTGGTTTCGTCATCCACCTGGATGCGGATATCTACTTCAAAGCCCAGGATGCTGAGGAAAGCTTCCTTCAGCAGGGACTCATAGTTATTCAGAATGACGTCACGCTGGAATTCAGACTGAACAGAAAAAAGTGCGGTGGTACCGTCCAGTCGCACTGGGATCAGGGCGTAGATCCAGAGTTTTACAGCAACCTCCGGAATGTCGCCTTCCTCCAGACAGTATTGCTTGACGCGGGTAAACACTTCGTCAAATGAGTTCATATGCGGCGAATCCTCCTTCAAAAATCAATGCAGACAGCGCAAAAAATACGGCAATGACAGAGATCACTGTCAGCTGCTGCTTCAGGTCCCGAGAAAACAGGACTCCATAATATAATAGTATACCACATTTGTTGTGGAAAATCAAGTCTTTCTCTGTTGAAAACTTCAATTTTCTCTGAAATTCCCATGTGGAAATTGTGGAGTAGAGATTGGTGTAAAGGTGGAAAGTAATTCTGGTCACTTGATGGTCATAACGCCGCAGGCGGCAATGAAGTTTTTTGATTCAGCAATCCCTACAGTTGGATTTGGTGACAACAAAAACCAAAGGCAACACCGCACAAAGATTGTGTGGTATTGCCCCAATTTCCACCTGTAATTCCGCCGCCCAGGCGAAATTCTTGGTCAATTTGACGAAGCCTGTCGGTATTTTACGGTGCCAAACGTAAAAAACAAAGAAATTTCAAAGAAATCTCTTGACAAACGGGAGAACATCCGTTATAATATATGGTAAATGGATTCATGCGGCTAGCCGTATGCAATTCCAGCATCCTGTGCGGAAGTTTTTTCCGCCTGCGCAAGGAAAGGAGGTTACCAGGTTGAAGAGAACATATCAGCCGAAGAAGATTCATCGGAAAAAGGTGCATGGCTTCCGGAAGAGAATGGCCACTGCGAACGGTAGAAAGGTTTTAGCCCGCAGAAGAGCACGGGGCAGAGCAAGACTGAGCCACTGATCGAAGTCGGACCACAACGCCATTGGTTTGTGGTCTTTTGTTTTTTCGAGGAGCGTACCTAAAGAGCCTGCCGTGCCGATTGAGAAAAGACACTTACCGGCATTATGCAGGTATGGCGGTTCTGGATCGGTACTTCGGTGACGGTTGGGGTACGCTTTTTTGCTTTGTCAGAGAAAAAAAGAAAATGCCTAGAATGATTTTGATGTGAATGGAAAAACGGCGAGAGCAAGTCTCGCTTAATCCATTTGGCTGTCGGAGTGATCTTTCTGTGTTGGAAAAAATCTGTCGTAGGGCGGGGGCTTGCTCCCGCCGCAGATGAAGATTTGCGCAGACAGATCCACGGCAAAGCGGCAAAATATTCTGAGACAAGGTTGGAGTGCGAGCCATGCAAAAAACGGTCATTCTGAATCAAAACCGGGACTTTTTACAGCTGTATCAGCGCGGAAAAAAGATCGTGTCGCCCTATGCGGTCATCTATGTGCGCAAAACCCGGCGGAAATATAACCGCCTGGGGATCACAGTGGGAAAAAAAGTGGGCTGTGCCGTAAAGCGGAGCCGTGCCCGCCGGGTCATCCGGCAGGCATACCGGGAGACGGAGCATCTCATGCCCACGGGAATGGATCTGGTCATCGTCGCACTGCCGTCTATTGTGGGCATACGTTCTACGCAATTGCGTGACTATCTCGCCGGAACCGGACTGAAACGTATCCGGCGACTGATGGAACCGCCGTCGGAAGGGGGAAAGCCGAAATGAGACGTCTGGCGGCGGCACTGATCAGTCTCTACCAGAGGTTTTCCCGATTGACACCGGCTGTATGCCGGTATTATCCGACCTGTTCCTGTTATGCGAAGACCGCAATCCTGCGGTTCGGCGTACTGCGGGGCGGCTTTCTCGCCCTGCGTCGCCTGCTGCGCTGTCATCCCTGGAGTCCCGGCGGCATCGACCCGGTGCCGGAGCACCTGGATCCGCCACGGATCGTCTTTGGAAAACGACAGCCGCAGTCCACATTACGCAACAGAAAGGGTTAAACAAAAATTATGGATTTTTTATATGATCTGTGTGGTAAGCCGTTCGGCTGGATCATGCGTCTGATCTATGACTGGGTGGACAACTATGCGCTGGCGATTCTGTTGTTTACCATTATTACAAAGCTGATTCTGTTTCCCATTTCCTATAAGCAGCAGATGAATTCGGCGAAGATGCAGCGTGTCAACCCCAAGATGGAAAAGCTGCGGCAGAAGTATAAAAACGACGCACAGAAGCTCCAGGAGGAGCAGATGAAGCTCTATCAGGAGGAAAACGTCAACCCCGGCGCCTCCTGTCTGCCCATGTTTTTGCAGTTCTTCATCCTGTTCGGCATTCTGGACGTTGTGTACAAGCCTTTGTCCTACATCCTGAAAATGAAGGATGATCTCATTTCAAAGGCGTTCGAGGTAGTACAGAATATCAACCCCGAGCTGGCAAAGCAGGGGACAAGTCTCCGGCAGGAGCTTGCCATTTTAAGTGCCCACCACCAGGATTCCGGTGCCTTTGATCAGGTGTTCGCCGGTACGGATCTTTCTTCCCGGATGGCGGAATTTTATGACAAGTTCAGCCTGTTTGGCATTAACCTGGGTGAGATCCCCAGCTGGCATCCGGAAGTCTGGAACGCTGCGGCAGTGGGACTGTTCATGATCCCCATTATGTCCGGCGTGCTCCAGCTGATCCTGACCATCTATATGCAGGTGGTTCAGAAGAAGCGCAATCCGGGTATGCCCAGTGCAGGCTGCATGAATATTATGCTGTATATCATGCCGATTTTCTCTGTCTGGTTTGCATTCCAAGTACCGGCAGGCGTTGGTTTCTACTGGGTTTGCTCTTCCTTCTTCTCACTGCTCCAGACCATCGGTCTGAACATGTACTTCACCAAGGAGCGCATCGAAAAGCTCTGCGAGAAGGAAAACAAGAAGATGCAGAAAAAATATGTCAACGGCAAAAAGAGCTTTATGCAGCGTATGCTGGATCAGCAGCAGGGATTGTCTGAGGGACAGCAGAAGCGGGAACGCTATGTGGAAGAGACAAAGGATATGTCCCGTTCGGAGCTGTCTAAGTATAACCAGCAGGTTCTGAAGGACGCCCGGAAGCGTATGGCTGAAAAATACGGCGAAACCTATGAGGGCGATGAGAACGAGAGTTCGAAGAAATAAGAAAAAGTCTATTACAAATGCATGAAAAAAGAGACAGGGAATGAAGTCCCACAGAATAGAAAGGGATGAACAGGTTATGAAAGAAATCTTCACTGCGAAAAGTATCGAAGAGGCAAAGCAGATGGCATCCGAAAAGTTCGGCGTGTCACAGGATCAGATCGTATTTCGGATCCTGGAAGAGCCGAAAAAATCTCTGTTCGGCAAAATAAAGCGTGAGGCACAGGTTGAGGCAGTGTACGAGCCTGCAGAGCCGGAAGAAGCACCCGCTCCCGCACCGGCAGCGAAACCGGAGGTTTCGGAAAAGTCTGCGGTACAGGAGGCAGTGGCTTCTGTAGAGGAAATTGTGATTTCTCAGGGTGATCCCGCCACAAGAGGTATGGAGTCCGAGGCAATTGAGACCATTCTCACAGAAGAGGAAATGACCCCGAATCTGCTCCGTGCACGGCAGTATATTGCAGATATCTACCAGGCAATGGGCATTGAAGTGACCATTACCACCATGCGTACCGAAAACGGCATCCGTATGGAACTGCGCAGCCAGTCCAAGAGTGGTACCATTATTGGCAGACGCGGTGAAACATTGGATTCTATCCAGTATCTGGCATCAATTCTGGTGAATAAAGACAGCGAGGACTATAGCCGTCTGCTCCTGGACAGCAACGGCTATCGGGAAAAGCGCCGCAAGACCCTGGAACAGCTGGCGGACAAGATCGCACGTGGGGTACTTCGTACCGGTCGTTCTACTACGCTGGAGCCCATGAATCCCTACGAGCGCCGGATCATTCACAGCCGGATCTCGGAGATCGAGGGCGTGACTTCCCGGAGCGTGGGAGAGGATCCCTACCGGAAAGTGGTGGTTTCTTCCGTTAACGGCAAGCGCAGCGGCGGAAACCGCGGCGGCAAGGGCGGTCAGAACCGTGGGGGCAAGCGTCCCTATCGGGAACGCCAGCCGGAGGAGTTCAAGCGTACCAATCTGGATTCCGTGAAAACCAGCTTTGAACGGGATTATAAGAAGCCCAAGCCGGAGGATGAACTGAACGCCGGGCTGTATGGAAAAATCGAGTTTTAAGAGTTGTTTCACGTGAAACAGCGGAATATCTACAGAAACGGGCTGTTACACGCAGCCCGTTTTTTGGAATATGGTGTATTTTATCAGGGAAACGCACTTCCCAAACTCGCAAGAATACTGCGCAAATGTAATATCAAGTCACATCTAAAAATGTTTTCTACCCGTTTTCAAAAAGGTAGCTCAGTCTGCTGGTCCAGCTGAGCACAGCTGGCGCAGGTCCAGGGCTGCGGAAGCCCTGGTGGGGTCAAGGGGCAAAGCCCCTTGTCGCCGTCCGCAGACGGCGAAACACCCCGGCGCATACTTTTGCGCCGCGGAGAAAAGGGGTGAGAAAAGCGACAGCTTTTCGAGGGGAAAGCGGACAAGACCGCTTTCCCCTTGTAAACCCTTTCTAATAAGTGAAATTTTGAAAACGTCCCGGTGGGACGTTTTCAACGGAACTTGCGGGCAGAAAACTTATTGTGTTGTAAACGTCCCACCGGGACGTTTACAAGGCTTAACTTACAGAAATGGTTTCACAAGGCGGGGCGGTCTTGTTCGCCCCGCCTCGAAAAAGCTATCGCTTTTTCTCACCACCCTCTCCGCGGCGCAAAAGAATGCGCCGGGGTGTTTCGCCGCTGCGGCGGCGACCAGGGCTTCCGCAGCCCTGGACCTGCGCCAGCTGTGCTCAGCTGGACCAGCTTGATGGGGCTGCCTTTACTTGGCGGTAAACAGACTGGCTTTGATTTTTGTTTATTTGAGATAGATTTGAAAAGGAGGAATCCTATGGATACCATTGCAGCCATTGCGACCCCCCACGCTGCCGGCGGCATTGCCGTCATTCGCATTTCCGGTGAGGATGCCCTCGCCATTGCCGGGGCATGTTTCCGCAGTGTTTCCGGAAAAAATCCGGCGGAAATGCAGGGTTATACCTGCGCTTACGGCACATTTCTGGACGAACAGGGCAGGGAAATGGATGACGGCATTCTCACCGTTTTTCGTGCACCCCACAGCTACACTGGCGAGGACGTAGCGGAATTATCCTGCCACGGGGGCATTTATGTGACAGAACAGCTGCTCCGTGCAGTACTCCACGCCGGTGCAGTTCCGGCGCAGCCGGGAGAATTCACCAGACGGGCGTTTCTCGCCGGGAAAATGACCCTCACCCAGGCAGAAGCGGTCATGGACGTCATTGGCGCTGCCGGAAAACGGGAGCTGGAATTCGCCCACGCCCAGCAGAACGGTGCCCTGTATCACCGGGTGCAGCAGATTACCCAGGGCATTGTCCGCAGTCTGGGGGATCTTGCGGCATGGGCGGATTATCCGGAGGATGAAATTCCGGCTGTGACTCCGGAGAGCCTGAGAGAAGCCCTTGCGCCTGTTCTGGCGCAGCTAGAGGATACTCTTGCCACTTATGATTACGGGCGTATTCTGCAATCCGGCGTATCGGCGGTAATTGTGGGGAAACCGAACGTTGGAAAATCCACCCTCTTTAATCTGCTGACAGGCAGTCAGCGAAGTATTGTCACAGAAATTGCCGGGACAACCCGGGATGTGGTAGAGGAGCAGATACGGCTGGGGAATGTGACGCTGAGGCTGTCGGATACGGCTGGGCTCCGGGAAACGGAGGATGTCATTGAACAGATGGGCGTGCAGATTGCAGAGAAGCGATTGCAGGCGGCGGATCTGATACTAGCGGTGTTTGATACCACAAGACCCTTGGATGGGGACGATCTGCGGATGCTGGAGCAGTTGCCGGAGAAGCCGGTGATTGCCATTGTGAATAAGTCTGACCAGGAGACAAGGCTGGATATCCGGACGTTACAGGAACGGTTCGGGCATGTGATTTTCATGGCGGCAAAGGCTGGAGATGGACTGGAAGAACTGCGGAAAACGGTGGAGGAAATGTTCTATCAGGCGAAGGTGACACCGGAACTGGGGATTGTGGCGAATGCACGGCAGAAGCAGTGTCTGGAGACGGCGAAGGCGCAGATATTGCAGGCACTGGAGGCATTGGATGATGGGGAAATGCTGGACGGCGTGACGGTGCTGCTGGAAGAGGCAGCGGATGCGCTTTTGACGCTGACAGGCGAGCGAGTCTCCGAAGCTGTCGTCAACGACGTATTCTCACGCTTCTGCGTAGGCAAATAATCCACACGAGCACAGCGAGAACTCTTTTCTTTTTTCGCTTCCTTTTTTCTTTTCAGCAAAGAAAAAAGGAAGAAACACCTGACAAGCAAAGTACAATTCAGAACAGCAAACGCATCGCCGTCAAAAAATAAAGGTAGAAATTTCTGTTCCGAAAATTCAGAATTACCACAAAACGAACACAGTAAAGGCAACAGCGGCGATGCGTACCCAGGCGAACAGCGAGTGAAACGAGCGAATTCGCCGGCGCCATTTTCTTTTGTGACATTCAGGATAATATTGTAAGAAAATCCGTTGTAAACGTTCCACCGGAACGTTTACAAAATAACACTTGTAGAAAAGTGGACACAAGGCGGGGCGGTCTTGTTCGCTTTCCCCTCGAAAAGCTACCGCTTTTCTCACCCCTTTTCTCCGCGGCGCAAAAGAATGCGCCGGGGTATTTCGCCGCCTGCGGGCGGCGACCAGGGACGCTGTCCCTGGACTCTGCCAGGGCTTCCGCAGCCCTGGACCTGCGCCAGCTGGGCTCAGCTGGACCAGCAGTCTGGGGAGCCTTACTACGTAGCTTTTCCTTGGCTGTTCTCATTTTTGTTTCACGTGAAACATCTATCAATTCGAAGGAGTTATCAACATGTATCACATGGGAAATTACGAAGTTGCCGTGATCGGCGCAGGCCATGCCGGCGTGGAGGCTGCTCTTGCCTCAGCCCGGCTTGGCTGCCGGACGGTGCTCTTTACCATATCCCTCGACCAGATCGCTAACATGCCTTGCAATCCGTCTATCGGCGGCACGGCAAAAGGCCATCTGGTACGGGAAATTGACGCCCTTGGCGGCGAAATGGGCAGGGCAGCAGATGCCTGCTTTCTCCAGAGCCGTATGCTCAACCGTGGAAAAGGCCCTGCTGTTCACAGTCTCCGTGTGCAGGCGGACCGGGTGAAATATCACAATTACATGAAACAAATCTGCGAAAAGACACCCAATCTGGAGATCAAACAGGCGGAAATTGCCGAGATTCAGGTGCAGGACGACAAAGTCTGCGGCGTTGTCACTTCCCTTGGTGCACAATATGACGTGTCGGCTGTGGTAGTGGCAACAGGAACCTACCTGAACGGACGGATTCACGTGGGAGAGGTTTCCTACGAAAGCGGCCCCGATGCAGCCCTGCCCAGCCGTCCCCTTGGGGAAAATCTGAAGCAGCTGGGGTTGCGGATGCGTCGTTTCAAGACGGGAACGCCTTGCCGTGTCCATCGGCGGAGCATTGACTTTGATGCCATAGAACGGCAGGACGGCGATGCGGATATCGTACCCTTTTCCTTTGGCTCCGATGCCGCAGCCATGCACAATCAGGTTTCCTGCTATATCACCTACACCAACGCTGAGACCCACCGTATTATCCGGGAAAATCTCCATCGTTCGCCCATGTTTTCCGGGCAGATCGAAGGCATCGGCCCTCGGTATTGCCCGTCCATTGAGACAAAAATCGTCCGCTTTGCGGACAAACCCCGGCACCAGCTGTTTGTGGAACCCATGGGACTGGAGACAGAGGAATACTATTTGCAGGGCATGTCCTCATCCCTGCCGGAGGATGTGCAGCTGGCATTTTTGCGTACCATCAAGGGGCTGGAGCATGTAGAGATCATGCGCCCAGCGTATGCTATCGAGTATGACTGTGTCGACCCCACGGAACTGCGTGCCAGCCTGGAGAGCAAGAAAATCGGCGGTTTGTTCGGCGCAGGGCAGTTCAACGGCAGCTCCGGCTATGAAGAAGCGGCAGCCCAGGGGCTGATTGCCGGCATCAATGCGGCATTGCTGGTGCAGGGAAAGGCGCCCTTTGTGCTGGATCGTGCGTCCTCTTATATTGGCACACTGGTGGATGATCTGGTCACAAAGGGCTGCGAGGATCCCTATCGTATGATGACATCCCGCAGCGAATACCGGCTGATTCTTCGTCAGGATAATGCAGACTGGCGGCTGATGCCCTTGGGATATGAACTGGGACTGGTTTCTAAGGAACGCTATGGTGCCATGGTGGAAAAATACCGCCTTGTGGAACAGGAGCGAAAGCGTGTGGAAAAGACCAATCTGGCGCCTTCCGGGGAACTGAACGCTTTTCTGGAGGAACACGGCACGGCAGCACTATCCACAGGATGCAAGGCAGCGGATCTCATTCGCCGTCCCCAGCTGAATTATGCCATGATCGCCCCCTTTGACCCGGAGCGCCCGGTTTTGCCGGCGGTTATCGGGGAACAGGTGGAGATTCAGATCAAATATGAGGGCTATATCAGCAAGCAGCTGGCGCAGATCGAGCGTATGCGAAAGCTGGAAAATATGAAGCTGCCGGAGAATCTGGACTATACCACGGTGCGTGGGCTGCGGTTGGAGGCGGCGGAGAAACTGAACGCCCACCGTCCCCAGAATCTGGGGCAGGCAAGCCGTATTTCCGGCGTATCTCCGGCGGATATTTCCGTGCTCATGGTCTGGGATACGGCAAATCAGGAGGGAAGCAGGACATGATGACTTACGAAAAGGCAAAAGCAATCTTTGCCGGGGCGGATTTACCCTTGTGTGAAACCCATTTTCAACAGTTTTCCACCTATCTAAAAGAACTTGTGGAAACCAATGCCCACATGAATCTCACCGCCATTACAGAGCCGGAAGAGGTCTGGGCGAAGCATTTTCTGGACAGTGCAGTGCTGCTGCAAAAAATCTCCCTGCCGCTGGGGGCAAGCTGTATTGACGTGGGAACAGGGGCAGGTTTTCCTGGGATGGTGCTGGCAATTCTGCGCCCGGATCTGCAAATTACGCTGCTGGACAGTCTGCAAAAGCGCATTGGGTTTCTGGAACATACTGCGGAACTGATGGGGCTGGGGAATGTGCGGTGTGTACATGCCAGAGCGGAGGATGGCGCTCAGGATCCGGTGTATCGGGAACAGTTTGACTTTGCCACAGCACGTGCCGTGGCGGCATTGCCGGTGCTGACGGAATATTGTCTGCCTTTTGTGAAAGTGGGCGGCAGATTTGCGGCAATGAAAGGCCCCTCTGAAACGGCGGAAACGGCGGAAAGTGCTATTGCACTGCTTGGGGGAAAGGTAGTTTCTGAGGAAAACTACAACCTGGAGCAAGCAGGGGAGCGGCGGCTGATTGTTGTAGAAAAAGAGACAACAACGCCGGCAAAATACCCCCGAAGAAGCGATAAAATCAAAAAGAAGCCGCTTTAAACACCAAAAGAGAACAATCACTTTCCCATCTCTAATAGGGAATAGGGCAACCCAGACTGCTGGTCCAGCTGAGTACAGCTGGCGAGGTCCAGGGCGAGTAGCCTTGGCAGGGTCCAGGGACAGCGTCCCTGGTCGCCGCCCGCAGGCGGCGAAACACCCTGCGCCGTACTTCGGCGCGCGGAGAAAAGGGGTAGAAAAGCGACAGCTTTTCGAGGGGAAAGCGGACAAGACCGCTTTCCCCTTGTAAACCTTTTTAGTAAATTAGATTTTGAAAACGTCTCGGTGGGACGTTTTCAACGGGATAGAATTTATGGCAATACCGCACAAAGAGCGCCTAGCGGCTTTGTACGTCATATGCTTGCATCTTTTCCGTCACATTTCACAAAAATGCTCGTGAATACACAAAGTATTCACTGCGCTTTTTGTTTCAT
>NZ_CALDMP010000031.1 GCF_937915125.1 uncultured Ruminococcus sp. | reverse complement strand
AGCATTTTTGTGAAATATGACGAAAAAGATGCAAGCATATGACGTGCAAAGCCGACAGGCGCTCTTTGTGCGGTGTTGCCTAAAACATGACGGAAAATATGCAAGCATATGACGTACAAAGCCGCTAGGCGCTCTTTGTGCGGTGTTGCCCTAATAAAATTAGAGGTAACACGATAATCAGAACCCTGCATAGATCCACGTAACGATACACGGATCCACGCAGGGTTCTTTTTCTCTTCTCACTTGACGACTTCTGTGAATAGAGCATTCAAAAACCTGTTTCATTCAGTTTGATTCAAATAAGCCAGTACTTCTTCTGCGTTGGTATCCGGTTTCACCTTTGGCATAGCCTTTTCAATGATACCGTTTTCATCGATCACATAGGTGCTTCGTACAACGCCCATACTCACCTTTCCGTACAATTTCTTTTCTTTCCATACGCCATATGCCTGAATCGCAGAGAGTTCCGGATCTGACAGCAGGAGGAAGGGTAAATGGTGCTTTTCAGCAAACTTCTGATGAGAAGCAGTACTGTCTTTGCTGATTCCAATGACGATAACATGTTTTTCCCGAAATGCCGTATCATGTGCTGCAAATGCACATGCCTGGCGAGTACAGCCAGGTGTATTGTCTCTCGGATAGAAATAAAGCACGACCTTTTGCCCGGCAAAATCCGAGAGAGAAACAAAATTACCATCTTTATCCTGAAGTGTGAAATCAGGAGCCTTTTGTCCAGCTTCCAACATTTTTATAGCCTCCTTTTTACCGTTAAAATGCCGCTTCAAAAATAGAAATGATGTCATCTTTGGTCAGCGGAACAAAGCTGCCTTCACATCCTGCTGCTGCTTTTTCCGCCATTTCTGCAAAGTGGTTTTTTTCAGTGATCCCCACTGCACGCAGATTTGCTGGCATTTTCATTGTATCGAAGAAAAACGAAGCGGTTTTGTCGATGGCTGCTTTCGCAACTTCGGCATCTGTTCCGTTCAGTCCCCAGACATTTCGCCCATATGCGGCAAATTGTGCAGTTTTGGACGGCGATTTCTCCAGGACAAAACGCATCCAGACCGGCGTAAGAATTGCCAGTCCTTCTCCATGAGTAATGTCATAGAAGGCTGAAAGCTCATGTTCCATGGGATGGACACACCAGCCGACTTCTGCACCGCCGTCCAGTAATCCGTTTATGGCAAGACTGCTTGCCCACATAAGATTTGCCCTTGCATTATAATTTTCCGGTTCTTTCTGTGCAACAGGTCCATATTGAATACAGGTTTTCAGCACTGCCTCACATAAATACCCCTGGAGTGTTGCACCCTTTACATTTGTAAAATAGTTTTCAAAAGTATGGCTCATCATATCGGCAGTACCGGCTGCCGTCTGTCGGGATGAAACCGTAAAGGTATAGCTTGGATCAAGCACAGACATGACAGGCTTCACGAGATCACTGCCAGTTCCCCATTTTTCATTTTTTGAAAGATCGCTGATCACAGCAAATGCATCCATTTCTGAACCTGTTGCTGAAAGTGTCAGCACAGTATAGACAGGCAGTGCAGCTTTTATTTTTCCGCCATCCAAAACCAGATCCCAGGGGTCACCGTCATAGCATGCGCCTGCTGCAATAACCTTAGCGCAGTCGATGGCAGAACCGCCGCCGATTGCAAGCACCATATCAATGCTGTGCTCTTTACAGAGCGCAACGCCTTTGCGAACTGATTCAATACGAGGATTGGGTTCTACTCCCGACAATTCTGTCACAATGAGTCCTGTGTCAGTCAGGATTTTGATTGCTTTGTCATAGAGACCGCTGCGTTTGATGCTTCCGCCCCCATATACGAGAAGGACGTTGCTGCCGCTTTGTTTCAGTTCAGACAGATGACTTAGTTGATTCTTACCGAAATGAATGACTGTTGGAATTGAATAGGTAAAATTATTCATAAAGAACTACCTCCCTGATTTATTGGGTCAATTTGTATTTTGGGAATCATTATAAATTTATCGTATCATATTTTAATCATGATTTCTACTGTGGAACATTTCTGAAAAATGAACATCTATTTTTGGCATAACACATCACAAATGGTTATGCGTTTTTATGCTTCTGCTCTCTATTTTAGTTCAGTTGGGTATGATTTAGGAACCATTTTTCAAATATTTCAATCCACGCCCCTACGCAAGGGGCGACTACAAAAAAACGCCACGAGAGTAACCAGCTGTTATTTCAATCCACGCCCCTACGCAAGGGGCGACGCGGCGAATATTATTAGTTGTTATTTAGTCTCTCCTTAAACCACAAAAAATCACCGAAATATCGACAAAATCGTCCAAA
>NZ_CALDMP010000030.1 GCF_937915125.1 uncultured Ruminococcus sp. | reverse complement strand
TATTTCTGTGGTTTTGAAAAGTGGCAGGATTTCAAGTCTGCGGATTAAGGTTTATCTTACATCCATTGTCTGGATTGTGTCAAGTTTTATTATACACCATCAGAATGGGCGCGAAAAGTGGACTGATCTGAACAGGATCGGCATGATCGTTGCCAAAACAGAAGAAAATGGAAGAAAAACAGAGCAGCGGCATTATTTTATCTACAGCTGTAAAAATATGACTGCACAGCAGATTATGAGGGCAAAGAGAGCACACTGGAGCATAGAAAATTCGCTGCACTGGGTTCTTGATATTGCTTTTCGGGAAGATGAAAGCAGAGCAAGAAAGGGTGATTCTGCCGAGAATTTCAATATTCTTCGACAAATTGTTGTGAATATTCTGAAACTTGATACTTCATTCAAAGAGAGTATCCCTAACAAGCAATTCCGCTGTCTCCTCGATTCTGCTTACCTTGATCATCTTGTTAATCTTTGGGTTTGTTCATAGTTTTTTACTGGAGAAATTGCCGTGTTTAGAATGGTGTTTATAAGGTGACAGAAAATTTTGTTGTTTAAGAGTACTGGAAGATTTCAGTGATAATCGTGTGGCAGTAATTCATTGAAGAGTATGATACAGGTGATATCGTAAGAAATTTTATCCGAAGCCTCTCGAATAGCTGAGTTATTTAGGATACGACAGTTGCATTTCTTCTGGATTCATGATATAATGAGATTATCGAAACTGGAAGTAAGATCAATCTCTTGTAGACTGCGGAGATGCTGTGCAGTGTGATTTTATTGGAACGATATCAAAGGACGAGTATATTGTAGAACTCATTAATGCGTTGGCTCATGACTTTGCAGTAGCCGACAACCATGCGTTCGATTATGGAATAGAAAATCCTGGTAGACCGATTCAGGAATCTGCACTGTTCCAACAAACGAAATTGAAGTCGTACCTGCTGGATTCCCATAGCACGGTACTCTATGAATTACTACTTTATTTATGCGAGGTAAAAATGCAGAAGTTAAATTTTTTACGAAACAAGTTAAAGCGGTCATCCATTGTTGTGATTGGGATAGGCATTATAACGCTTCTGGCGGTTGCCTTTTTGCTGATAAAAAGCAATCAAAGCAAACAGTCAACCATGGCACTTCCATTGGCTGTAGCATTTCAAGGTGATTACAAAATTGATGACGGGGAATGGCACCCCATAATCGAAGGAGAACATATTTCTGCATTGCAGGGCGATGTTACGCTGCGGGGAATGTTTCAGCTTATGTCACCGGACAGGTCAGAAACCATAGGCGGTCTTTCTAATGGGACACCAATTGCTTTGTATTTTAATCACATAGGAGCAACCATACATGTTCCCGGACAGGAACCGCATGTTTGTGACATTGAGAATCCTGAGTTTGACGACAGTGTTTGTGGAAAAATATGGGCGGAATACTATTATACAGGAACGGAAACAGATACAATTGAAATTGTCTTGAAAAACAATCACAATTTTGGAAATGAAAACGCAGTAGACGACTTCCTGGATTCCATGTATATTTATGGAGGAGAGGGTGGCGTTGTCTTCAAAGAAGCGATAAAATACGAAGGGGATTTTGAAAGAACACTCGGTATTGTGGCAATGGTCATATCATTTGTGATTCTTGGCGTTTCCCTGTTCTCCTCTTTGATGCGTATCCCCAAAAATGAGATCATGTGGATGATAGGTTTCATGATGCTTTTTGGCGGAGGATATTTTATATTGGAGTCACCGCATATTTCATTATGGAATGACCACTACCGATTCAATACAATTGCATCAGAGCTATGTATGATGCTCTATATGTTGAGTATGACTGTTTTTGTTGTGGAGTGCCTTAGCAAAAAGGTAAAAAACATTGGGTCTGTTCTGACTGGAGTTTCATGGGTGATCCTGGCAATCATAATGGGCATATCTTTTTTTGGCAGTATTGGAATTTACGATACCAATCTGGCATGGTCAGTATCACAGTCTTTGATTACCCTGATTTTGCTTGGCTGTGTGATCTACAGTCTGATTCATGCTGAAAAATATAACCGGATTCTACTGATATTGTCTATTTTCCTAATTGCCGCATTTCATGTTGATTTTGCAGCAACTGCTATCGGATGGTGGCAGGGAGGTCTTATCTCGAATATTGTGTTTATTCTTATGTTTTTTATTATCATCTTTATGATACTGCTTGTAATACCCAAAAATTTTCGTGCGGCAATGCGTGAAAAGGAGATGAGAGCAGAATTTGAAAACAACCGGGTCGCCATTATGATAAGTCAGATACAGCCGCATTTTATATATAATACCCTTGGCACAATTGAGCATTTCTGTTCTGAAAAGCCGCAGATGGCTGCAAAGCTTGTACATGATTTTTCGTTGTATTTACGAGGAAATTTCAGTGAGCTTGATAATTATGCGCCAATTCGTCTTTCAAAGGAAATTGCACATGTAAAGCACTACGTAAATATAGAAAAGGTCAGATTTCCAGGTATGACAGTTATATTTGATATCCAATCAGAAGATTTTCTCCTGCCTGCGCTTACCATACAACCACTGGTAGAAAATGCCGTCAAGCATGGTCTTATGGGGTTGGAAAGCGGCGGAACTGTTATTATCTCCACATATGAAACAAAATCTGATTACTGCATTTGTGTAGAAGATGATGGAATCGGCTTTGACAGCACCGCTTTCCAGGACGAGAAAAAGCACGTGGGAATCCGAAACATTCGAATCCGTCTGGAGATCATGTGTAAAGGCAGACTTGATGTGTGCGGTGTTCCAGGCAAAGGAACAAAGGCTTTGATCACAATACCAAAGAAAGAGGAAAATGAGAAATGATTGCAGTAACTGTTGATGACGAACGTCCAATGCTTCAGGCACTGACAAAAGCAGTTGCCATTTCTCCGGATATTACAGCGATTTCTGAATTTTCTTCCTGTACAAAAGCACTAGAATGGGTACAGAACAATCATGTTGATATCGCTTTTCTTGACATTAGTATGCGTGGCATGGGCGGTTTGACGTTGGCGGAAAAAATACTAGAGGCACAACCTGAATGCAATATTGTATTTTGCACAGGATTTTCTGAGTATGCCCTGGATGCTTTTCAGATCCATGTTTCTGGATATCTGCTGAAACCGATTACAGCGGAAGCAATACAGAAAGAAATCGACCATATAAAGGGGCGAAAAACAAAGGAAAAGCTGCTCCAGGTGAAGTGCTTTGGCAACTTTGAAGTTTTCGCTCATGGAGTTCCATTGAATTTTAAACGCTCTAAATCCAAGGAATTATTAGCGGTTCTGATTGACCGCAATGGTGCAGGTGTGACTGCCAAGCAGATTTGTACAATTATGTGGCAGGATGACTATGATGAATTGAAAAAAATGAATTACCTGCATCAGCTTTTCTTTGACCTACGCAATACGCTTAAAAAAGCCGGATCGGAATGTCTGCTGGAACAAACCGGATATTATTATTCGCTCGATACGGAACGGATTGACTGTGATTATTATTGTTTTCTGCAAACCGGAATGCCTGCATTTCAAGGTGAATACATGACACAATACAGTTGGGCAGAAGTCACTTGCGGTATGTTGTGGAATAACAAATATGAGTTTTTACAAAACAAATAATGATATTTGTGATGACGAAAATCTTCCTTTGTTTGGCAGAGGAGGATTTTTCTATTTTCCATAAACTGACATGAAAAAGTTACACAAATTTTAGCATAAACAACAGCAGCTTTCATGTAAATTCATCTTTCAGTGTCGTTGTTACTCTGCATTTCTTTGTGAAAAATAATAAATTGGTGGTTGAAATGTTTATTTGTGGGGTTTGAAGTCGATTTGATGTGTAACGACTTTGTAATCCGACAGTGCTATATTATAATAAATCTTGATTTCTATCGGCTTCTCGTAATTTTTTATAAAATTCAAAAAAAGGAGGGGATGCGCCGTGTATAAATCGAAGCATATTATAGGAAAACGCAACGGTAAAATACACCGGTTCGCTCTTTTTTTCACAGTGCTTATGCTTCTTTGCGGTGTTCTTTCGCTGTTTCATTTTACCCCTTCCCACGTTTCCGCCGACGAGGACAGCAATGTTAACAAGCTGCAAAACGGCAGCTTTGAAGAGGGGCAGTCCTGGACTGACAAAAAATATAAACAACCGGATCAAAGTGAAGTTCCTGCTTGGAATACAACAGCTTTTGAGGGAAAAATTGAGTTGTTCCGAGAAAATACAGGAACATATATAGGCGGTGTAACTTTAAAGCCTACTAACGGTGAATATGCCGCAGAACTGAATGCCGATGAAGAGAGTACATTATACCAGAATGTTAAGACCACACCCTCGAGTGTTTACGAGTGGGGACTTGACCACGGCGGTCGAAACGGAACGGATACAATGGCGTTGGTTATCGGTCCAAAACAGAGCGTTGACCCATCAAAGCCCAACAAAGCAGGGCGTGACCAGTTCATGCAGATGGTAGACTGGCTGATTGCTCAGGGAATGACATCATTTAAAACTTCTGCCGGGTTGGGTGAGCAGTTAACTGTTTTCAGTAAAAAATTTGCCGCAAGCGGTGCTTTTGAGGATAATGCAGGCAATAATGCGTTCAGCCTTACCCCCAGTACGATTTATACCGAAGAGTGGCACATCTGGATCATGGCATCCTCAAAGGCAACGAGCGGAACAAACCCGTGGAGTCATTACGGCTCTAATGCTGAGGGTTCTGCAGAAAGCGGGAGTGGCACAGGTAATACAGAGATCGATTTAAGCAAGTATTATCTCTATACCGTCCCTGCCGGTCAGACTGAAACATTGTTTGGTTTTGTGTCGGTGGGATATGTGAATTCACCAGTGAGTGCGGATAAAGCTAAAACCTACGGTAACTTCCTTGATAATATAAACTTTCAGATTTACCACCCTCTGTCGGGCAGTACTACCACCCACGGCAGTGCGGTTATCGGCGGAAGTGACGGAACAACCGGGGGCACAGGAAGCTCAAAAGGTCATGAGGTCACGATTGACAATAAGCTTACAACCTATGTGACAGATGGCGAACCGCTGAAAATTCAGGCTATTGTAAAGGCAGCAGATGTCACTGACGGCTGTGAGTTTGTCGGTGTATATTACACAAAACAGGATGAGAACGGAAATCCTGTGACTGATTTTTTGAAATTAGCGGGAAACGAAATCGATTATAGCGAAGACTTAACAGATGAACAAAAGGCAGGTAAGTGGATCAAATCGACCAATACAGACGGCGATGTCATTTATACCTATTATCTGGATGGCGTGACTTCGGCAACAGATCTGCACTTTGTCTTTGTCAAAAGTCCAACAGTGACTTATGACCCGAATGGCGGAAAAGAATACAAAGTTTATGAAGGAGAAAGAGAATATAATACTGACGAAGCAGATAATGTATACAGCTTTAAGCCGGTTACCGGTATTGACGAGGCGCAGGCAGGTACAAAAACCTTATTTATTGACCCTTATGTATCACATGCAGCCGAAGGACAGAACGACGGTTGGAAGTTTATGGGCTGGCTGCTTACGGGTGACATCGTTGATAACGTTTCAGCGGATAATCAGATAAATGCAGACCAATTAGGAAGTATGATACTTCCTGCTGAGCATACTGTAGCCTGCGATTACACTTTTGATGGAGTCAATGGGAACACGAAAGCGCAGTATTTTAAAATATATAACGGTAATGTTGCTTTGACTAAACGTATCAACCAGAATGAGGAGAACAATGAGGATGTGGGTGTAACCTGGATCAATAACAGCGAAAAAACAATATCCTATGCCAATGTCCACAAGGGGCTTACCATGGTGGCGCAATGGCGTTGGAGGCAAGCGTTTATTCCGCAGACTTATAACAACAGTTTAAAGGTATACGATTATTCTGATACAGGCGGCACAGTTGAAATTACAAGTGTAACAGATACATCAGACACGAATTACAACGCCGCATATAATGAAAACGGCGGTAAATCCTACCACGCTGCAACTGGTGAACGCGTAACTGTCACGGCGACTGCAAAAGAAGGCTATAATTTTGTTGGTTGGTATGATGAAAGCGGAAAACTTATTGCTACGAATGCTGAATACAGCTATGTGGAAACACAGGAAAGCGTGAAAACCTACTATGCGAGATTTTCGAACAGCGTTACACAGACCTATATTCGTCAAGTAGGAAGCGGTGACAACTGGACAAACACCACTGACGATAAAATAGGTACTCTCGGACGTTACAGTTATACCGATGCTGTAGGTATGCCTATCAGCTCCACTGCAACAGCTGGAAACGACTACAAATTTATGGGCTGGTATGATTCTGATGGCAATAAGGTTGCCGGTGATATGCTTATAAATGGCGGCGCAACGATAAGTTACACAACTACGGGCAATGCCACCTATTACGCGAGATTCTCGAAACTCATTAAACAGACCTATGTCCGTCAGATAGGAAGCGGTGACAATTGGAAAAATACAAACGATGATACAATAGGTACTCTCACTCATTACAGTCAAACCAATACGGCAGACGCGACTGTAAGCTCCCAAGCAAAAGCGGGTAAATACTACGAATTCGTTGGTTGGTATGCTTCCGATGGCACGCTTATTACAACAAATAAAACAATAAGCGGCACAATTACAGAAGGTGCAACCTATTACGCGAGATTCTCGAAAAAGATTGTTACACAGACCTTTATCCGTCAGGTGAAGAATGGCGACAGTTGGGTAGAAATTACTGACGATGAAATAGGTTATCTCTCGCTATACTATCATAATGGCGAGGTACAGCAAACCGTAGACTCCAAAGCGACCGCAGGAAGCGGCTACAGATTTGTCGGTTGGTATGATTCCGAGGGTAATGATGCGAATAAGGTCATCGATGATATGCTTACAGACAACGGCATGACAATAAGCTACACAACTACAGGCAATGCGACTTATTATGCACGTTTTGAAAAGGCGTATACCCTTAATGTGAGCAAGCTTGACGGCGATCAATCCACAGATGAGAATAAAGTGCCGCTTGCCGGTGCGGAGTTTACCCTGTACCAAGTGGATAGCAATGGGGATAAGACCATTACCTATAACGGAGAAAGTATAAAATGTGTTTCCGTCGGCGTGGTTGTTACGGCTCTGAGTGAGGACAAAACGAAAGCTACCGCAGTTTTTACGGATACACTCTCCCCCGATAGTGTGTATTATCTAGCCGAAACAAAAGCGCCCACGGGTTACCGATTGCTTGATGCACCTTTAAAAATCATCGTTGACGATTCGGGCAATATTGCCCGAATCGATGAAAAAGAAAAAAACATTACTGAAAATGAGGTTAATGTTGAACTTGCGAACTATCTGACGCTGCATATGCCCACTTCCGGAACACCGTTCACCGGCGGCCTATTCGCCGTGGCAGGACTTTCGCTACTGGCTTTGGCTGCAATCGGTTTGTTTTGGTTTAAAATAAGCCGATATAAAAGCAAAAATAAATAATGAAAGGAAAATTCATATGAAAACCAAAAAATTTGCAGTCTTATTATTTACCCTTATTTTAGCCCTCGGTTTATTCCCGATGGGTGTGTGCGCAGAGCCGAGAGACGTTGCTGCGGATTCCACGGCATCTATAACAATTGAGAATGCTGTGGAGAATGATGTGCTTGCGGCTTATAAAGTGATTGATATCACTTATAATGCAACATCCAACCACGTTTCATATGCGTGGAACAATGATTTTGCTGATTATTTTGCGCAGACTAACAGCGTAACGAATAGTGCAAATCAGGCATATACCGTTGAACAGTTTGCCGCACTTACAGATGAGTCTGCTGACCTGAAAAATCTGCTTGCCGGTCTGCCAAAGTATATTGCAGATAACAACATCGCTGCTGCGAAAACAGCGACAGTTACCTCCGGCACAGCCACCTTTGCAGACCTTGCAATGGGCGAGTATTTTATCCGCCCGACTTCTTCCACATCAGTTTATCAGCTGATGCTTCAAAAGGTTGAACCGACCGTAGGGACTGTTGATGAGAATAAGGCTTATGTAATTAATGATGTAACCTTTACGGCGAAAAAAGAGGAAGTTACTATTACCAAGACTGCCAACAAGACCAGCGTAACCAAGGGCGAAAAGGTAAACTATACTATTACGGTGGATATTCCTACATATTCAGCAGAAGCAACTGATAAGTCATTCTCTGTATCTGACCTTCTCCCTGACGGATTAACTATTGATACTGATTCAATCAATGTTAAAATTGACGATGCAACTGTTGATTCAACTGCTTATACTCTTGATACTACTGCAACCACCGGATATACTTTTAAATTAAGCGTTACTACAGATCAGTATGCCGACAAATGGGCCGCAAACGGCGGAAAACAGCTTGATATTACCTATACTGCAACACTTAATGCTGATGATACCAAAACCGCAGTCAATATTCCGGAAACCAACACAGCTACATTTAATTATTCTTATTATCCTTATGTAGAAAACTCACATAAGCAGAAAACTGATACTGTTGATGTTACAACCTTTGCTATAAAGATCGATAAGTACGTTGATGGCAGTCCCACTACCAAGCTTTCTGGCGCAAAGTTCGATTTGTACAGAACAGCTACGCAGGCAGAAGTTGATGCAGGATTAGCAGTACAAGTTCCTCATACAACTATAAACGGCATTAAGCTTGAGAGTGATGTTGTTACCAATGCTTCAGGTGTGGCAACATTTGAAAAATACGAAGCAAACGGTACAAAATACGATTACTACCTTGTAGAGACTCAGGCACCTCATGGCTATAACATTTTGGCCGAGGCTGTAAAGGTTAACTTTACCGACGCCGACGTTGAAGCAACTGACGGTGTTTATACCGTTGAGGTTCCTAACAGCAGTGGTATTACACTCCCAATAACCGGGGATGAAGGTATTGTAATCTTCACCGTCATCGGTATTGCTCTTATGGCCGGCGCAGTAATTTTGTTTGTTCTCTTCCGCAAAAAAGCCAAGGCGAAATAAGTGCAAGAAATAGTCATAACAGTTTACGCCACCCCGCATAATAGGGTGGCGTATTGTTTCAAATCATGCATTCAATTGTGGGTTGATCGAAATCCTTTAATACCACGTATGAAAGAGGAAACCAGAATGAAAAAGCACCTGCCGACAATACTGATCATATTTGTATTCCTCGTGGGAGGCGCTGTTTTTCTCTATCCTACTATTTCCAATTACCTTTATCAAAAAAACAGCACCCGCGCGATTACCGAACGCACCGAAAAGATTTCGTCGATAAGTCCCGAAAGAATTGCTGAGGAAAAAGAAGCTGTAAGGCGTTACAATAAAAGTCTGTCTGAGAATGCCGTTGTACTGACCGACCCCTTTGACCCAGATGCCTATCCTATAACTGACGGTGAATATACCGAGCTTTTGGCTTTTGATGAAGTAATGGCAAGTATTGAGATTCCTGCTATCGATGTGGATCTGCCGATCTATCACGGAACAAAGGAAGAAACATTGTTAAAGGGTGTAGGGCATTTGGAAAATACCTCGCTCCCCATGGGCGGAGAAAGCACCCACGCCGTTTTGTCAGCACACTGCGGTCTGCCCTCAGCGCGGCTTTTTACCGACCTTAACCTGCTTCATAAGGGCAACATTTTTCGTATTCATGTTCTTGACGAAACGTTAACCTATCAGATTTATAAAATAGAAACCGTCGAGCCTGATGACAGCTCCTCCCTTTTTATACAAGAAGGCAAGGATCTTGTAACTCTGATCACCTGTACCCCCTACGGCAAGAATACGCACCGTTTGTTGGTACACGGCAGACGGATTGAGGAAAAAGAGAACATTCCCATCGAGGAACCAAAAGTCGAAAAGAAAATGACATGGGAGGACTATACAAAGCTTGCTGCATTAGGGATTACAGCAGTGTTTGCTATGCTGCTTGTCAGCAGTGCGGTTAAAGGTTTGATACGGAGAAAGAAGAATGAGAAAGCTGGTTAGAATCATAGCGATTATCTTATTGATTGTTGGTATTGGATTTTTTACTTATCCTATTGCTCTGAGAGAGGCGTTTGATATACAGGCGAATAAAGCGATTGATCAATTTGATCAGCTTAAAACAGACGCATTGCAAACGGATAATACTGCTCCCAATGATGATAACCTTCTGTATGCCGAACTGCGTAGGGCAATGTTTGAATATAACGAAAAGCTATATTTAAGCGGGCAAAGCGGACTGATCGATCAGTTGTCGTATGAAAAACCGGATTTTTTGCTCTCCGATTACGATATAGACAGCGATATACTCGGCTACATAACGATTCCTGCCATTGACATTAAGCTGCCGATTTATAACGGTGCGAGCACAGAAAATATGGCTAAGGGAGCAGCGTATCTTGCCCACACCTCTCTGCCTGTCGGCGGTGAAAACACAAACTGCGTTATTGCCGCTCACACAAGGTATAAGAGTATATATATGTTTAAAAGAATTACCGAACTTAACGTGGGCGATAAAATTTATATAACAAATTTTTGGGAAACGCTTGTATATCAGGTGGTCGAAACCAAGGTTATTGACCCTAATGATAGTCAGAATATTTATATTAAAGCGAACAGATCTCTTATAACCCTCTCTACCTGCCATCCCTACCCTGACAATTATCAGAGGTATTTAGTCTATGCTGAGCTTGTTAAGAATTAATATATCATCCAGGTCTGAAATATGGACGCATCCTATCTTTTTTATGCACTTGGTGCTGTTGGAAACCTATCGTCATTATCTTTGCTGATTATCGGTTTTTCAACTGAAATGGCAAATGGATTTGCTGTTATAATCGCCCAGAATTACGGTGCTGGCAATCATTCGGTTCTCCGAAAGTCAATTGCTCTTTCTGTAAAACTGTCCAATTTGACTGCGGCAAGAATTGTGTATACAGATAAAAGCCACCTTTGGTTTAATCATAAAACATTCCTCCATCATAGTGATAACAATGTATCGCCTTTCACATTTTCTGCTTTCCAGGCAATCAATGCGACATTTCCACCTGTATTTTCATAAACCTTGTTGATCCACTCGATTTCATTGCTTGCCTTTGCTTTCAGCATTTGATTTGTTGTTCCTGCAGCATAAAGTGAGGAATTAACTACCCACCATTTGTTGTGAATATCAGCACGTTTTAAATCTTCCTCCAAACGCATCGCTTCATATACAGGTGTTGCTTCAGGAAGAGTTACAATAATAACTTCTGTTTCATCTGACTTTAACCTCGGCAACAACTTTTTCACCGATTCGGGAGTTTCGCCCTTAGTACGCTGAATTTCCTTATTGTAGCTTTGTGCAGACTCCAAAAGCAGAAGTGTGTGACCAGTCGGAGCGGTGTCGATTACTATGATTTCGTCATCTGCCTTTTCCACTATTTCGGCAAATGCACGAAAAACAGAAATCTCCTGTGTGCAGGGAAAACGCAAATCCTCCTCAATATAGGCGATATCTTCATCACTCAAGCCGTTTTCTCTTGCTTTGGAAAGCACCTCGTTCTGGTACTTTTTCAGTTCCTCACGTTCGTCAATATGACTCATAGTGATACCACTTGTTTCGTCAATGACAAATTTCAGATGCGCTGCGGGGTCGGTTGTTGTAAGATGAACTTTTTTGCCCTTTTTGGAAAGTCCGAGAGCAATCGCCGCTGCAACAGTAGTTTTTCCTACACCGCCCTTGCCCATTGTAAAGATTACCTTTTTCTCCGAATTGTCAAGATAGCTCACAATATCGGAAAGACTCGCAATATGGTAAAATTTCAGTTTATCATTCCTTACAATACATCGTTCGTCCTTTAACAGGCTTCTCACATTATCAAGACCTGTAATGTTTATAGGCACGAAATGGAATATGATAGGCTTCGATTTCTTTCAACTCTGACGGCATATGTTCAAGTGCCATCTGCTGCTTCTGATACAGCTTATCTGAAATTTCATCGTCATGCACTTTGAGAATTCCGTTAATTACAAGAATCTGATTTCTCACGCCAAAGTCAGAAAGTTCTTTAGATGCCCGACCTGCCTCTTTCAGAGGTGAATCCTCCGGTCTTGTGACAAGAACAAGTGTTGTCATATTCTTGTCAGCAAGCGTTTCTACTTCCTTTTTGTAAACAGCTTTTTTACTTTCCAATCCCGAAAGCTGTCCCAAGCAGGATGCTCCATGAGTACTTTCACTGATGAAGTTGCTCCAGGCAGAAGGTAATTGCAGCATACGCAAAGTATGACCTGTTGGTGCAGTATCAAAAATGATATAATCGTACTCATTCTGTACTTTTTGGTCGGTTATAAATCCTGAAAACTCATTAAATGCGGCAATCTCCACTGTACAAGAACCTGAAAGCTGTTCTTCCATATTTGCGATGACACTTTCGGGAAGCTTTCCACGATAGGGAGCGATAACGCTTTCTCTGTATTCAGCGGCTGCTTGCACAGGGTCAAGGTTCGCTACTGTCAGATTGAGAACATCGGGAATCACAACGCCCTTATTGTTAAGCTCCATAGAGAAAACATCCTGCAAATTTGAAGCAGGATCTGTGCTGATTAAAAGTACTTTCTTTCCGCTGTCGGCAAGAGATACGGCAGTCGCACAGGCAACTGATGTCTTACCCACTCCGCCTTTTCCAGTATAAAATATATACTTGGTCTGAACCTGTTCAAAAGGATCAAAGATTTTCATCAACAGCAGCCTCCTCCACAACAGCAACCGCCATTATTCTTTGGCTTTGGCAGCATGGTTTCAATCGGCAGTTCCAGTAATGTTAGAATTTCCTCATTTGTCGGATACCTGCCCTCTATAACGATTTTTCCGTCAACAGTAACACAAGGCAGAGCTTCAGTACCCTTTTGATTGATAAATGTATTGATTGTTTGATTTGTCACGAACTCCATTGGTGCACTGTTCAAATTAAAGCGGTCGATTACCACTCCATTCTGTTTAAGTGTGTTGAGTACGGTAGTAATACGAAGCAGTTCCGAGTCAACGCTTGCGCCGCATACGCCTGTTTCACAGCAAAGAGCCGGTTCAAAAATCTGCATTTTTTTCATAGTAAAATCTCCTTTGCGGTTAATTGGGTTTATTTGAATTGGTCGAAAACCAATTACTTGTTTTATTCGCTATTCTAACGAGGAAAAGCATAACAGGTACTTCAGTCAGTACGCCTACTGTTGTTGCAAGAGCCGCTGGCGAAGATGTTCCGAACAGCGCAACCGCCACTGCAACAGCAAGCTCAAAGAAGTTGGAAGCACCGATCATTCCCGCAGGAGCGGCGATATTGTGAGGCAGCTTTAACAGCTTGCAGGCAATATATGCAATGGCAAAAATAAGGAAGGTCTGCAATATCAGCGGAACGGCAATCAGTATAATGTGCAGCGGATTTTCAAGAATCACTCCGCCCTGAAATGAGAATATCATAATAAGCGTAAGCAGCAGTCCTATTGTTGTGATGCCGTCAAATTTGTGGATAAATGTGTTTTCAAAGTACTCTTTGTCCTTATTTTTCGTGACAATCATTCTCGTCAGAATTCCTGCAGCAAGCGGAATAACCACAAACAGTATAACCGAGAAAAACAGAGTTGACAGCGGTACGGATACGTCGGATACTCCGAGCAGAAACTTAATGATAGGTACCTGAATCCGCAAAATTGAATTTTATAAAAGCACAAAAAGTGGCTGTATTCCGAGAAAAACAAGATATTTTTCAGCTTTGAAAAGTACACCTTTTGGGTGAATAATTTTAAGCAAGAAAAAAGCTTGTTTAAGCCTTAAAATAGGGCGAAAACAGATATAAAGTCAATTTGAGTTTTGCGGATTCAGAAGGTACAAAAGCTATGAGAATAATCAAATCGTTGGTAGCTACCTGCACGACAGTATAGGCAGGATTTCCTTTTGTCAGCGTACTCCACACGAAAACCATTGCCGTACACGGCGCAGCGCCAAGCAGAACTGCGCCTGCAAGATATTCCGTTGCAAGTTCCAGTGTTATGAAAGCCTTGAAAATCACAAAGAAGAACAGACTCGCAATTCCGTACATAGAAAACGGCTTGGTCAGCCAGTTGACGATCCACGTCACAAACAGTCCTTTGGGATTTTTACCGACATTTTTCACGCTTTGGAAATCCACTTTCATCATCATGGGATAAATCATCAGCCAGATCAGAATTGCCATAGGAATGGAAATGCCTGTATACTCAAATTGATTCAAAAGCTCCGGTATCTGCGGCAGGAATTTTCCAATCGCAACCCCTGCCGCCATACAGAGGATTACCCAGACAGTCAGATATTTTTGAAACAGGTTTATGCCACTGCTTTTTTCTTTAGCCATTGCAATTGCTCCCTTCCGCACCATTGCAGCCACAGCTGCATGATGAATGATTCTTGTGGTTTCTGCCGTCATAAAAGCGTTTCAAATTTTCAGGTAGTATGTATTCACTGCATTCGCAAGCGCTTTTATTGTAAACACTTTGCAATATCATATCTGCAAGCATTTCTTCTGTGGGAATTTCGTAGGTTCTTCCGTCATATTCAAATACACGGCAATCAATATTAGTTCCTGCAATTTCTCCGCAGCAGCCACAGTTTGATTCTGACACTGTTTTACAAATATCATGACCATTGACACGGATTATGGGTGACGAAAGAAAACAATGCTGTTTTGCCAACTGTTCTGTTGATACTTCAATTTTCTGATAATCAATTGTATAGCCCGCAAGCTCCAATGCTGGGCGGATTCCCTCAATAGCTTTCTCCAGAACAGAATCTGTGCCAATACATCGGTCACAAGTATTCAGATCAAGAAAAAGATATTCGATCAGTATGCGCCTCTTCTCTGAGTTACCACTGCTGCAAGAACAATTCTGCTTTGCATTTGAAATACTCATAAATAACTCCTTTCCATAAATCGTCAGATTGAAATATGTCGATTGATTCGTTTTAAAACAAGTCGTGTGCGAATTGTCATAACAATTATGCTTCACAACACGACTGATTTTCACAATTGGAATGAACCGTTGTCAGTTCTTTCAAACAATTGACAGCGAATTCCGAACCATCTCCTGAAATGGAATAATACATCCACTTGCCCTCTTTTCTTGCATTTACAATTCCGCTGTCGCACAGTATCTTCATATGATGGGAAAGCGTAGGCTGTGTGATGTTCATTTCCTCCAACAGTTTGCAGGCACACTTTTCTCCTGTCAGCAGCATTTGCAGAATTTTGATTCTGTTTTCGTCGCAGAATGCCTTGAAAATAACGGCGGTCCTTTTTGCATCAAGTTCCATGGTAATCGCATCACATTTAAGTTTATCTATGTATTATTATATACCATAAATAGATAAATGTCAATATGTAAATTTGCACGAAAAAGGCACTCCTGATCTTTTTGTTTTGTCGGATTTCTCTTCACGATCTGCCGCACAACACCATGTTGAGAAACGTCAAAACCGGTACTCCAGTGCTTGGAACGAAATCTCTGGCAATGCAACGGCACCACTGGAATGCCCAGTTCTGCCTCTTTTTCATCTGCTACACTGTCGATATCTTCTCCGATGATTGCCGTAGAACAGGACTGGAAATAAAAATCGCCTTGGGATGATATCGATCATAGGCATCTTGAATTGTTTGCCGGAGACGATTGCTTGCACCAAACACCATATCCTTTTCTTTCAGATTGGTGCTGAAAATCTTGATATTTTCCAACGGCTTTCCGCGACGTCTCAGACCGATTTTATAAGCCAGATTAAATCTCGCATGGTTTGCTGAACAACCGATAGGAGAATGTTCAATCAAAACGCAGTCTGTAATATTGCCGATTTGACAGGCAACAATCGCATTTGCACACATCGTTTGCTGTGAAAACGGCATATGCAGTTCGCAGAGTTGACATGCTTTTCCGCCGCCTCCACAACAGCCTTTTTTCTTTTCGCCAGAACTGCGCTTGTCATAATCAGAAGCCTCTACCAATTCAGAAGCCTTTCCATCCCATGAAATGATAGAGCCAATCCGCATTTCCCGATTTTCGCATTCCGACATCTCTAAATTGATGGTTCTTTTTCCCATGTTTTTCCTTCCGATCTCTTAATAGAAATAGGAATAAGAAAGGAATACGAAACCACTGTATTATTTGGATTCGTATTTTTCATTTCTATTCCATATGGGCACCTCTAAAACCTATATTTTCGCTGAAATGATTGCCCAGAAATGGCTAAAATGCGTTATTCGATTTTTAAGGCAATACCGCATAATCTCCACCCACAGTTCAATATAAATAAAAACACCCAGCAAAAATGCTGAGTGTGTAGAGAAATGTTCAATTTTCCATCGCAAGGGTGCACTGAATCAGACTGTCAGAGATTTTCTGGCAGCCAGATACAGATTCGCCAATGCGAACATGATATTCAGTTTAGCTGTCTGTTTTCGCAGACCTCGGTATCGGGTCTTTCGATACCGAAAAATATTTTTTA
>NZ_CALDMP010000029.1 GCF_937915125.1 uncultured Ruminococcus sp. | reverse complement strand
ACAGTCGATTTTTGACGGGGATGCTTGGTATGGATGAGGACTATTCGTATTGGAGTGATTGATATGCAGTGTATTTGTATCGATCTGAAAAGCTTTTACGCATCCGTTGCATGTGTTGACCGTGGACTTGACCCACTGAATACGAATCTTGTGGTAGCGGATGAGAGCCGCACGGAGAAGACCATCTGCCTTGCTGTTACGCCCGCTCTGAAACAATATGGTATTCCTGGCAGAGCAAGGCTTTTTGAAGTGATCCAGCGGGTTAGGGAAGTCAATGAGGAACGGCTTAGAAAAGAACCATACCACGAATTTACAGACAGTTCCTGCTTTGCATCAGAGCTGGATCGTGACCCGTCTTTGAAACTGGATTATATTGTTGCACCACCGCAAATGGCACATTACATGGAAGTCAGCACGAAGATCTATGAGATCTATCTGCGGTATGTTTCGCCGGAAGATATTCATTGGAAGCAGTGGAAGAAGGTGAGTGCAAGGTTCAGTAATCTAAAGAAGCTTGGCATAAACAAACAAAAGGCTTGGGAGTGGGCGAACAGCAGGAAAGGCTATTGGCGAATTGCTGACAGCTACATTCTGCATAAGTCACTAACAAACGAATACCTTGCATCAGTGGGGTATGATGACATACTCCACAGATACAAGGTACTGCACTCAAATTATTGAACCGCCGTGTACCGAACGGTACGCACGGTGGTGTGAGAGGTCGGCTACTCAGCTAATGGGTAGCCTCCTACTCGATTTGTAAAAAAGCCGAGAAATAAGCACTTTTCCGGCAATTATCAAACGATGACAGCCACAGTGAAAAGAAAATCACTGTGGCTGTTTGTCATTTTTGGGGAAAATAAAACGATAGCAAGTTATCGTTTTATTTTAGGAGCTAACGTTTTCTTTTTGATGCTATCGTTTTCTGATTGATTTTACAAGCAGTTCGTGAATATAGCTTGACTTTTTGCTGTCGTTTATGGTATCATTTTAGGTATAGGGAGGACTGTTTATGATTCGAATTGCGATTGTGGATGATGAAAAGGGCTTTCTTAAAAATTACAGATATTTAGTAGAAAAAGAATTTATCAATAATCAGTTTGAAGTGGAAATTAAATGTTTTTATGAAAGCGCTGACTTTTACGAACAATTTGAGAATAGCAATTTTGATATTGTATTTATGGATATTGATATGCCTGGAATTTCTGGAATCCAATTAGCTGCAGAAATTAGAAAACGAAAACTGGAAACAGTGATTGTATTTGTATCCAGTCATAGTAATCTTGTTTTCGAGTCAATCCATTACGCACCGTATCGTTTTATCCAAAAGGATACACTAGAAAGCGATACGGCGGAAACCATTCAGGCATACTGCCAGATGTTGCATGAGGAAAACAATATCATTCAATTAAAGGTAGAAACCGGAGAAGTACATAATTTTTATCTGATGAAAATCCAATATTTTTATTCCGTCAGACACGATTTGTTTTTCGTGTACTCAAAAGAAAAAAACTCACAGCGATTATTCACACGCAGATATACAATGGATGTCCTTGAAAAAATGCTGAAAGAAAAGGGATTTATTCGTATACACAAAAGCTATATTGTGAACTCAAAATCTATACACCAGATATTATCTGATAAGGTTATTTTGTGTGACGGTTCCGAGTTGCCTATCAGCAGATCAAATGTGGCATCTATAAAAAAGCAGTTTCAGATTATTTTAAGAGAGGATGATGAGATTTGATCTGGAGTGCATTAGAATTGACAGCTGTGCTTGTGGAGTGCTTTATCATCAGTCGTTTGATGATCCGGTTTTTTGGATACAAATCCACCAATAACAGGTGGCTCAAAAGTGCATCCTTGTTTTTGGAATTGTCGGTTTTTGATTATTCTTTCACAATTCTTTTAAACAGTGATATTTTGTTTATCGTGACATTGATCGGCGGATGTACGCTGTTTTCAGCAGTATTTTTAAAAGGAAAACTATTTGAGAAAGTATTTTTGTCAGTGATATGTTATTTGATGTTCTGCTTTATCAATTTGCCGGTGCTGTATATAATTTCTTATGTGTCAAAGGTGTCCATTGGAGAATTGGTTGTTGCACAGGATGCCAGCCGCATTATATGCCTAATCCTGACTAAATTGATTTATTATGTGATAGCCGAATTGATTTTAATTTATCGTCGGAAGAATAAATTTAATTTTTCTACGGGTGAATGGGTAATCATGATCTCTGCATTTGTGATTGCTTTACTTGTCGGAACTTTAATGTATTTGATCTCTCTCGTTTTACCGGAACACCAGTATATGTGTTTGCTCGTTGTAATTCTTATTACAGTTTTAGATGGTGTGATTTTTCTTTTCATGCAGAAACTGAATCTGGCAAATCAGAAGCAGCTTGAACAAAATATGTTAAAGCTGCAATTATCCCGACAACAACAGGAAATGCGTCAGATCAATGAGAATTACCAGAAAATTTCTATGATGCGTCATGATTTAAAAAATGAAATGCGATGCATTCGGGAATTAATCGTTATGGGAAAATATGAGAAAGCGTTGGCGTATACGGATGCAATTATACAGAAAAAAATTGACAGTGTTCAAGAGCCAGTGGAATGTTCCAGTAGTATTATCAACGCTGTGATCAATACCAAATTTGGTGAAGCACAGAAAAAAGGAATAAAAACCTTTTGTCGAATACTTGTATCGGTTCCGGAGGAGCTTGAATTTGATTTTAGTATTATATTATTCAACTTAATTGATAATGCAATTGAGTACGAAGATGAACAGATAAAAGAACCCCAGATCAGTGTAGCAATCTCAAAAATTGCCGGCTATTTTAGAATTATCGTAAAAAATACGATTTGTGAGTCGGTATTAAGTCAAAACAGACGGCTGGATACACACAAGAAAGATAAGATCAATCACGGTTGGGGACTAAAATCAATTAAGGATATCTTGGAGGAACAAAATGGTGAGATGGATTTGTATGAAAAAGAAAATGAATTTATAGTAAGTATCTTAATTCCGGGTAACTATTCAGTCACCCCCCGTAAAAGCATAGAAAATCCACAATGTTGAAAGATCAGAATGCCGGAAATAAAAATCGTCCATTTGTCAATTTACAAGAAGTACATAAGTATGCTATACTGATAAAAAAAGCAGAGGTGGTGGCAGTATGCCGACTTATGAAGAGTTACTTGAAATCATAGCAGAGCAAAATAAAATCATCGAGAGACTCACAGCGGAACTGGCATCTGCCAAAGCAGAAATCGCTGAGCTGAAGGAAAAACTGAATCAGAATAGCCGTAACAGCAGCAAGCCGCCATCTACGGATGGATATGAAAAACCATCCCCCAAAAGCTTACGTAAGAAAAGTGGGAAAAAGGCTGGTGGTCAAACCGGACATAAAGGACATAGCATTGTATTGGACAAACCGGATCGTATTGAAAGAATCTATCCTGAGCACTGTAAGAACTGCCCAAATAGGGATAGCTGTGCCAACTTGAAGGTGAACGATTCCTGTTATGTCGTAGATATCACTGTGAAGAAAGAAACTGTCAAATATCAGATGCTGGAGTGCAGCTGTAACGGCATTCATGAAGTTGCAGAACGTCCAGCTGGTATGAAAGGTACTGTTACTTACGGGAATCAGCTGAAAGCATTGATATGTGTTCTGAACATCAAGGGAATGGTAGCAATGCAGAACCTTTGTGAGATTATAGACGGACTGACAGGAATCAAACCAAGCGTTGGCACTGTCGCCAATATGCTTCACAGTGCTGCGGATCTCGCCAAGCCGATTGTGGAGACGATTCCACAGAAAATCAACAAAAATCCTGTTGTGCATTGTGATGAAACAGGAGTAAGAGTGAGCGCAGGACTGCAATGGGTTCATGTGGTCTGCACACCGAAGCTGACATACTATGCGCTATCTGAAAAACGTGGCTCAGAAGCAATGCTCGACATTGGTTTTCTTCCCGGTTATACGGGAATCGTTGTACATGATTTCTGGTCATCGTATTTCAAGGTAACGAAAGCAGATCATGCCATGTGCGGCGTACATTTGCTGCGTGAACTAACCGGAATCTATGAGAATCATCCGGAGCAGACATGGGCGAAAGAAATTTATGATATACTTCTGGGAATGTGTCGTGTTGCCGAATTTTATCATCAGCATCCGGAAATTGGATCACGTCGTCACTATATGGATTACCTGAAGAAGAATTATGATGCAATTCTGGAAAAGGCAGTTCTGATGAATCCAATACCAAAGAAAGAAAAAGAGCAGCGTGGAAGACCGAAGAAAGGAAAAATTCGTTCTTTGATTGACCGCTTGCAGAAATACAAGGACGAAGTCTGCCGTTTTGCTGATAATCCACTCGTTCCATTTACAAACAATCAGGCAGAACGGGATCTTCGTATGGTGAAAATGAAGAGTAAGGTAATTGGCACCTTTCGGTCGGAACAAGGTGCTAAAGATTTTCTGACCTTGAAGTCTCTTACTTCGACTGCGGCTAAGTCTGGTATTACTGCGTTCTATACTTTGCTCTTCCTGTTCCATGGGCAGCTTGCTTTGGGGGACTGAATAGTTACAATTCCGGAAAATATAAAAAATCTCATTGGAGGATAGTAATGGAATTGTCAAGAAAAGTGCAGTCGTAAAACACCCAAAATCTGAATTATGCAGATATCAGGCGGCGTGATGAGAAAGCTCTCTGTAAGATCTGAGTGCCACAGGTGGGAGTCCGCCTTCATTAAAGCTGTTGATTCTCTGGGTATTGTAATAACCGAAGATGTATCTGAAGATTACGGTTTTGACCTCATCACGCTTCATTTTGTATGTCAGCATCTGATACAGCTTCTCCTTTTTCAATGTGGCGAAAAAGCTCTCCATACGTGCATTATCATAACAATGAGCAGTTCCGCTGAGGCTCTGGACAAGCCCTGCTGATACAAGAGGATGACGGAAGGCATAGCTCGTATACTGGCAGCCCCGGTCGCTATGCAGGATCGTTCCGTCGAGCCTTCCGTACTTCTCACGAAGCTGTTTAACAGTATCTATGCAAAGCTCCTTCTTCATATTATCACGCATTTCAAGTGCAATTATTTCACCGTTGAAACAGTCAAGAACAGGCGAAATATAGAGCTTTCCGTCAGAACACTGCACTTCGGTGATATCAGTAAGGAGCTTCTTCAGCGGCTTCTCTGCGCTGAAATCCCTCTTTATCAGATTCTCTCTGTCCTGTGTTACTGTGTCAGCTTTTGTAATACTGTGAGGTCTGTGATGCCTGTGGACAAGTCCTGCTTCGTTCATAGTTCTGTATACAGTCCTGAGACTTACGTGAGTTCCACGCTGTGATAATGCTGTCTGTATTCTTCTGACACCGTAATTCCTGTTATCCGGATGCTCTGATAATATGCCCTGTATTTTGACCAGAAGAAGCTGTCGTGCACCGAGTTTGTCCTGATTCCTGAGCCAGCGATAATAGCCTGATTCACTTATCTTCAGAAACCTGCATATCGCCTTCACGCCGTATTTACAGCGAAATTCATTGACGAACAGGTGCCGTTCACTTGTCTTTACTTCTTCCGGTCTTTTGCGAAAAAACCAAGTGCATCCTTGAGAATATCATTGGCTTTTCTGAGACAACACCGCACAGTTGCCAAAAGAGAAAAAGTATGGTAAAATAGTATTATGGACAGACAAATGACACTGGCAGAAATGAATGATGAATTTGGTGCAGCCAGAACCAATAAAAAAGAATTCCTGGAGAAGATGGATCAGATTATTCCTTGGGAAGAAATCATATCACTTGTACAGCCGTTCTATTACAAAGGAGAGCGCGGCAATAAACCCTACCCGCTGGAATTGATGCTGAGAATCTTCATTTTACAGAATCTATATGATCTTGCCGATATGAAGGTTATGAATGAGGTTCTGGACAGTCGTGCGTTCACATCATTCTGTTGTATCAATTCTCCGGATGAAGTTCCTGACGGCGATACGATCGGTCGATTCAGAAACATTCTGACAGAACATGATTTGCAGAAAAAGATTTTTGATGAGATCGTCAAGCTTCTGACAGATCGCGGATTGATTCTGAAAAAAGGAACAATTGTAGATTCCACATTTATTGAAGCCCCTTCATCTACAAAGAATCAGAAGAAAGAGCGTGATCCGGAAGCACATTCCTCGAAAAAGGGCAACACATGGCACTTCGGATACAAGGCACATATTGGCGTAGACCGTGAAAGTGGTCTGGTTCATCATGTCGATACAACAGCTGCAAATGACCACGATGTGACTGCGGTGAGCCGTCTGATGCATGGCGAGGAGGACACACTGCATGGTGACAGCGGATATATTGGAGCGCAAAAACGTCCGGAAGCAATAACCCGAAATAAAAAAGGTAAGAAGACAAATATCTCATTTGCAGGAAACCATCGACTATTCAAAAGCTGTCCCAAAGCGGTCGGTATGCCGCCAAAAAAGCTGAACACAAGAAGTCGTCTGTCCGGTGTAAAGTTGAACACGTTTTCGCAGTTGTAAAGAAACTGTTTGGGTATCGAAAAACACGATATTCTGCATGCTATGATGTCAGCAATTATGTTTCTGCCAACTTTGCAGAATCAGATGTCGATTTGTATCAGTTCTATGTGCTGTCACCCGAAGATCAAGCAAAGCTTTCCGTTTATGCAGAAACAGGAATGCAGATGGAAGCAGATGTTTTGATGGGCGATGTAAATCAGGATGGTGCTTTGGACATTCTGGATGCAGTTCTGCTTTCCAAAATGGCAAGCGGTTCTGTTACAGTATCCACTGCGGCTCAGTCATGTGCTGCAGATGTGAATCAGGATGGCACAATTGACACAAACGATTCGCTTTTGCTACTGAAATTCCTGGTGCACTTGGTAGATAGCTTGTAAGGGGGTAATGCAAATGAAAGCAAATCAAACATTTGCTGCAATCGCAGCTTTGACAGTTATGACAAGTTCGCTTGCAATGACAGGTGTCACGGTAAGTGCGGAGGGGCATGGATTTGCCTATGATATGTCAATTTACACAGCTGATGATCATGAAAATACGGTTTACATCGCAACTGAAGATCTGAAGAATGGGGATTATACCTTCCGTGCCGGTATCTTTATCGAAGACAATGATACTTTGGACATGACTCTCGGATCGGTGGAAACTGCGTGGGACGGATATGATGCAGAGGGCATAGACACTAAGTACATTACATTCAGCAACTTATCGGATGCGAGTACAAGAAATGATACATTAAACCGGGATTTCACACTGGAAAAGCTGAATGAGAATGGAACGATTGCAGATACCAATATTACTGCATATTTTGTCCCTACTTGTTTTTCCTACTTCTCTTATCGGGGAGACAAATCCTATGTGACATCCCGGTGGGTGTCTTATCAGAATCAGTACGAGAATTTTAAAGGTGCAGATTTGTATGCTGCTGGTGAAAATCAGGTGAAGTTTACCGACAAAGACGGAACGGAATATGTGGCTTCACTGGATTACGATGCCAAAACAGGCATTGCGATATCCAAAGAGACATACACCATCAACGATATGCCTGTAAACGAAGCGGAGCATATTGTCATCAATGACTATGACCCCACATTGCCGGAGGGAACGCCCATTCCAAACAGTTGCACAGAATCCTCCATTATCAGTCTGGATAGCTGGGACAGTACAACAGAATGGTTCATGGGAAAGTCGGATGCCTATGCGCTGAATTCCTTTGATGTGACCATTTCATCTGATACACCGGAGGGTGTCTATTATGTGGGATTTGACAGTAGCAAAGAACGGCACAATCGGATTTGGGGCTTTGAAAACAGCGAAGACGGACTTGGTTCACCGACATACGTTTATCCGAAAAATTTAGCGTATACTGATGATACAACACGCGTCAACGAAACTGCAAACTGGCTGAAAATTGTGATCGGGACACCGAAAGAAACGGAAGAGATTCCGATTTCCGATGTGTCTCCGGCAGAAGATGCACAGGCAGTGCTTGCAGGCGATGTAAACCTTGATAACAATATCGATCTGACCGATACCGTCATGATTGGCAAGGCAGTTACAGGTTCTGTTTTCCTTTCCTCTGCACAAACTGCCAACGGCGATGTAGATGGTAACGGTATTGTCGATATATCCGATGCGACGGTGTTGCTCCAGTTCCTGCTGCATAAGGCTGACAGTATTGGATAAGTGAAATGATGTGGTCAAAGATAAGTTCAATCTTGCATATGCGCATAACAAGAACAATGGCTGCATTTTATGAGATAATATAAATCGTTTTTAAAGCCCCTGTTCCGACTCCCATGGTTGGTTCTCAGCTGTTGGGGTAAGGCAACAATTTTGAGACTAGCTATAGAAGACCAAGTGCACAGTCAATTATCAGAAATGGAATCCTGTATCTATGGTATAACACAGATAAGCTCGAGGCAATACCGTACAAAGATTGTACGTCAAATGCGCAGTCAGATTTTTCGTCAGATGAAACAAAAAGCGTAGTGAATAATTTATGTATTCACGAGCATTTTTATAAAAAATGACGGAAAATAAGCAGACATATGACGTGCAAAGTCGCTAGGCGTTCTTTGTGCGGTGTTGCCTCAACATTTTTGTGTGTAGGGACGATGCTTTTAATTGGAATATTGATAGAGGCTATTTTGTTTACAGCAGTATGCATTTCTTTTGAAGACAGATTCTAAGAGATTGGATGAAAAAAACATTGTGTTTATCATATTCGAGCAATTATTGTGATGATAGCAGAAATGTTTGCAGCAGTATAGCTGCTCATTTTTCAGTTGACACAATTTGCTCTGATATTGGAGATTGCATAGTATTCTCTAGCAGCAATGTTTCTGTTGGGAAAATGTAAATAATTTTCGAGAACAAGGAGAGAATAGATGAATAAAAAAATTGCAAGAACACTTGCAGGAGTTATGTCTTTGTTGCTGTTAGAGCGAGTAGCTATATTTAAAGATAGTAGTGCAGAAAACGTTTTGAAAACAGATATCGTTACTTCTTCTACAGAAAACATCTTGTCCGATATGATGGCTTCTGCAACGGAATTTGTTCTATCCGAAGGCGATTATAACCAGATTCACTGGGCGGTGACCGCAGATCACACTCTGCTCCTTTCGCCGAAGGAAGGAGCAACCACTGCCGCCATTGATGATTTTTACGAAACCTACACCAATCCCGATCCGCTTGTGCAGCCCCACGAAACGGAAATGTCCATGGATACGCCGTGGCATGACTATTTGTCGGAAATCACAGCAGTACAGGTGCAGGACGGAATTACCTCCATCGGGGATTACGCGTTCTACAATTTGTACGCTCTGAAAGACATATACATGGCAGATAGTGTAACCAGAATTGGCAGATATGCATTTCAGGGGACTGCTGCGGAAACTATCCGCTTTTCTGAAAACCTGACTTCCATTAACGCTTCTGCTTTTTCCGGTTGTCAGTTTTCATCTCTTGTCTTGCCGGACAGTGTGACCAGTATCGGTGCATCGGCATTCCAGAACTGCAGCAGTCTGACCCATATGGATCTTTCCCGGAATCTGACAAAAATCGGAGATTCTGCATTTTATGGCTGCACAGCATTGACAGGTATTTCGTTCCCGGAAGGTCTTGTTTCCATCGGACAGTTTGCTTTCCGGGATTGCACATCGTTGCAGGAACTGCTTCTGCCAGACAGTCTGACAGAACTCAGTAAGGGCAGCTTCTACAGTTGCGCCTCTTTGACTGCTGTGACATTTGGCACAGGTTTGACAGAAATCCCGTGGCAATGCTTTTCTGGTTGTTCGTCTTTGACGCAGATTGTACTGGATGGAAATATTGTCGCCATTGGAAACACAGCATTCCAGGACTGCGCGGCGTTGTCTTATGTTTTCCTGGGCGCGTCTGTGGGATAGTCACGCTCCTGCTTGAAAACTTCTGCAGGAACCTTTCTTGTTGTGCCATG
>NZ_CALDMP010000028.1 GCF_937915125.1 uncultured Ruminococcus sp. | reverse complement strand
ATGATGCAGAACCTGCGCAGTTTGCACTGATGTTTGAGTTCTCCGGTGACAAGCATAAAATTCGTCATGTCCTCTACTGTTGTTCTGCAAGCCGTCCCGCAACAGAAGGGCAGACAACGGAAGATTCTACTGAGGTTAAAACAGAAACACTGTCTCTCACCGCAACGGCACTTCCGACAGGCTTGGTGAAGGCAAAGACCTGTGAAGAAACAGATGAAACCACCTACAACAACTGGTACAAAATGCCGTACAATCCGGATACATCTGTGAAGACCACGACAACAGCGACCACAACTAAATCGTAAGGGGTGATTCTATGGCAATCAAGAAAAATATTCTGGTGGACGGTATGGAAGTGCCGTTCAAGGCAAGCGCTGCGGTACCCAGATTGTATCGCCTGAAATTCGGAAGAGATATTTACAAGGACTTTGCGGCACTGCAAAAATCTGTATCTGAGGGCGATGAGGATAGCTCTGGTCTGGACATTGAAAGCTTGGAGGTCTTTGAAAACATCGCCTATATTATGGCAAAACACGCAGACCCTGATAATGTTCCTTCATCTCCGGACAATTGGCTGGAGCAATTTAACACGTTCAGTATTTATGAAATTCTCCCACAACTGATTGAACTATGGGGTCTGAACATCGAAACACAGGTGGAATCTAAAAAAAACATCGCCCGATTGACAGGGAAATGACAACGCCGCTGTTTCTGCTCCGATGTGTGCAGTTGGGTCTGTCGATGGCGGATCTGGATCTGCTGTCGATTGGACTCGTCAATGATATGTTCACCGAGCGTGAGAATGATGCTGCGGAGTATGATTACAAAGCTACGCAGGGTGATTTTGATGCGTTCTGAGTCTTTACTTTTTCGACAAAACGTGCTATAATACTATTAGTCTATGTAAAAGGAGATTTGTAGCATGGCTGAAAACAAAACACTAAAAAATAAATCTGCACACGATGAATGTAGTAAACCTCATACGAACATTTATCAATATAAAAAAAGCATCGGACAATCTTCTTTTGAAGCACAGCAAAAAGTCGATATTATAGAGTTTTACCTTACAAATGATTTGGCTGATGCTGAGATATCACGTGAAATACTGCGTGATGAATACAGATGGAAGAATAAAAATGGTCGCTTGAATAGTAACAAATTACTCTCACTTTTACTTGAAAAAGCGAAATTGACAAATAGTATTTGTTTTTTGCGTAGCGACAGCATTGATGAAACACTTGTAAGGATGGGATTTGTTGATACAAAAACTCTCAGAGCTGCGAAAAGTGATGTCGTTCAAAGAGCAAATCTTGGTATTTGTATTGATTGTCCAAGAGGTGTGTTAAAGTGGCGTTATAAAACAGTAATCACTGAAGATGAAACTGTCAAATATGTATACACTTCAAACTCAAATTCTCCTCAAGATGAAGATGAAACAAATAAGTTTCATGAAACAATGCTCTCCTGCCTTTTTAGACACATTCGTAATTCGATTGCTCATAATAACACTTATTTTTTTGAGAATGGAAATGTTCTATTCGTTGACTTTGATACAAATAAAGAATTATCTGCCATGCTTTTGATCAATAAACAAGTGTTATTAGACTGGAGAGACTTGATAATCGCCGGTCCACAAAAATATGTCGAAAACGAAGAAGAATAACATAATAAGCACTTGCCACGGCAGGTGCTTTTCTTATGCCCTGACGAGGAGGTGACCCCCATGGCAAACAGAATCAAAGGCATCACCGTCGAGATTAACGGTGATACCACCAAGCTTTCCAAAGCGCTGGAAAGCGTCAACAAGAACATCAAGAGTACCCAGACACAGCTGAAAGACGTGGAAAAGCTGCTGAAGCTTGACCCTACCAATACAGAGCTTTTATCCCAAAAGCAGAAGCTGTTAGCCGATGCGGTTTCCTCCACAAAAGAAAAACTGGAAACACTGAAAACTGCGGCAGAACAGGCAAATACAGCCCTTGCAAACGGTGACATCACGCAGGAACAATACGATGCTCTCCAACGTGAAATCATTGAAACGGAACAGGAACTTCGGAATCTGCAAACTGAAGCGGATAAAACCAACACAGCATTTGCGAAAATCGGTGCAGCTGGTGAAGTGATGCAGAATGTTGGTGATAAGATCTCCGGTGCAGGTGAAAAACTGCTTCCTGTGACTGCCGGAATCACTGCTCTGGGAACCGCTGCTGTTAAAACAGGAGCAGACTTTGATGCTGCCATGAGCAAAGTCGCCGCTGTATCTGGTGCAACTGGCGAAGATCTGGAGGCACTGCGTGCCAAAGCCCGTGAAATGGGTTCTCAAACAAAATTCTCCGCAAGTGAAGCTGCTGAAGCCATGAACTATATGGCAATGGCAGGCTGGAAAACAGAAGATATGCTCTCCGGCATCGAAGGTGTCATGAATCTTGCTGCCGCTTCGGGAGAAGATTTGGCTACTACCTCTGATATTGTGACAGATGCGTTGACTGCTTTTGGTTTGACTGCTGCCGACAGTGCCCACTTTGCTGATGTGCTGGCGGCAGCATCCAGTAATGCCAATACAAACGTTTCCATGATGGGCGAAACCTTTAAGTATGCTGCTCCGGTTGCAGGCTCTCTTGGCTTTTCCGTAGAAGATACAGCAGAGGCTATCGGCTTGATGGCAAACGCCGGAATCAAGTCCACCCAGGCAGGAACATCACTGCGCTCTATTATGACTGCCCTTGCAGGCGATGTGAAATTCTGTGGTGAGACACTCGGTGAAGTGGAAATTCAGACCACCAATGCAGACGGCAGTATGCGTGAACTTTCCGATATTCTGGCTGATTGCAGAGTCGCTTTTGCCGGACTTTCTGAATCGGAACAGGCATCTGCTGCACAGGCTCTTGTGGGCAAAAATGCAATGTCCGGATTCCTTGCACTGATGAATGCCGCGCCTACGGATATTGACAAGCTTTCCGGTGCAATCAGTAACTGTGACGGCACGTCCCTTTCCATGGCAGAAACCATGCAGGACAACCTTGCCGGACAGCTGACTATTCTGAAATCTCAGCTGGAAGAACTGGCAATCAGTTTCAGTGACATTCTGATGCCTGTCATTCGTTCCATTGTTTCCCATATGCAAGGATTGGTGGATAAGCTGAATCAGCTGGATCCGCAAACAAAAGAAACCATTGTAAAAATTGCCCTGGTGGCGGCAGTTCTGGGACCCATGCTCATTGTACTGGGCAAGACAATCTCCGGCGTTGGCAGTGTCCTTTCTCTGGTATCAAAAGCACCTGCTGCGATTGGTGCGGTCAAAGGCGGGATTACAGCTGTTACCGGTGCATTGGGCGTTTCAATGGGAACAATTCTTGCCGTGGTTGCGGCAATTGCGGCACTTGTGGCGGCTTTTATGCATCTATGGAATACGAATGAAGATTTCAAAAATAACATTCTTGGTATCTGGGAACAGATCAAGAGTACATTTTCCAATCTGACGCAAGGCATCACCGACCGCATCAATGCGCTGGGATTTGATTTTGAGAGCTTCACAGAAATGCTGAAAGCGGCTTGGGATGCTTTGTGCAACTTGCTCGCACCTGTATTTGAGGGCGTATTCCAGAATATCGCAAATATTTTCTCTGAAATTTCCGGCATCATTCTGGGATTGCTGGATGTGTTTATCGGCTTGTTTACCGGCAACTGGAGTCAGCTGTGGGACGGCATTAAAGGCATATTTACTTCCATTTGGGATTTTATAGTAAACACGTTTTCCAATATACTGAACACCTTGAAAGGCATTGCCGATGTGGTGCTTGGCTGGTTCGGTACAAGTTGGAATGAGGTCTGGACTTCTATCAAGGACTTCTTTGTGAATATCTGGACGAATATTTCCACATTTTTTACCGTGATTATTACCGGAATCCGAGACTTTTTCGTCAACATCTGGACTGGAATCTACACCTTTTTCAGCAATATTTTTAACGCCATTTACACAGTGGTTTCCACAGTATTCCAGACCATTTACAACACCATTATGACTGTCTGGAACAGCATTTATGAAACCATTGCGCCTCTTCTGGATGCTTTCAAATATTTATTTGAGACAATATTTCAGGCGATTCAGATTCTAATCGGTACGGCGATGGACTGGATTTCGCAGAAGATTTCCGCTATCTGGAATGCAATCGTTTCATTTCTGACGCCGATTCTGGAGGGTATTAAGACCACTTTTGAAACTATATGGAATGGAATCAAAACTGCCATTGACACAGTACTTGGTGCGATTCAGTCTGTGATAACTTCGGTCTGGAATGCGATTTATGGCTTTTTGAGTCCCATTCTGAACAGCATCAAAAGCGTGGTTTCTTCTGTTTGGGATTCTATTTCCAGCAAGATTTCAAGCATCATGAACACCATCAAATCCACGATCTCCAACATCTGGGACAGCATTAAAAGCGCTGTTTCCACAAAGGTCAGCGGCGTGAAAACTGCCATTCAGGACGGATTTCAGGCGGCGGTTGACTGGATCAAGGGGCTTGCCTCTGATGCATGGAACTGGGGTGCAGATATTATCAGCGGTATCATTGACGGCATTAAGAGCATGATAAACAATCTGGCGGATACAGTCACTGGTGTGGCAGATACCATTCGTGATTTTCTGCACTTTTCTGTACCGGACAAAGGCCCGTTGACGGACTACGAAAGCTGGATGCCGGACTTTATGAAAGGATTAGCTGAGGGCATTAACAAGAGCAAGAAGTATGTGGAAAAAGCGGTCGGTGGTGTTGCTCAGGCAATGCGGATAACCATGGATTCTGATTTGAATTACAGCTTGCATGGAATCTCCGGAGCAATGCTGCCCGGCAGTTCCGGTGGAACGGTGAACAATTATTACAATACCGACAACCGGAAAACGGTGAATCAGACGAATCAATCGCCGAAGGCATTGTCACGGTTGGAGATTTATCGGTTGACACGGAATGCGTTGAATGTGTAATGGGGTGAAAGTTTATGCATCAGGGCTTTCCGGTACAACAGTGAAATCTCCCGTACTAGAACAAAATGTATATAATGGATAACCAAAAGTACCATCTTCGTGAATAGATTTCACAAGTGTTTCAATAAAGAAATGACACCAATCTTCTGATGGTGGTTCGGCACCTGCTTTTTGTTCAGTTATCCATAATCCACTTTTAAGTTTTCTTGTTTTTGTATTCATCACTAAACCAATCTCTGAATCATAGAAATCAAACGTACCAATGAAGGTAAAATCTCCATCATCAATACAAATTTCTGCTTTCAAATTTTCAGGTACTTCACCAAGCGTAATCATCATTCTTCCAATGATTTTTCCATTTTCATTTTCAAAACGCTGAATAACTCCTCGCTCATTCAAAATTTTTTCAACAGTTTGAAACAATTTTGAATCTTCTAACATCGTCATCAACTCCTTCATTCGTTTGGAACAACATATTTTATTTGTACATTTATTATACCACACTCCACAAGAAAAAACAAGGAGGTATCACATGTATTTCACCCTCATCCTCGAAAACGAATCCGGCGAACAAGTGAACCTATCCGCCACCGCCAACCAATACATGACCTCAAAAATTGACGGCTTGAATCCTCCTGCCGGAACAATCAGCACCTCCACCTACGCAGGTATGGACGGCAGCTATCTGAACAATTCCTTTATCGAAAAAAGAAATGTGGTTATCTCCTTTCAGATGCGTGGGATTGATATTGAAAAACGCAGACATCTGCTGTATCGTGTAGTCAAACCGTCCCGATATATCAAGGTTTTCTACAAGACTGCCGGAATTGATGTGTACACGGAAGGGTATGTAGAGACCTGCGAAGTCAACAACTTCGATGCCCTCACAAGCGGACAGATCAGCATTATCTGCCCTGCCCCATATTGGTACAGTACCTCTGCGGTCTATGCCTACTATAGCCAAGTGACTGGAGCATTCCATTTCCCGTTTCCGGAAAGTGATGCTCCTTTTCCTCTGGGCATTTACAGCACAACGGACAACATTATCATACAGAATGACGGTGATGAAACCGGATTCACGATTCAAATAGAGGCTTCATCAAGTGAAACAGTGCCGGAAATAGCGGCATATACCCCGACTATCTATAATGCAGATACGGGAGAATACCTGCAAATCAAAGGCGAAATCCTGAAAGGAGATGTCATCACGATTACAACCAAAACAGGCAATAAAACCGTTACCCTTACCCGTAACGGTGTGGACAGCAATATCATCAACCGACTGGTATCCGGTTCAACATGGCTTTCTCTTCGGGAGGGCAAAAATACATTTCATGTGCAGGCAGTGCGAGGTGTAAAAAATCTAAAGGTCACGCTGATGCACAGAAATGCTTATTTAGGAGTGTGAAAAATGCAGATTGAAATTTACAGCTTAACAGCAAATGAAAAACAAATTTCCATTGACCTCGTTGCAGTCTGCGACAATTTTTCTTCTCTCCTGTGGGACGTGGAATATTATCAGTGCGGTTCATTTGAAGTGTACATTGCCGCCAATCCGCAGAATGTGGAGATTTTTCAGCTTGGCAGGATTGTTGGCAGAGATGATGATAGTGAACACTTTGGCATCATTGAATCGGTGAAAATCGAAACCGATGCAGAGGATGGCGATTATCTCACAGTATCCGGCAGATTTCTCACTTGCCTGCTGGAGCGAAGAATTATTTATCCGTCTTTTTCAGCGAACAACACCTACGAAAACATTGTCAGAAACGTGCTGTCGCAGAACGTAATCTCGGCAGGCATTCGCAGTATTCCAGGACTTTCTATGGGAACAGTCAGCGGTGACTGCTGGCAGGGCAAAACAAGATTACAGGTCAGCTATGATAATCTGATGGAATGGCTGTATACCATTTGTGAAACCATCGGCGGATCTGCTAATATCCGCATGGACGGCAATACGCTGAAATGCGATTTATTTGAGGGAACGGACAGAAGTATTCTTCAGTCTGAAAATCCGCATATTGTTTTCTCTGATTCCTACAACAATCTGCTTTCATTTTCCTATGCTGCGGATTCATCTGTACAGAAGAATTTTGCATATGTTTTCGGCAGTGGTGAAGGGAGTGCAAGAAAACGGACTACATATTATTCTGATACAGAACCTACTTACCTTGATCGATATGAAGTGTATGTGGATGAGCGAAACACTGCACAGGAGGAAGAGGTCAGCGATGCAGAATATCTGGAGCTATTAAAAGAATCTGGTGCAGAAAATATGATTTCTCCGCAGACGGCATCGGAATCCACTATCGCAGCATTTTCCAACCAGTATCAGTACAACAAGGATTACTTTGTCGGTGATTATGTAACAGTGGAGCATACACGATTTGGCTTGATACAGCCGAAAATACAGCTGATCGGCATGATTGAAAGCTTTGACCAGAATGGTCGGAGCTTAACACCAACATTCAAAGGAGCGTGATTTTATGGCATTTTCATATGGATTTTTCAATGCAAAGAATCTGGACAGAGTGTATACCGCAGAAGATTTCACAGGCTACCTGTCCAGCCTGATTTGTAACGGCATTCTTGATACATACGGAGATAACTTTTCAGTGACCGCAGGCGGTGATTTATCTGTTGTAATGGGTACAGGAAAAGCATGGATTGGCGGTCATTATTTCATCAACGATATGGCGTATACCCTTGACCTGCGGCAGTATGTTGATGAATCTCTAAGCCGTTATGTAATCATAGGCATCAGCTGTGATGTGAGTGATTCCGTTCGTGCCTGCAAGCTGGAAGTCAAGTCCGGCACGGCAGCAACTTCTCCGTCTGTTCCTACCTTTGAAAATACAGACACGAAAACCTATCTGACACTTGCGTCAGTCCGTTTAAATGGCGGTATCACAAGCATTTCTCAGTCCAATATCAAGGATTACCGCAGTGATGAGAAAAAGTGCGGTTATGTGAAGTGTATTCTTGGAAAATGCAAGGTTTCTGAAATTCTTGCCGCTTTAGACAGCTACAATAAAACTGTTACAGAACTGAATAATCGTGTTGCAGAATTTCAGGAGCGTTTAGCAGAAGTAGAGGAAATCTGCGGTACAACAGGTGTTATTCTGGTTTCTGCCGGACAGTGTGGAGAGAATGTTTTTTATGCATTGTATTCTGATGGCTCTTTGAAACTGAATGGCAGCGGTGCGACTTATAAATATGATACAGATAACCGTTCTCCATTTTACAAAAATGCAATTGTGGAGAGTATCACTGTTTCTTCCAACATTACTGAACTGGGGCAAAAGATTTTTGAGGACTGTGATAATCTGAAAAAGGCATCTCTGCCGACTACTGTTACATCAATTGGTTCAGAGGCATTTGCCATTCATGAAGATCTGATTGGTGTTGTACACGGTCTGGAACAGATTACAATTCCGTCATCTGTCAAATCTATTGGTGATTATGCATTTTGTAATACAAAACTGACCGAAATTACGGTACCTGCAAGTGTAACATCAGTCGGGGATTATGTATTCCGTGATTGTGCAAGGATGAAAACGGCTCGGATTGACAGCAGCATGATTGGTGCTTTTATGTTCACTTCCTGTTCTGCACTTTCCAGTCTGACAATTTCTGCAAAATGCAAGTCTATCGGTGCTAATGTCATAACCTATTGCAGCAGCCTTGAAACAATTACTTATGAAGGCACAATTGCACAATGGAATGCCATTCAAAAGCCGAACAACTGGATGTCCTCCGGTCAGCATTATTACAATGACTATCTGAAGAAAATTCAGTGTACAGATGGCTATCTGGAATACGATACTGAAAATTATACGTGGAATGAGGTGAATGATTGATGCTGAAATTTTTAGTCAGACAGCAGAAAATTGAAATTCTGGAGCGTGAGATCATTGCATCCGACCAGATTGCATTTGTCACGTTAAAATTTACCTTTGACGGTGACTGGAAGAAGTTCCATAAGGTGGTACAGTTTACGCAGTGCGATGAAACTTACAACAGAGTACTTGGAACGGATGGCTTGTCTTGCTTGCTGCCAGCAGAACTTCATGCAGGTGCTGTGAAAATGTCGGTGTTCGGTTATGATGCTGAGAATACGGAGGGACTTCGTGCAACGACTGTTCCTATCACGCTGAATATTCGTCAATCCGGGTTTGTAGGAGATGATGACAACAGTCCGATACCTCCAACACCGGATTTATACACACAGCTTTTGCAGAAAATTAGCGATAAAGGAAAAGACGGAAAATCAGCGTATGAAATTGCAGTGGAAAATGGATTTGTCGGTACTGAAATTGAATGGCTGGAAAGTCTGAAAGGTCTTGATGGTAAAGACGGCATCAACGGCAAAGACGGTGTCGATGGTGCACCAGGGCAAGACGGCATTGATGGTCAGAATGGTACAGACGGTCAGAACGGAGTCAATGGTTCTGATGGGAAATCTGCTTATGAAATTGCTGTAGAAAACGGGTTTGTTGGAACAGAATCCGAATGGCTTGTTTCACTTGAAGGTTCAGACGGTAAAGATGGTCAAGACGGAGTTAATGGCTCTGACGGCAAATCCGCATACATAATTGCCGTAGAGCATGGATTTACTGGAACAGAAACAGAATGGCTTGCCTCTTTGAAAGGTACTGACGGAAAAGATGGCGCAGACGGACAACCGGGAAAGGATGCACCGGAAGTTGACCTGTCCAATTATGCCACCAAAGACCAGTTGCAGAAAATCAAGGAAAATGCTGTTTATCTGGAGAATCTCATCAAGAACGGGGCATCCGTTAGCTATACTGTTTTGTTTGAAGCAAGTGCAGATTCACTGACCGATTACGGCGAAAATATATACACCTATTATAATGACGGTTACCGTTCTCTTGCGGGCTTTGTGGAAAGCTATCCGCATTTCTGCTGTGCTGAAAATGACTTTGCGCTATACTTCAACCAGACCGATTTCAGCTGGGCAGGAACGGTATTTGTTCTTTGTCTGACACCAGTTGTTCTGACTTCTTCCATGCATTTGATTCTCAGCTATACAGTAGGAGCATCGCAGGATGCAGAATTCTATCTTGTGAGAAAAATCGATAAAACAGGCTCTGAACTTGCTCAGTATATCTATGAAGAAATACAGGCAGGCAATGCAGTGGAGTTATCATTCAAATGGCTTTATTCCGATACATATATTTCCGTTATGCAGTCACTGGAAAATGTACAGGATGGAGAATATTATCTTGCCTTTAAAGGCACATCGGACAACTCACATCCGATGATTAAAACAATCAAATTTATGAAGGGATGATGTTTATGAAAGAATGGATCTGTATGATTGCTGGCATTGTTGGTGGCTTCATCGCCACACTGCTTGGCGGTTGGGATTCTGCTCTTGTTACTCTTATTGTATTTATGGGGGTGGACTTATTTACAGGTGTGGTCACTGCAGCCATGGGCAGATCAAAGCACACTGACAGCGGAGGTTTATCTTCAAAAGCAGGCTGGTTTGGACTTGCAAAAAAGGTCTGCACCTTGCTTCTTATTGCTGTTGCAGTGAGAATGGATATTCTGCTCGGTACAACTTACATTCGTGATGCCGTCTGCATTAGCTTTTGCCTGAATGAACTGCTGTCTATTGTAGAAAATACATCACTTATGGGAGTTCCTTTTCCGCCCGCAATCAAAAAAGCAATCGATGTTCTGCAAACAAAAGTCGGCAGAATAGAAGAGAAAAGCGACAAGGAGGACGAATAATATGGCTATCTTAAAACCTGATAAAACAACAACCCTCGGTGGTGTAACCGTCAACGAGTATTTGCTAACAAACCACAATCCAAATCATATTGATATGCCCTCTGTATCTATGGAGGGCAAAATTATTGGTATTACTGTTCACAACACCGATTGGATTACAACAGCTGCAGGGACGACTCCTGCGGAGCAGTACACCAGAGCAACGGTCAACGGCAATATGAACGATGTCAGAGTTCACTATTATGTTGACAACACATGTGCGTGGCAGAATCTCCCTTTAACGCTTAGCGGCTGGCACGCCGCTGATGGTAGCGGAAACGGCAACCGCAGAACCATTGCGATTGAGTGTATTATGTCTTCTGCATACAATGACAAGGATAAGAAGTCCGAGGATAACTGTGCAAGACTTGCGGCTGCACTTTTAAAGAAATATAATCTTGACATCAACCACCTTTACACCCACACGCACTGGCTGAATGTCCGTGATGGGAAGTCTGGTACTGTGGATTATCTCAATACAGCGAAAAATCCGTACAAAACGTGTCCTCTGTACATTCTGCCCCATTGGGCAGAGTTTAAGAAAAAGGTGCAATCCTACATGAACTCCGGTTCTTCTGCACCTGCAACAACACAGCTTTATCGTGTCCGCAAAACATGGGCTGATGCAAAAAGTCAAATTGGTGCATATGCCTCTTTGGAGAATGCGAAAAGAGCTTGTAAAGACGGCTATTCTGTTTGTGATTGGAACGGAAATATCGTTTATCCATCCAAGAAATCCATTGACGAAATTGCTCGTGAAGTCATTCAAGGCAAATGGGGCAATGGTGCGGAACGTAAACAGAAACTGACTGCTGCAGGTTATGATTACAATGCAGTACAGAAGCGAGTCAATGAACTGCTAGGATAACTGAATAATCACACAGCAATAATGCCCATCGAGGAGTCGTTTCCTTGGTAGGCATTATTTTTTTGCCGCAAAACGGAATAATCGCAGATTCCAATACATAGCTGTCAAAGGGAGAACTAATTAACGATTCAACTATGAATCGAAGGAACAACCCTTGATGATTGGAGGTCTGCGATTGTGACAAATGAGCAAAAAAAACAAATCTTAGCCTACAAAAGAGACGGCTTTGGATATAAGAAAATCGGTCAGTTGATGGGGCTGTCGGAGAATACAATCAAGAGCTTTTACAAGCGGAACAAACCGGAAGAAAATCAAATCGATGTGCAGAACGGGATTTGTCCCTGTTGTGGTGAACCAATACAAGTATCCACTGGCAGAAAGCAGAGAAAGTTCTGCTCCGACAAATGCCGGATGAAATGGTGGAATGAGCATCTCGACCGTGTGGATAAAAAAGCAAATTACGAATTCGTTTGCGCCTACTGTAAAAAGCCTTTCACAGCTTATGGAAATGCGCATAGGAAGTATTGCTGCCACGAGTGCTACATCGAGGACAGATTCGGAGGTAGCGGCAATGTCTAAGGAAGAAATGGAGAGAGAAAAACTGTATCAGGCAACGATGGCGATGGCTCGTTCTATGCTTCGGCAATGCCTTATCACTGAGGATGAATACCGTCAAATTGATACAATTTTTACCGAAAAATACGCTCCAAGTTCGGGTACATTATTTGCCGACATTGACTTGATAAATGCCGAAAAGTACGGGAATATATGATGCTGACAAGGAGTGATTCTATGCGAAAGATAAGCAAAATTGAACCCAAAGCGGCGGCTATAAAGCCTAAGAAAAAGGTTGCAGCTTATGCCAGAGTGTCAAGAGACACCGAACGTTTACTGCATTCCGCATCGGCACAGGTCAGCTATTACAGCAGTATGATTCAAAAGAATCCTGACTGGCAGTACGCAGGGGTATATGCAGATTATGGCATATCTGGCACAAAGGTTGCAAAGCGTGACGAGTTCTGCCGAATGCTGCAGGACTGCGAAGATGGGAAAATCGACATTATCCTTACAAAGTCCATCAGCCGATTCGCAAGAAATACGGTTGACCTTCTGGAAACGGTACGGCATTTGAAAAGTCTCGGTGTGGAAGTGCGATTTGAAAAAGAGCATATCAATTCCATGAGCGGTGACGGAGAACTGATGCTTTCCATCCTGGCATCCTTTGCACAGGAAGAAAGCCGTTCCATTTCAGACAACTGTAAATGGGGTATCCGCAAGCGTTTTCAGTCCGGTGAGATTGGTATGGCAAATAAGCACCTAAGTGGCTACCAATACGATGAGAAACAGAAATGCTACATGGTAGTTCCTGAAGAAGCCGAAATGGTGCGATGGATGTTTCGAATGTACCTTGACGGCACAACACTGCGAAATATTGCAAAAAATATGAATGATGCAGGATACCGCACAATCAACGACAAGCTCTTTAATAAATCTACGGTAAGGCAACTTTTGCATAACGATATTTATGCAGGAATTATCCGCAGACAGAAATCCTACATACCAGACCCCATTTTAGGGAAAAAGGTCATCAATGATGGTGTTCTGCCACAGTATATTATCGAGGATGCTCATGAAGCCATTATCGACAAGGAAACCTATGAATTAGTACTTGCTGAGCATAGGCGTAGAGAGTCGATGCAAAATCCGACCTACCCATTTACCAGAAAGATAAAGTGCGGTATCTGCGGCAGATCATACGCAAGGGTAGCAGCCGCAAAAGAAACTCAATGTGCAAGATGGCTGTGCCGCAGTAAGAAGGAAAAAGGTATGAACTGCGGAAGTCAGAGTTTTACGGAGCCAAAGCTCCAAGAAATATGTGCAGAGCTAATGGGAACGGATGGATTTGACGAGCAGAAGTTCAATGAAGCAGTCAACAGCATCACTGTGCTGGATGGCGGAGATGTTCAGATGCAGTTCAAGGGCGGCGAAACAAAAACATGGAAAATGCCACCAAAGCCTGTGAAGGTCAAAAAGGAAAAAGTACTAAAAATACCGCACAACTTATTGGATGGGAAAATCTTCTGTGGGATGTGCGGCAAGCGGTATGGCAGAGCCATAAGTACCACGAAAGACGGCGGACATTTATATTGGAGCTGCAGAGCAAAGCACCAGCATGGCATTACCTGCGACAGCGTGAACTATGCAGATACGGAAATCAGAGAAATCTTCTGTAAAGTGATGCAGAAAAAGTCCTTTGATGATGAGTTTTTCACCGCAACCGTAGAAAAGATGGTAGTCCAGAAAACAGGCAGTATCGATTTTTATCTGAAAGACGGCATGGTCAAGCACTTTGAAACATTAAAACTTAGAGTGAATGTTCATCAAAGCACCTCGACAGACGAGTTTATCGGAAAAATCAGATGCGGCATCTGTGGGAATGTACTTCGCAGGTATTGCAGCTACGGAAAGTACCACTATTGGTATTGCCCAGGCAAATCAAAAGTCAGAACAGAGTGCAACGCACAGGACTTGGCAGACTGCAATCTGCGAACCGTATCCGCTTACATTATGGGTACAGAAGAATTTGATGCCTCTGAGTTTGCGAAGCAAGTCAAAGCGATCATAGTCCAGAAGGACGGTAGTTTGAAATATTATTTTTACGATGGAAGTGAGAAAACATGGCAAAAAATGTGAGGACAATCCCTGCTACAATTAGTCGATTCACCGCCACTCCACTTACCGCAAAAGAAAAGCGAAAGGTGGCAGCCTATGCTCGTGTCAGCACTGACCACGAGGAACAGCAGTCGAGTTATGAGGCACAGGTGGATTATTACACAAATTATATCAAAGGGCGTGATGATTGGGAGTTCGCAGGTTTATATTCAGATGAAGGTATCAGTGCGACCAACACCAAACACCGTGACGGTTTCAATTCGATGGTGCAGGATGCATTGGCGGGAAAGATAGATCTTATCATCACAAAATCGGTCAGCCGATTTGCAAGAAATACGGTTGACAGCCTTTCTACGATACGAAAATTGAAAGAAAACGGCTGCGAATGCTACTTTGAAAAAGAGAATATATGGACATTTGATGCAAAGGGCGAACTGCTCATCACGATTATGAGTTCTCTTGCACAGGAAGAAAGCCGTTCTATTTCAGAGAATACCACATGGGGACAGCGTAAGCGTTTTGCAGATGGCAAGGTAACTGTACCGTTTGGCAGGTTCCTTGGTTATGACCGTGGCCCCGATGGGAATCTTGTGGTCAATGAGGAACAGGCAAAGACAGTGCAGCTGATTTATAAACTGTTTCTGGACGGCTACTCCTGCGGCAAGGTAGCGAAAAAGCTGACGGGTCTTGGCATTCCGACACCCGGCGGCAAGAAGAACTGGAGCAGTTCTACGGTAAGGAGCATTCTGACAAACGAGAAGTACAAGGGCGATGCACTTTTACAGAAGGTCTACACCGCAGACTTCCTTACCAAAGAGAAAAAGAAGAATAACGGCGAAGTACCTCAATACTATGTGGAGAAAAACCACGAAGCCATCATTGACCCTCGTATTTTTGAGCAGGTGCAGGCAGAAATGGAACGCCGCACCAATTCAGAAGGGCGGTACAGTGGTACAGGTATTTTTGCATCGAAAATCAAGTGTGGAGACTGTAGTGGCTGGTTCGGCTCTAAGGTATGGCATTCCAACGACAAGTACCGTCGGGTGATCTATCAGTGCAATCATAAATTTAAGAATGGCTGCAAGTGTAAAACACCGCATCTGACCGAAGATGAAATCAAAGAGGTATTTATCAAGGCAGTCAATCAATATCTTTCAGAGCGTGAGGCTCTGATGGAAAATGCGGAAACCATTCTGCATTTGCTCTCGGACACTGCTGAACTGGAAAAGCGGCTTGATGAGAGTGCCGTAAAGATGAATGCTCTGGTGGAACAGACGGAGAACATTGTGGCAGAGAATGCCCGTGTGGCACTCGACCAGACCGCCTATAATAAACGCTACGACAGTTTGATTTCACAGTATGAAGCTGAGAAATACACCTACGATAAGCTGGAATCTGAAATTGCAGATAAGAAGGCTCGGCATCAACAGCTGCAGGACTTCATCATTGCGGTCAAGGAAACCGCACAGTTTCAGACAGAATTTGATAAAGGACTGTGGTGTGCCTTGGTGGATTTCCTTACGGTGAAAAGCAAGGATGAGATTACAGTGACCTTCCGTGATGGAACAGAGATTACAGTGGAATAAGCAAATAAGCCGATTTTGCACTCAGGGTTTTTGAAGCCTTGGGTGCTTTTTTCTATGCACTCATTCGTTAAATAATAGGGGGTGCAAATCCGACTTAGGGGGGTGCATCGTTAAAAGGTAGGGGGTGCAAAATCGCAATCGTTAAAAAGTAGGGGGTGCAGATTTTTGCACCCCCTAAACTGCAATCGTTGCATTGTATCAAAATCAGCGTTTTTATGGATGAAGCTTTGACCGGAACAAAGGACAACCGTGAGAATTTTCAGAAGATGCTTGCGGAATGCAGAGCCGGAAATATTGATCTCATCATCACAAAATCCATTAGCCGTTTTGCTAGAAACACGGTCACACTTCTGGAAACCGTCCGAGAACTGAAAGACATTGGCGTAGATGTATATTTTGAAGAGCAGCATATCCACTCAATGAGTGCAGACGGTGAGCTGATGCTCTCCATTTTGGCAAGTTATGCCCAAGAAGAAAGTTACTCTGCCAGCGAGAATCAGAAATGGCGAATCCGCAGAGATTTTGATCAAGGGAAAATTTGCAGCATCCGGATGATGGGGTATCGCAGAACAAAAAGCGGCAGTCTGGAAATTGTACCAAAGGAAGCGGAAACTGTTCAGATGATTTTTTCAGACTATCTCTCCGGCATGGGAAAACAAGCGATTGCCAACAAGCTGAATGAAATCGGCATAAAAACAGTCAACGGCTGTGAGTGGACAACTGAGGACATTCGGCGAACCCTGAAAAATGAAAAGTATGCCGGAAATATGCTGCTGCAAAAGTCATTCCGGGAGAACCACATTACCAAGCGGAAAATCACAAATGACGGTCAGCTGCCGCAGTATTTCGTAGAAGGCAGCCATCCTGCAATCATTGAACAACACATTTTTGACGCAGTTCAGGAACGTATGAAGAAGCAGAGTGAGCAGTTCACTGCTCCGCAATCCACTGTTGCGTCATATCCTTTTACAAGCAAGATTCAGTGCAGTTGCTGCGGAAAAAGCTACCGCAGAAAGAAAACGCCCACCGGTATCGTCTGGATCTGTGCTACTTACAACACAAAAGGTAAGAAATACTGTCCTACAGCAAAGCAAATCCCCGAAAATACGTTAATTGACCTTTGTTGTGAGATACTTGGAATACAAGAATTTGATGCCGATATATTGGAGCAGCAAATTGATCAAATCCTTGTTCCAAAGCCGAATGAGCTGATTTTCGTTTTCCGTGACGGACATACAATTTCAGCACAATGGAAAGATCGTTCCCGCTCCGAAAGCTGGACAGAGGAAATGCGAAAAAAAGCAAAGGAGGATGCAAGAAAATGCCGACCGTAACCAAAATTCCAGCAAGGTTCAATCCTGAGACGCATCTGCCGGAAATGGCCACACACAGACGCCGGGTTGCCGCCTATGCGAGAGTTTCTACAGACTCCGAAGAACAGCAGACTTCCTATGAGGCACAGGTAGATTATTACACAAAATACATACAGGGGCGCAGCGACTGGGAGTTTGTTTCCGTATATACCGATGAGGGCATTTCAGCAACCAATACCAAGCATCGTGACGGATTCAATCGTATGGTTGCAGATGCACTGGACGGAAGAATTGATCTGATCGTAACAAAGTCTGTTTCCCGTTTCGCAAGAAATACTGTAGATTCTCTGACCACTGTCCGAAAGCTGAAAGAGAAAAATGTAGAGGTATATTTTGAAAAAGAGAACATTTATACACTGGACAGCAAAGGTGAACTTCTCATTACGATCATGTCCAGTCTGGCACAGGAGGAATCCCGCTCTATTTCTGAGAACGTCACATGGGGACAGCGAAAACGCATGGCTGACGGCAAAGTATCACTCCCCTATGCCAGTTTTCTGGGATACAGAAAAGGAGAAGATGGTTTACCGGAAATTGTACCGGAAGAAGCAAAAATTGTCCGTAACATTTACCGATGGTTTATGCAGGGTATGACAACTGGAAAAATTGCAAAACAACTCATGGAACAAGGCATTCCCTCTCCCAGCGGAAAACAGAAATGGTATGCCAGTACCGTTCAGAGCATTCTGACCAATGAGAAATACAAAGGTTCTGCACTGCTGCAAAAGAAATTTACAGTAGACTTTCTCACGAAAAAGCGTAAGGTCAATGAGGGTGAAGTCCCCCAGTATTTTGTGGAGGACAGTCATCCTGCCATTATTCCGCCAGAGGAATTTGAACTGGTACAGGCAGAAATGATCCGGAGAAAATCGGCAGGGAGAGAATACAGTGGCAGCAGTCTATTTTCCTCTAAAATTATATGCTCCTGCTGCGGCGGATTTTATGGAGCAAAGGTGTGGCATTCGGGCAGTAAATACCAGAGAACCATCTGGCGGTGCAATCATAAATTTCAGAACAGCGAAAAATGCACCACGCCCCATTTATATGAGGATGACATCAAGAAAAGATTCCTGACTGCCTGCGAAAAGGTCATGGAGCACAAGGATGTATTTATCGCATCTTGTCAGCAGGTCATAGAGCTGCTTTCCGACTGCTCCGCCATTGATTCGGAAATGTCGGAGATTCAGGAGCAGCTTTTTCAGAATGAACAGAAAATCCGTGCGCTGATAACGGAAAATATGAGAAATCCCATAAAACTTGACGAGTATACGGAGAAATACAACATTCTTGATGCAGAAAGAAACAAAATGAAAAAACAAATGCTGCATCTCCAGAAGCAGAAAGAGAAGCGACTTTCCCGAAGAGAATTCCTAAAGGATATGATCAGTGAAGTTGCCAGTGGTAAGCTGGATATTTCATTTTTCAACGAAAGCGCGTGGAAAATTCTGATTCAGAGTGTGACAGTTCTGGAAGATGGAAAGTTGGTTTTTAGATTTCATAATGATGTGGAAATTACAGTATAAAATTCGCCCCACTGGGCTGCCAGACTGGAGTTGTCTGGTTGCCTGGTGGGGCTGATTTTTTGAAGAGATGAGATGATCACATTTGTTTTAGAACGACATTGTGAGCTCATATTACTTTTTTGTTTCAAGTCTTATCATAATCATATCATCAAGACCGGCGTCCCTGATATCACATTTCTCATAACCTCTAAGGTACGTTTTCAGACCTAAGGCATTTAAAGCCAGGTTCATACGATTCATCAGTGTCGCAGTTCTTCTTTTATAATTAAAATCCCGCAGCAGATTTCTAAGTTTGATTTTACGGTAGGAGATTCCAGAATACGTCAGCTGCATCCAGATAAGCTTGAAATATGCGCCAAAACAATCTGTTTCTATTTCTGAATCAGCCCCTTTTTGTGATATCTCCAAAAGGATCATTTCAGCTTCATGGTATTCTCTGTCATCCAGCTCATAAAGATTCACCAGATCCATCACGCTCCGCTTGAGCAGAAAATAATCAGGCCGATAATCCCAGACTATCATCTGATTGTGATTTTCAAACAAATCTGATAAGATCTCATTTTCTCTTTTGTGGGAGGCGTTTTCGAGAAACAGGTATACCGCAATGTCCTGCGGCATCAGCTTATACTTTGTCCATACCATCACTTATCGCTCTTTCGCATATTGCATGTCCTGCACAGCACCTGCAAATTATCCTGAACTGTCAGGCCGCCTTTTGCCATAGGTATGATATGATCTACTTGTAAATAGGTACGTGTGGGAAATACTTCTCCGCATCCTGCACAGACATAATTTCCGTCTGCATTTCGCGCAGCAGCATAGGTATTCTCCCTGAGTACAAGTCCAATTTTCGGATATAATGCAATGATTTTCTGCAACGGTAACTGCTCCAGATTTCGCAGTTCTGCTTCCGTCTGCGGCTCAGTCACTGCAATCTCCACATCGCCATCCAGCTTGTCAAGCTCCAAATCAATAAGCTTTTTGAAGAAATACTGGTTGGAATAATACACGAGAATCAGGCTTCCTTCTTCCTCCCAAAGCTCCTGAATATAAGCATTCTTTTCACTGCGGCGCATATCTTCATCGTAAATTTTTCTGGCAATTTCAGATACATCCAGCTTCTTTCTGTCCATTTCATCAATAGTAACAAAGAGTGGTTCCACTGCCTTTTGTGCATAGAATTTCAGCAGATGCTCAATATCGTTCCGGTTGCAGGAAGGAATCATGTTTTCATCAAAATAGCACTGAAAACAATGCTCTGTCATATCTTCAAGCGTACCTTCTGGAATCGTTTCGCCCTCGATTCCATAATGTTCCATCAGGTTCGGCAGATCACGAATCAGGCTCTTGTAAGCAGTTTCAGTACTATTGTATACCAGAATCTGATGATTACATTCAAATGTAGAAAGCACATACATTCCCAGCGGAATCCGCTCAATAGCAGCAATCTTGTCCAGTGAAGAAGTATCTACAGCAGAATCTGCCATCAGTGCAAATTCTTCCAGTTTGGAAATAGCAATCAGACGGATATTATGCTTACGCTTTTCAGCAGTGGTTTCCTTTTCATGATATTCCGCATCTGTCAGAGTTTTCGGATTTACCCAAGCAATCTTGTCGTTCCAGTCGTCCACAAAGCTTACAATGTAGGCTTCTTTGGTACCGCCTGCTTTGAGTCCGCGCAAAGCTCTGCCAACCATCTGGGTCATGAGCGTAGTGGAAACCGTGGGACGTGTCAGAAATACCGTGTGTGTTTTCGGCAAATCTGTGCCCTCTGTGAGAATATTAACATTGATGAGAACCTGTATCTCTCCTTTGCGGTACTGTTCGATCTTCTGTTCATTCTCTTCATTGGAAATGGTGATACCGGTTATCATATCTCTTACGGAAGAAATAATATATTCTGACCTGATGCCATATTTCTTCCCCTTTTCATTGAAAAGTTTATTAAGAGCAATGGCATGAGCCTTATTCAATGCAAATACAATAGTGGGACCGTATTTCTCATAATTGTTCATATACTCGTCCACAATAAGCCTGTTACGCTCCTTATTGTCTGCGATATCATTTGCAATGTCTTCAGGGAGCATATCCAGATTCTCAATGCTTTTCAGAGCATTTATTCCCAGATGTTCTGTAAACTGTATTTTGGTTTCACAGGGGTTGAAATAAGGAGTTGCAAGAATACCTTTTTTGATAAGAGCATCTAAATCTGTTTTATACACAATATCATCTGTGAAGATCTGCTTGAGTGCGCCCTGCTCGTCCTCAGAGGTACGGAATGGCGTTGCCGTAAGTCCCAGAAGCTTCATGGACTTTGTGTGATCTGCAACATACTGAATGATTTTCTTGTATGACTTTGCAACTGCATGATGCGCTTCGTCGACCACCAGATAGATTTCTTCGCCGTTCAGCCATTTATCCAGCTTGTCCATGCTGCGGATAAGGCTATCCTTGCCTGCAAAAATGATATTATCAGTCTCCTTGATATGTATGAGCTTGTCGTGCATACCAGAAACAATGCGGTAGCTGAACACGGTGCGGTTTACCATATTGTCCGTATATGCATTGCGTGCAAAAGCCTCTGCCGCTTGCTCCAGAAGCAAATGGCGGTGTGCTATCCAAAGGATTTTCTTGCCCTTATCCACAGCGTTCCGGAGCAGCCAATGTGCTGCTGTTAAAGTCTTTCCGCCGCCTGTTGGGAGTACAAGCAGGGTACGAAACTCTCCCTTTTTATCCATTGCATCCAGTTTCTTTACTGCTTCTTCCTGATGCTCGTAGAGTTGTCTTGGATTCCTGCCATTGGCAGGCGTGATTGTTTGTGCATTGATGTTTTCTACCATAATTGGCATGTTGTTTCACCTCAGAATTTCTTACACAGCTCAAGCTGTTAATGATTATAGGTTGACGCTCTTAAATATTGTAACTAAATCAGCCATAAAGGTTTTATAATCCTTGTTATAGAGAGATTTGCAATTTCTGAGCCTGTTTTCAATTTCAACCATTGCTTCTTCAGAGACTTCCTCAGAAGAAAATGAAATTTCAAATTGATAACCTGCTTCAGGCATATGAATTGTTGCTCTGATTAGTTTGTCCCCTTTAATGCAGTCAAGATGAAAGGCACCATCTATGTCAATCTCGCTTAGATACAATGTTCTGCCCTCAAAGGGAACGGTCTTTTGAATTTTTATCCTTTTAAATTCATTTTTGATGATTTTACCGAACTTATTTTCTTTCTGTGCTGCCTGGTTCTTGTTCATTTTTAATACTCCTGACATTTAAAATTTCACCTGTGTACTATCATTTCCTCAAGTTCTGATATAAGTATATCATGTCAGATGTACTATAAACAGTACTATGATTACTTTTCAGTATCTGTATACATTTCCACCACTTCCAAAGCAAGACGTTGTACCTCATCTGCCACCCACAGCGGTGAAACTATGAAAGCTCCTTCGCCGAATCCGATAATCCATGAAAGAAAAGTCGGACTTACTGCCGCCTGGAAATCTGCACGGAAGCAGCCATCTTCCAGTGCTGACAGACGCACATTTTCTCCAAAACGGTCTATGACTACATTCAGATATGATACATCAAATACAGCTGTAATATGTTCGGTTTCACCATCGAACATGGAGAAAATCGGCTTTACATAATTTGCCGCATTAAAAGGCTCCCTCGGCATACTACAACGTTCTTCGCTAACTGCAATATCAGTCATTCTGTCCACTTTATAATGGACGAAGTCTTCATACTTTTCGTTGTAGGCAATGAGATAATAATTTTCGTTATCAAAGGTCAGTGCCATCGGATTGGTGCGATAATTCTCGCCATTTTTACGATATACCTTTTCTCTTTTGATATTGTAATCATAATATCGAAATGTGATTTTTCTGGTTGAAGCAATGGCATTATGAAGTGTATCCACATTATAAAAGATACTCTCATTCATACTCTTGATTCGATCATAGATGTAAATCTGACCTGAAAACTCTCTCGCCTGCGGTTTGCTTGCAAGACTTTTCAGCTTTTTGATCAGTGATTCGCTTTTCTTTTTGGTAATAAATCGTGAAGATTGTACACTATCAATCATAATTTTCAATTCGGCCATTTCAAAAATTCTGGATCCTAAGAAATACTCACAGGTTTTGCTTTTTCGCATCACAATGTCCACTCCAAAAGCCTGAAGTGTCCGGATATCATCATAAATCGAACGCCTTGCAGCTGAAATTCCGTTGCGTTCAAGCTTTGCAATGATCTCGTTGACCGTGAGTGTATGTTCCTCATCAGTTTCTTCATAGAAAAATTTCATAATATACAGAATCTTTTGTTTCTGGTTTTCTGATTTTGGCATATGCTGCACTTCCTGACATTACCGATTTAGTTTACTTCATTATAACATTTTAGATGATGTTAGTCAACCGCCTTATAACATCATGATCTGGGTATCACGAATAGATCTTTTTCCAGTTAGTGCACCCAAACGACAATAAAAAAACGATAGCTTTACCCTATCGTTTCGGAATTGAAAAAATTGCACAAATTTTTCTGTCTGAATTTGGTGGCTGTCAAGCTATCGTTTCTTTATTCCGCAATTACGGACTTTCGGGCATAAAAATGCACTCTAATTTTTGTATCAAAATTAGAGTGCAAATATGGTTGCGGGAGCTGGATTTGAACCAACGACCTTCGGGTTATGAGAATTCTATTGCTCATATCATCCAGTATCAAAATGTGTCAAATTGTACGCAAATTCGGTCTTTTTCAAGTTCTATATACAAAAACTGCAATATGTTTTTTACTCCGGTGGATGTATCTGTAGATGTATACCATGAAAAAAATATATTGGAATTTTTGCGTTTCAATCATCAGAACTCCCCTGCCACATTTACGTATTCCTTTTGCGGTTCAACTATAGCAGAACATCATGCTTCTAATTCAAACAAATCATCAATCTCTACAAGAACCACATTCTCACGCTTTGCACGTTCCTGCACAGCAGTTGTATACCCGCCTTTGCTAAACAGATAATAATACCGATTCTTGGGCTGTTTGAAAAATTCAGAGGCACACATAAAATCATCATATTCCTTCATATCAAAAGCTGCATTTTTGAATTTACACTCACAGAAAATTGCTGACTCCCGATTTCGATTCAGAGCGAGGATATCAATATCATCCTGTTTTTTCGTTTTGGGATTTGCACCCCACCATCTCCCAATGTCATGTGGAACAAATGGCAGTTTTCGCTGTTTCGCCAGTCGAATCAGATATTGACAGCAAATTGTCTCAAAGATGCCTCCCATATATGAAGGTAGATTTTCCATGATCTCTGCTGCCGCTTCTTCATCACCGAGCATTTCATAATAACTGCGGTTTGCAAAGACAAATCGATACCAGAACAGAAAGAAGTTATCAGCAATTTTGTACAAGCTTTTTTTGGATGATGCGTCATCTCCACAGGGCGTAATTCTTTCGATCAACTTAATCGTTTGAAGCGTGCTGATATATTTCGCACATTTCTGGCTCTCTTCATGGGTTTTCAAAGAAATGTCATTGAGTCTGCTGGCACCCTCTGCGATGACTTCAAATATGCTGTTATATACAGCAGGTTCCCGCAATTCCATTTTCAGCAGGAGCTGCGGTTCGTCTTTCAAGAATGCCCCTGTCCGAAGAATCTGCTCCGCGATATTCTGTTCAATAGAAAGCGTATCATGAAACGTATTTAGATAACAGGGAATCCCTCCAAGGATGCCATAGGCAAGCAGCTTATCCACATTGGAATAATTAGGAAAGAACAGCGAACTATCCAAATAGTCAAAAGCCTGTACTTCCAACTGACTGGTGGAACGTCCATATAAAGGACTTTTATAGCCCATCACTTCATTTTCCATGAAGCTGACGCTGGAGCCGCATAGAATCAGAAACATTTTTTTCTCGTTCCAGCTGTGATCAATGGTATGCTGTAAAATGCTTTTCACAGAAGGATTTTCACTTGCGACAAATGGAAATTCGTCTATGATCAAAACAGTTTTCTCTTGTGACGCTTTTTCTCCGATATATTGAAACGCAGTTTCCCAACTGGAAAAGGTACCGAAAAAGCTGCCTTCCAAGTGAGTTTGCACAGTTCTTGAAAAGTCCTCCAGATTCAGTGCATCATTTTTCTCCTGCGCAGAAAACAGGATCGTTTTGTGCTTTTTGGAAAACTCACGCAGCAGCGATGTTTTCCCTACTCTTCGACGACCATACATCACCAGAAACTGAAAACTCTCCCTTGCATAAAGATCTTCCAGCAGTTTCAATTCTGACTTTCTTCCAAGAAACATTCCAAGTCCTCCAGCTCATATTTACTGAATCATGATTATTATACTTTAAATTCCGTAGTTTGTCAAGAGAGGAGATAACAAAAATTTGAACCAACTATGATATGTATTGTTGAAAACCGTCTTAGGATTCTATCTTACATTCAAACTTGTCACACCGCATCCCGCCTGCCATGTTCAGATTTCGTTTCAGGCACATACAGTGCGCATGCGGGTCGAATTTCCAATAACTATGCTTCGTATCCTGGGGCTTGATATGTTCGTTTGTCACATCATACCAGTGTTTACAGAAGGCGCAGCGCTGGACTTTGTTGCCGTCTAATTTGATGGATGCCATCATTTTAAGTTTCTCCTTTCTGTGAATCAGGAAATCTGAGAATCAGATAATTTCTGAATTGCCTCGTGGTACTTTGTAATTTCCTGTTCTTTGTTTTCAAACTGCTTTTGCAGGAGATCAAATTCTTCCTGAATATTCCGAAGCAGTTCTTCTTGGAATGTACCTTGCATCTTATCAATAGATGCCCTGAAATTTGTAACAGAAGCAGTAAACTGACTAGTCACTGCCTCAAACAGCTGATCCATGGTTTCCGCAAGCAGGCTCTGTAAATTGGAACGACTGCTGGAATCCCGGACTTCGCCGGAAAACTTTGAGGAAATGGCATTGAGAAATGGGTCAATATCAATTTTCAGCACCGGAAATTCCAGACGATTCAATGTTGCTTCGGTAATATGCCGGAAATGGTTGATGTCGAAATTTTCGTCTCCGCTGTCAAAATTGTCCAGAATCGTCTGGAGTAGCCGCCGTTTGGTTGCCTTAACATCTACTGCACGCTGAAATGCGGCTTCGATATCAGAACAAGCATCATATCCAAATGTGCGGACATTCTCCAGTGCATCCGAGGTTGCAAGATAAGTATAAGTTGTGGAGTAACTTGTAGTTTCACGATGTCCACCCCACTTAAACCAGAGAAAACTCTTTTGCCCAACCATATGAGAGCTGGTATGCCACTCCGTTCCGGTCTTTTCCTCCAGACGAGAGCATTCCCGGCAATTTTCCCGCAGCTTGCGCAGGTTGTCTGCCTTTGTCTGTTCCAGTGCGATCATTAAATCTCCCAGAACCGTCTCCAATGATGCCTTGATGCCAGAAATCTGGGATTCCATCGCTTTTTTCTGTTTCCCCAGTTTTTCCCTATCACCAGCTTCCAGCACCTGCAATTTCCGCTTTGCTTCTTCTGACATCATACGCACTGCAGCATTCCACTCGTCATGTACTCTGGGCAAAAACTGTATTGCCTTTTGCTGTAAGGTCGCATCCTTATCGGAGACAATTTTCTGGAATAATGTCTTGACGCAGTCCATGTTGCCGATCTCCAGCATCAATTCCGGTGTGAGATCACCGAATTTGTTCAGTTTTTTATAGACAAATGCTTCATTCCTGGAAAAGGAGTCTATGGGCTTCTGCGCCATATTATACAACATAGAGGAAATAAAGATAGGATCGTGGCACTGCTCCAGTACTCTCGCCGCAGCACCGCCGTCTGCCTTTGCACGCTTGACAATTTCCGCTGACTGTGTGCAAAGTGCAGCTTTGACCTTGTCCATAGTGCCTCGAAGTGAACCCACCTTGCGCAGCTCATCCAGCAGACCATCATCAAATCGACTGCAAACCAGCACCAGATGCTCCACGCCTTTCTGGGGCAACTGAGAGGTGATCAGCTTCATATCATTGCCATCGATAAACTGAGAGGCACGGCTCAGGAAAAAGACCACGTCACATTTCTCAATGAATTCTCTTGTTTTGTCCGTGCGGGATGCAATGGCATCGTTCAGACCTGGCGTATCCACCACGCTGATTTCCGCAAGCTCTGGGCGGTTCATGCGGATGGTGACATTTTTGACCATGGGTGTCAGTCTGCCGTTTTCACCAACGTATTCGTTGAGCTGTCCCATGAGGGCATCCACGGATTCAAACTGCACCGCATCCGTTCCTCTTTCCAGGTATTCCCGGGGGTCAATGCCGTTTTTGGAAACCATGTTCATGATCTCTCTTGCCACATCATGTTCATTGTCGGAGATGTCACAGCGGGAATATTCCTCCAGAAGTGACCATTCCTCCGGATTGTAATATTCCACGCAGATGCTGTTGGTTTCGGCGTATTCGATTTTGGTCAGGGTCGCTGTTTTCGGCGTTCTGGCACTGGGGAGCACATCGGCACCGTCAAACAGCAGGGTGTTGAGAAAGGTTGACTTTCCGGCTTTCACCTGACCAATGACGCCGATGTTCAGCTTCCGGTCGCTGCGGTAAAAGTCGTCTGTTTTGGCGACAAAGCTGTCACGCACCCGGCGCAGGTCGGTGAGCGTCAGGTAGTCTGCATAGGGTGCAAGCTGCGACAAGGTCTGGTCGGCACGGGTGAGAAATGCGTTGATTTTCGCCTGTTCTGCGGCGGTTTTTTCAAAAATTAACATTGTTACACCTCATTATATGTTATGACTATTTATTATAGTATTACCTTTCTCTTCGTTTACATGATAAAATAAATGATATTGCGTTCCTGTACCATCTGAATGACAATTAGAAAAATGTGAATTTATCACTCTAACCTTATAGCAATCAGAAGATCTATAATAAAGTATGCTGTAACTCCCATAATCTCTATAATAACCTGCTGATGTATGTATATCACTAAAATCACAATTTTCAATCAAAATAGAATTACCTTTATTATTGGAAGTGTCGCAAAAAACAGCACCTGTTGCCTTACCATCATAATAACAATCATGAGCAGAATAAACAGAAAAACCTCTGAATTTACTGTTTTTTACCAGAATATTGGAGTTAGAGAGTTCAAAATCTATTGCTCTATCTGCATAGTAATAGTCGCTTTTACCATCCTCATAAACAAAATCGTGTTTTCCATTCCACTCAAATGTACAATTGTCGATAATAATATTATCAATTGCAACAAAATATAATGTGGTGCTTCGAATCGTACAATTCCGCAGTACAACTGATTTTATAGATTGAAAGACAATCAGTTGATTCATAAATTGATTTTCAATCACTATGCTGTCCAGATTTTTGAATGTTGTTCCCACATCAAATAATGACGTGTCAGACTGCTTCTTGGCGTAGTAATATCGGTACGTCGGTATATCAATCAATAGCCCACAGACAAATTGCTTTGTATAGCAGACCATCTGCTCCAACAGCTTGCCCTTGTTCTCTTCCTCATACCCAGCATTTGCCGTTTCATACTTCTCCGAATCCTGCTCCAGAATGGAAACCGCCAGTTCCGTCAGATACTGCATCTTTCCCTTGTCAAATCCCAGCACATCGCCGATCTCCGCCAAAAACTCCACTTGTTTCTTATTGGGTGCTCCGTTTGCACAGGCAATAAGCAGACTGTCCACAAAGAAAATCTCGCTCAGGTCATTTTCCTTGCACTGCTTGAGGAACTCTTCCACCTTATCTGCACTGATCTCCATAGCACGCTTTATGTGCTCCGTTATGGGCATGGATTCCTCACAGCCCGCCATAATACGCTGAATAAAGCGATTCTGGTTCTCCACGTCCTCATTTTCATACTGCGCCATGACACAGAGCATATCGAAGTACAGCCCCCGCACATATTCCTCACACTTGGAAATAGGATGCTCCAGGATGGGATGGCTTTTCGGCTGATTCCTTTTGAAAAAAGTCCGGATCTGTTTCACCTTTGTATCAATTGCATTTGCCATTTCAATTTCCTCCTAATGTTGCATAAATCATATCTGCATGAAGTTCCATACAATCGTGCAGATGCACCTTGTTTCGGTCTATCTTTGTCATATCCTCCAGCATTTCCGCCAGCTCCGATTGATACGCCATTGTGCCGGAAATGGAATTGAACACCGGCTGAAGATCTGTAAAGCGTTCGGTCAACAGCATAGCGAAGTCGCTGCACAAATTCTTGTGTTTTGGCGTATCCATACCATGCTTGGCACAATAAGTGTCCAGCACCGCCTTAGGGTCTGTAATACGGTCAGACAGCAGGTCGATCTCTGATGGCTCCGGCATCTCAATGGAAACCGCATCACCAATGCGCTTGATTTCCGTAAAGAACTGATCCTGTAACTGGTGCAGCTGTTCCTTCAACTCCTTCAGATCGCTGATCTGCCGCTTTGCTGCATTGTCCATGGAATTCAAATAATCCCGTGCATCATCATTTTCCAGGGACACATCTGCCAGAATATGCGACAAGCGACTGTGCTGTTTTTTCTCCTCGTCCAGCAGTTCGTCGTAATACTCCTTACACTTGGTAAACAGCACCTTGAAGTTATACGCAAACCGACTTTCTGTCACACTGTCGTCCCACTGGTGCAGATATGCCAGGATTTTATCCTTGTCATAATCGTCCGGTTCCTCGCTGGAATATGCCAGCACATCCAAATAGCGGATCCCTTTGAGATTCAGCACATCCCGGATTTTTTCTATGATCTCGTCCAGTTCATCCGGGAACACCTTGTCCGCCTTGTTGACAATGATCAGCTTCGGGATCTCCGGCTTCAGGGTCTTGATGAATGCAATGTCCGATTCGGTGATCGTTCCTGCTTCTGCTTGGACAAACCACAGAATGAAGTTGCTGGAATTGAGCTGAGTACGTGCGATCTTTTCATCTGTTTTGGCGGAATAGCCTGCCGTATCTGCCTTGGAATACCCCGGCGTATCCAGCAGAGCAATATGTGCGAACGGCTGCATGGGTGTGGAAATAAACAGACTGGACAACAGGTGTCCCAGAGTAACTTCTGTGCCGTCCGTGTCATCCTTTCCGAAGCCATGGGATAGCAGCATGACATCCTCCAGCTGCATCTGTACACGGGACTGGAATGTATTGATACCATGAACTTCGACATCGCTTCCGTGTACAAGATACGCCGGAACAGAGGTAGACGGGCGAATATCCGAAGGCAGGATCTCCTGATCCAACAGGGAATTCAGAAAAGAGGACTTTCCGCTGGAAAATCCACCGCCCAGCGCCACAACGTTCTTACCAATCAACTTTTCGTACAGAATGAATTCCTTAAACCGCTCGTATTCCTGCTTGAAGTCGAAGTACAGTTCCGGGAAATTGGGCGGTGCGTTCTTCTCCAGTGTTTCCGGCAGTTCTGTGAAGATCAACGTTTCGATTTCAGACAGGTCTACCTGTAGATCTGCAGTTTCTTCATACTGAATGATCTGTTTCAACAATTGAAACTGCTGTTTTATGGTTTCCTCATACATTACACTGTACTCCTTCCTGTTTCAACATCATTTCCACTTGCTGCAAATCAGCAGTAAGCTCCTGTTCCATAGCCTGACGCTCCTGCTCTGTCTGATGCAGCTTTTCTTCCAGATCTGCAAGTGCCTTGCGATGTAGCTCGACTTTTTCTGCGATAGCAACATCAATTTCAGCATTCACCTTGTCTGTCATCTCCAAAATTGAGGACTCGATCTGCGGTCTGACCGAAGCTGTTACTTCTTGAATGATCTCACGTACACGCTGGGCAGCTGCTTCCCGTTTCTGTGCCGCTTCTTTTTTACGGGCGTGTTTGTTGATGGCATTTCCAATAAATGTACCCACAATAAATCCTACAGCTGCGCCAATCGGTCCCAAAATACTTCCCACAATTACAGCAATTCCACTGGAAACTGGTGTCACAATATTTTGCAGAGAACTGCGCATTCTCTCATTATCCTCAATCATACCCGGCTGCAATAGCGGCGCACTGGTATCGGTCTGGAAATTTCCTGCCTGCATCAGATCGGAAATATTGTTCAGATACCGCCGGATCTTTGGTTCCAGCTGATTGTGTATCTCAGAAGTAATGGCATTTCTTACCGTGTAATTGACCTTATCCTGAATACTGCCGCCCTGTATCAACAAGTTTTCCAGCACAGATGCACTTTTGCGCAAATCATCTCCCACTCTGTTCTGAACGGCAGAAATACAGCGGTTTGCCTGTTCCGCAAAGCGGCTTTTTTCCTCTTCTACACTGTTTTGCAGCGATTTGATCTGTTCTTCCAGCAGTTCCTTATCTGCTTGCAATTGTTCTGCATCGCTGCTGCGCAAGGAAAGCTGCTGTTTCAGATAGATGCGGATGTTATCCAACTGCACACAAAGTCTCTGAGAATAGAACCGCTGAAAAATCTGGTCACTCTGGCTTTGTAGTTCCAGCAACAATTCCTTGAGTTCTTCCGCCTCCTCCATAGCAGAACTTGTGATCGCAATTTTTACATTTTGCAGCCCCATTTTTTGCTCCATAGTTTGCCGAATATGAGACACTGTTTCCTCCAGCTCGTCCGGCATGATCTTGTCTGACTTGGTAATGACCATGAAAACAGGCTTCTCGTTCAATTTCAATTCATCTAAAAAGCGAAGAACGCTTTCCCGGATAGTTCCCTCATCGGCACTGACAGTGATAAGGTACGCCAGACTGTTGGGTAAATAGTCGTCAATGGCACGATTGTGTACCTCACATCCGGAATCAAAGCCGGGCATATCCACTAGTTTCAAGGTTGGGATTTGTTTCAGAAATGCATTTTCCAGCGTCAGCTTTACCAGATGCACATGTTCAGCAGACAATGTTTTGGTGTTCAGTTCCTCAGGTTTGCCGTATGTTTCACCATTTTCGGTGCAGTATGTCACGCTGTCTGTCCCATAGGAGACTTCTGTGGGGACAGCTGTTTCCGGTGTGATTTCTGTAGAAAGCAGTTCCCGTTCCATCAGCGTATTGAGCAGGGAACTTTTTCCGGTGCTGAAGCCGCCGATAAAGGGCACGGTCACTTTGAAATCAGGGATCTCCGCAATGGCATACTCCAACTTTTCTGTGGAAAGTGCATACTTTTCCGCAAGCGTTTTTGCGGCTTGGAATTTTTGGATATAGGTGGTGTAGAGTTCTTTCATGATATTTCTCCTTTATTTTTTATAATATTCTTTTAAAGCCTGATTATAAGCCAATAGTGTGTTAGTCGTTACAACAAGTACAATTTTACTAACTGTGTTACAAACTTTTCTAGCTATGGTTTGTTTAGGTGCGGCTGCAGAACTACCTTTATTGCTTATAGAACAAGTTTTCCTGTATTTAATTAAAAAATGATTTTGGGGGTATTTATTCTTTATCTCACGAGTTGATATTTTGTATATAAACTCATGTGTTTTTTTATTTATTCTAACGAATTCGAGCGTATTCTCATATCCATACACATCACAAGTATACTTTTTTATTTCAATTTGATTTTCCAACATATGTAAATAGCAATCAAAAATCTCATACGTATTTTTTATATCGCATTGATACTGCTGAATATCCTGCATCAGCACCACTCGTGCCAGATTGGAGAGAAACACAATTTCTTCTTTCGTCAGCTTCATAAGAACGCACAATTGCGCAAGATACGCCATAGCCTGTTTTCTTCCGGCATCAAATGTCCCAGCCACCAGCATACACTCCAGCAGAAGCAGCAACCGCTTTTCATTCCCCAGAAACAACCGTGTGCATTCATCCAGTTTGTCAAAATTCATCTGTTGAGCAGACAAAAACAGCTCCTGCACATCTCCGGCGTAGTGCATGCCATGTGCGATCCGGTAAATGGTACAAAAGCTGTCCACATATGCAGTATCATCCAACGCAGCAACCGACAACAGCACTAACAGATACATTTGTTGAGTATGCTCATCACATTCTGCCATAGGATGTCCCTGAATGGCATAGCGCTTTGCCTTTGCGGAAATTTCCCGAAAATTGACTGCCTGCGGAGCAGCAGCCTGTTCTATTCTCTTACGTTCTTCTAATTCCTGATACAGTTTTTTTACATCCGCTTGTAGTTCTTCAATGCTTTTCATCTTTCCCTCCATTATATCATATTCACCAAAATAAATTTATATTCGTATAAAATTATATATTTATTATACATCATGCACACAGCAGCGTCAATAGCAAATCAATATTTTCATCACATTGTACAAAAAGCAACTCTCTATTTTGTGAAACTATAAGTTATTGTTTTACAACCCTAAAAGTTAGTTTATCCCCCACCCATTTCCGTGTACAATAAAACTATCAACCAAAACAGGAGAAAACTTGCACATGAAAACGATTCAATTCAAAGAAATGGGCTTGCGCATTCGCAGACAGCGGGAAGCCCTGGGATACACCCGGGAACAGCTGGCGGAGAAACTGGACGTTTCGCCGAAATTCTGTTCGGACATTGAACTTGGCGTCAAAGGTATGTCCATCCAGACACTGGTGAAGCTTTCGGATATCCTGAACCTGACCACCGACTATATTCTTCTGGGCACCACCTCCGAGGAAATGTCACCTCAAATGGCAGTCCTTATGAAACCGGTCACCAAATGTCCGCCGGAACAGCAGGAGAATCTGGTGACCATAATTCACACATTTTTGAAAGCAGTGTCGGAGAGAGTGCCTACAGAGTAACCTTACCCGTATATGTGCTCGTTCCGCCACGTAAAGTTGTAATAATCCCCATAATCCACGGCATCCCAGTCGTATGTCACTCTCAGCGAGTATTGCTGACCATTTGTCGTCCGGGTTGCCTGAATTACAATAGTTCCTGTATAAGGATAGGATGGATCTTCATTGACCGCCACGGAAACATTGCTATAGGAACTGAATGTTCCGTCACTGTCATAATCACCGTTTTTCAAAACATATCCATAGCAATAATCCGATTCCCATGGACATGCTGACTTATCAATCAACGTGTTCCCTGCGAGTCTTGCCAGTTCCGTGTTGCCTGTCACGTATATGCCGTAGTTATTTGATGGTGCGGCTTCAGTAATTGGTTCAATAGCATTCTCTGATTCCAGTTCTTCATATGCACCGCTACTGTTTTCGAAATCGCTGCCTGTATCCATTTCCATACAAATCGCACCCATGGAAAAGCTGATCAGGGCAACGCCAACGATTGCAACACCAATTGCTATGATTTTGCTGGGTTTCTTGCGTTTTACCGGAGTATGATTACAATTGTTCTCTGCGTCTGTATCTGACGAAAAGTCCCAATAAACCGCTGCACCGCAGTTGGCACAGAACTTCGCACCTTCATCCACTGGGCAACCACAATTATTACATAACATAACAATCCCTCCCAATATCTATTTTTTTACTCAGCGTGTGCCCGGACTTCCTCCTCCGTCCACTCCGGCTCCAGCCCGAACACACCATAGAGCCGCAGCAGCAGACAGGCATTCTGTCGTTGGATTCTGCGAACATGCGCTGCCTTTTCCGGCTCACCGATCTTTCGCAGCCAGATCTCCAGTTCACCGCTGGTATAGCTGTAAACCAGATCCACAATGCTGAAATTCCGCAGCAGTTCCGCCAGAGAATGTACTTCTGTACCATTCATAACCATACTGCTACCTCATTCTAACCCGAAAAGCATCATGAGAACCTTATCCAAATTTGCCACAACAAGCATCTGTACAAACAGTCTCAGACACCAATACAGGTCGCCGCCCCGTTCCACGCACATGACCTTGTACTTCTGCAAAATGGAGCCTTCCTCGAATTCCTTTTCCCGGAATTTTGTCACACGCTTCACAATCGCAGCAATGATACAAGCGATCCAATAAATGCGCCCGAAAAAGAGAATGACGCTGACGCCGTGATTAACACATGCCATAAAATAAGTCATGTTATCCATATGTACCTCCTTATGCAAAAATCTTAGCAATAACGTATAAAATTACGCTGAGAACGATCAGCCCGGCGAATTCTTTCGCCGTTTCCACGCCCTCATTTCCTCTGTTGATGCAGTATTGCTGATATTCCTGAATGGCTGGATTTTCGCTGAAATCGGATTTTTTGAAGCCAATCACCCATTTCAACAGCCGGAAGAATACCTCGATGGGGAAATACACCCATCCCGCAAGCCATAGGACAAGAATCACATCAATAATCGTACCTTTGATATCCATACGCTTTCCTTTCTTTGTTTTTTCGACTTTCGCAACTGTCGTTCGGTTTTATCTGACAGCTTTATCATACCATTTTTTTCAGCATAGGCATACCCAAAACAGTTTCCGGAATTTTTGGATTTTTCGGAATTGTTTTCTATTTTGTGAAAAAAACGTGCGCCATCAGATCACCGACGGTAGCTATGAAAATAACCCAGGCATTTTGAATTCTGACTGTGCGGGTGTTATTGCATTTGAATATGCTTTGATTGTAAAGTTGACGAAAAACTTGCTGCAGTTTTCAATAAAATATTGACTATTCTGCGGTATATGTGATATAATAATGAAAAGTAGTATTTAAACTCGCTGTACTTTTCAATGAGGTGATTACATGGAGATAAAAAGAGACCGATATTTACAACAGGTCATTGACTATATGTGGGATGGACAGGTTAAGGTTATTACGGGGATCCGCCGCTGCGGAAAGTCATTTCTGCTGCATATCCTTTTCAAAAAGTATCTGCTTGACCAGGGCGTTTCACCCGACAATATTCTATCAGTTGAGCTTGATCTGACCAAAGATATCAAATATCGTGATCCGCTGGAACTGGCTGCGTATGTCCGCAAGAAAGTCGAGGGGCAATCTGATCAGTTCTATCTGTTCGTTGACGAGATACAGATGTCTGATACCGTTAAGAACCCATACAATCCTGACGGCAAACCAATCACATTCTATGACGCTCTGAATGACCTGCGGTCGCTGCCGAACCTCGATGTCTATGTTACGGGCAGCAACTCGAAAATGCTTTCCAAAGATATCTTGACCGAGTTCCGTGGGCGCAGCGACGAGATACAGGTACATCCTCTCAGCTTCGCAGAGTATTATTCTGCTGTTGGTGGTGACAAGGAGGACGCTTTCGAGGAATACGCTTTTTATGGTGGTATGCCGCTGGTACTGTCACGTCCGAACGATACGGCAAAGGCAAATTATTTGACCTCATTGTTCTCAGAGGTTTATATCAAGGATATCGTCGAACGAAAGAAGATTGAGCGTGAGGATATTCTTGGTCAGCTGCTTGACCTGCTATGCTCCTCTGTCGGTTCTCTGACTAACCCGAAGAAGGTTGCCGATACGCTGCGTTCCAAGACTGGAGAGAATTTTTCGCAGAACACCATTTCTGCATATATCAATCACCTTGAAGATGCCTTTCTTTTCAGTGAAGCCAAACGTTTTGATGTCAAGGGGCGTAAATACTTCGAATACCCCTACAAGTATTACTGTGAGGACATCGGTCTGCGTAACGCACGCATCGGTTTCCGTCAGCAGGAAATGACTCATATCATGGAAAATATCATCTACAACGAACTTATCCTTCGAGGTTTCTCAGTAGATGTGGGCGTGGTATATTCCAATGAAAAGAATGGAAATGGCAGCTATTCCAGAACCGCACGGGAAATAGACTTCATCGCTTCCAAAGGCGGTAAAAAGGTTTATGTTCAGTCTGCGTTTGCCCTGCCCGATAAGGATAAGACCGAGCAGGAACTGAAACCCTTTGCCCTGACCGGTGATTCTTTTCCGAAGATCATCGTCCGGAAAGACATCCGCAAGCGGTGGTATGATGATAATGGTGTGCTGAATATCGGACTGACGGAGTTTTTGTTGGATGAATCCATAATATCATAAAGAATATCTCATCCTCCCAAAATCCGAATTGTTATGCAATAACTGGGTAGGGAGCGTTTTGGTGTTTGGAGACAAAAAAAGCGTGCGCCGTTCTGACGCACGTTTTCGTATCCTATGAGATTTTTACACTGCATCTTCCGCCGCATCCAGTACCCATTCCCGAAGCTGCTCTTCCATTTCTCCCAGCAGAAACAATTCTGCATAGGTCAGCGCATTGGCGTGCTCCTGGGTAATTCGCTCCGCATTGGCGGCATCGTAAAGCTGTCTGGCAAACTCACTGATAGGCTTTCCATCGTAAAATGCACGCATGGCATCCCGGAACAGTGTCACATCCAGAGCATTATCATAGGCAATAGACAGCACGGGATTTTTCTCTGTGAAAGCGATCACATCAAAGTTCTCGTACTCGTGATAACTCACGATCTGGGGAAATCCCAGATGCATCAGAGATTCCACCTTTCGCCGCAGATGCATGGGAATTTCCTCGTTGGGTTGGCAGTTGTCATAGTACCAGTCGCTGAGATTGCACAGATTGGCAAAGCAGTAATCGGAAAAGGCAATGTCTACCTCCGGCTCGTCCAGATAATTTCCCCGAAGATGATCATACAGTTCCAGATACGACTGGTAGGTGTCGAAATTCTTGCCGTTATCCACCTCAATATTGTATTCCTCATACTCAAACACATTCTGGAAATTGGGTTGATATCCGGAACGATTCAGCATCATCTTGTGCTTACGGCTCAGCACTGCCATATACACATAGGGCTTTACCGCTTTCAGATTATCATTGCTGTTTACCAGCCGCACCAGCTCGCCGATATTCTCCAGATAGATATTGCTTTTTCTGCCGCTGTACAAAAATCCATGTTCCAGAGACAACCGGAAAAGCAATGCCTGTTCCTCCTGAATATCCTGGTGAGACTGGGATTTCCCCGACTTTTTTAGGGATTTTTTCAATTGCTGCAATCGTTCCCGAAATCCTGGCTGTTGGCGAATAAATTCCAGAAGTTCTTCCATTCTCCGTTTTTGCTCCAGCCAGCAGCGGATGTCCTGTTCATCATCCCGTTCCTCCGGTGTCAGATCAAACAGCAGACCACAATCTGTCGCCATAGCACAGTACATGAATTGCAGATCTTCATTTGCTGGCAATTCTTCCAGCGTTTCTGTCAAAGAAATACACAGGGTCATGAAATTCCGGTCGAGGATATTATATTGCTGCACCAGCCTGGCAAAACGACTGCGGAACGCATCCACCTGATACAATACTTCGTCGAAAGATAATTTATGCCGCCGAAGCAATTCCTCCAACGGTTCGTATTCATCTGCCGCCTTTCCTACAAATTTGTAGATCTCGTAGTTTTCATCGTACTCCATAGTACCACCGCCTTTTTCTATATCATAGCATATTTTTTATGCGGTGTAAATGGGAAATGGTTCGTTGTTTTTGATTGGAATCTGGAACTGTTTTGAAAGACTGCGTATTACAACAGCATCAGTACTTCCTCCCACAATGGCTCTCATAAACCACATTCCACCTCTTATCACACGTCATATCTTTCAAAAATCCCAGAAACGCATTCAAATCACTATGATTCTCCGCAAACATTCTCCCATCCAAATAGCTGACAGAATTCAGGATAATATGGGCATGGAATAATGATGCACACTGCCCACTTCGTCTTTTCTGTCCTTTCATATGCACACACCATGCCACCTGATATTTATATGCATAATAGGAGGCAATGTTCCTTGCCAGGTAGATTGCACTTCCCTCTTCATGCACCTTCCGGTTGTCAAAAGATACCACCATATGAATCAACGGATTTCCACTGACCTTCCCGAAATAACGCTTTACCTTCATCATCTCTTCAAAGGCACGCTCTGCATCCAGGCTCACCCCTCTTGCCTCTTGGGTTATCGCTCGTTCATCCCAGATGTAACGCAGTGCATGATATAAATATGATGCATCTGCACTGGTGTTCCGAATTATTTTAAGAGTTCCCATATTGCATCCTC
>NZ_CALDMP010000027.1 GCF_937915125.1 uncultured Ruminococcus sp. | reverse complement strand
GATGCAAGCATATGACGTGCAAAGCCGGCAGGCGCTCTTTGTGCGGTGTTGCCTACAATTGATACGCCTGTTTCTGGCGTATCGCCAGATACTGCTGCTCCAGCGTATGCTGTAAAACAGCCCCCGGCAGTTCCTGCTGTAACCCGGTGAAATAGGATTGCAGCACAGCGTGGAACATGCGGATATACTCTCCCACAGCCATCCCCAGGGCATCATCTGCCCGGATTCCATGGCGCAGCAACACACGTGTCATGCGGCCTGGTGCGATCTCATACAGTCCCTGGGCGCATGCACCCTTGGGGTCATATGCCTGTTCCAGCCGTACCCAGAATTGAAAGAAGGTCTGCATGGCATCCAGCAGCGTCCGGCTCTGAGTACGGCAGGAAATTTTCAGCTGTCCGATCTCTTCCCGGCGCAAATCACGCAGCAGTTCCACACTGTAGCGAATGGTGGGGCGGTACTTGTACTGCACCGACCCGAACACGGAAAGCATGGCGTCAGAGCCTTGCTCCTGTATGCGGAACGCAGGATCCATCTGCTGCATCATACAGGAAAACACCTGCCGCATCTGCTGTTCCGGTGTCGTACAGCTCACATGCTCCGCCAGGATCTGATTGATGAGATTGGAACGGCTCGTCCCTTGCTGTACTGCAAGTCGGTCAATTGCCGCAACCACATCATCCATAAGGATCAAACTGTATGTGCTTCGTTTCATCCACTCACCTCCGTGTCTTTCGTTATTTTTATTATACCACTTTTTCATAATTTGTCAAGCAGATTATATAATTGAATATGCAGATTTTTGATTATAAAAGAAAACCGCAGGATAATCCTACGGTTTTTTCGCCAAAATGAAATGCTATGTATAATCCAAAACAAATATGCTTATTTTATCAAATCAAGAAATTACTTTTGCTCATAGATCTGATCTTCATAGCGATACAAAGAGAGGATGACGGTCAGGTTGCCGTTCAGTTTTCTCAGGTCGTCAATGAACTGTTTCTGATCCACATCGTTTTTCAGTTCAAGGCTGTAGATCAGTTCAAACAGGGAGCCGAAATTGGTAGTCTTGACACGCTTCAGGTGCCAGCTGGTAGTATTCTTGTCCAGCAGTTCGTCAAAGAGTCCCACATAGTTGAGGTTTTCCGGAATGGTGATCTTCAGGGTCATGCTGCTGGTCTTGCAGACGCCGTAGTGGAGGAATTCCACGAGAATAAGTACCGCTGCCACAATGGCAAAGAATACGAACACAAACCAGACGTGGCTGCCGCTGTTGATACCGCAGATAACGCCGGTTGCCATAGCGAAGAAAACATAGGTGATATCCTTCGGGTCGCCTGGAACAGTACGATAACGGCAGAGAGTGAATACGCCTGCCAAGCTCAGAGCACTTGCCATAGAATTGATCATTACTAGAACGATGGCAACGATCGGGGGCAGCATGAGCAGAGTCAGTACATAGCTCTGGGTATAGCCGGATTTGCGGTGGGTGATGATGTACACCAGGCTGATCAGGAAGCCCATGACAACGCCCAACAGCAGTGCAAACAGCATGTCTTTCACAGAAACGGTTGTTCCTGTCGCACTCCCTACGACAGACATCAAAGAGGACAGATCCGCATTTGCAGCGGCGAACATATTGGAAATTGTGTTAAGCATAGTCGTAATTTCTCCTTTTTTCTACTTGCAGCTGAGGACGAGTCCACTCCAGCTGATTTTGAATATACATTTCATAGGCGCGACCGTACTTAGAAAAGCTGGTCTTATAGACCTGCAATTTTGCCAGCTCTTCTGCCAGCCACATGGGCATGGAATCGGCGATCTTGACTTCCATGAGCCGAGAATCCTCGGGGATCAGAAAGTCCCCATAGCTTTTTTGGGTCAAGGTCACATCACTGCGCCGTCCGGTCAATGCCCGGTCAAAGGTCAGGCGGAAGTCCGGGTCATTCTTTCCAAAATAAGCTGCACGCTGATAGCTGATATACTGTTTCGGGCGGACATCATACCGCCGTCGGAATGCGTCGATCTCATCCATGACCTGTTCCTGAATGTAATTGCCGCCAAAGTCCGGGCGAATGTTCCGTTCCATGTATGCCTCTGCCTGCGCAAGTGTCATGGTAACACGCCGCTTGTTCACAATACCGCCGATCTTCTTTTTGATTTCCAGAAAAACCGTATCATCCGGATTCGCTGGGGAGAGGTAGCTCCGGAGCCGGATCTTCTCCTTATAATAAGGCTTCGCGAGAGATTCCCGGATGAGAAAATCGTCCGGCGTATCATAATAAATATTATAGATTCCATACTCTCTGCCATCCACGCAGAATTTGTCCGGGTTCATGTACTCTGTCAGAAGCGGCAGGATATCATGATATTGCTGGTTCGTCAGAAGAAATTTTATTTCTTTCCGTGCAAATGTCTGAATTGCTGCCATAACACGCCCTGTATCCGGTCATGCCGGTACAGGTTCCCCCTTTCTTTGTATTTTTGTATTGTCATACGAATCAATGGAACCGTATTTTTGATGTTATAGTCATTATAGAATAGAATGCTTGAAATAATCTTAATGTTTTTGGTGAATTCACCAATTCTGAAAAAAACGCCATTTTTCACGGTTGCTTTTTCCTTGGATATCCGATATAATAGAAAAAGCGCAGGTCCATTTGCGCACGATTTTATCAATGAAGAGGAGAAATCAACATGGCAGAACTGAAGTATGAGATCGTCGAGCACATCGGCAGCATCGGAGAGAATGCAAGAGGCTGGAACAAGGAACTGAATCTGATCAGCTGGAACGACCGGGAACCGAAATATGATCTTCGTGACTGGGCGCCGGATCACAGTAAAATGGGGAAGGGCGTGACCCTGACCGCAAATGAGGTGGCAGCCCTAAAGGATTTGCTTGCAGAACTGGATCTGGATTCTTTTGAATAAAGGCAATACCGCACAAAGATTGTGCGTTAGATGCGCCGTCAGATTTTTCGTCAGATGAAACAAAAAGCGCAGTGAATACTTTGTGTATTCACGAGCATTTTTGTGAAATATGACGGAAAAGATGCAAGCATATGACGTGCAAAGCCGGAAGGCGCTCTTTGTGCGGTGTTGCCTAAAATGTCCTTTTCTCAATAAACGAATACAAAGTCGCTTTTGCTATGCTATGGAAAAAGCGGCTTTATTTTTTGTTATGAGCGCCGTTGTACTTCATTGCAATTGAAATTGTATAGGCTAATCAAAATTTATCAATCTATTCTTTGATCCATATTAAAAACAACCTTCCATATTCCATCTTTGAAATGCCATGTAGTTGTAATATGAAATGTTCCTTCAAGGTCATGATTCTGCATATTTTCGACCTCCATTTTTAGGATATAGTGTACCTGAAAAGAATCAGCATCTTCATGTACGATCTCAAAACAATCAATATCATATGATTTGCAGTCAAAAAGGCGAATTATCTCCGCGTATTCTTTTCCCAAGCACCTGTATCCGCCGCAAACCATTACTGCCTCTGGCGAAACAACTTTTAAAAACCCTTTAGCATCTCTATTTTTTGCAGTTTTCCACATACTATTTTCCAGTTCCAGTGCTTTTGTCAGATTCATAGTATCCCTCCTGTATATTCCGAATTGACTATTTACACAATCATTGTCTCCAATGTCTTTCTTGGATATAGGACCTATCTTATTAAGACAGAATCCATCAGTATGGCTCTGCAGGGTGCGCCATCTGTATTCGTCAGATTCAAAGGAGCACAATTCAGAAAATATACACCATCAGGTACTGCATCCAGTCTGATCCCCTCAAGCAGCACCACTTCTGCGCCAAGTAAAACAAGATGTACCGCCATAGGTCCGCTCTCTGGTCCAACTGTCTGAGATTCGTTCCCTAGCAGATCCAGGCCTGATTCTGCAAAAACTTTTGCAGCTTCAAGAGTAACAACAGCATTTCCCTTGATTAGAATTCTCTTCTGCGCACCATGATAAACTTTAGCGGCTCTTTCAAGAATACGCCTGGCTTCCTGTGCTGTAATATCACCTTCATGACCTTCTACGTATGCTGGTCCAATAAATTTCTCAAGTTTTATCTGATCAATACCTTTACCGTCTTTCAGAAAATGAAAAGGTGCATCCACATGAGTTCCGTTATGCGCACACATTGAAAAATATGTCAGATTACACACATCTCCATTTTCAATTCTGAGTATAGCTTTTTTCTCTGGTTTTGGGTCTCCTGGAAACACATTACATTCAAAAAGCGGTTGAGTAATGTCATATATCATTATCAAAAAGCCTCCATAGATATTTCTTGCCAATCAAGGCAATACCGCACAAAGATTGTGCGTCAGATGTGCCGTCAGATTTTTAGAGGTGACCTTTTGCCAGATGAAACAAAAAGTGCAGTGAATACTTTGTGTATTCACGAACATTTTTGTGAAATATGACGGAAAATATGCAAGCATATGACGCACAAAGCCGCCGGGCGCTCTTTGTGCGGTGTTGCCTCAAGAATTATTCAATTTGAAACATTCCGATTCATTCTGTCTCAAATGCCGGAATATACTTTGCAGCCGCTGCCGACCGATCCTGTCCATAGCCATTAAGCCCCAGTTCCACCGCATGTTCCCGGACGGATTCATATTCAAAGGTTGCCGCCCGGCGGTTCAGATGCTTGTCCGGCAGTGGCGTATCCGGCGGCGTGTATTGCCCCATGAGACTGAGCAGAAACTGTTCCTTCGGCAGTGCCTCCGCCAGCCAGCCCAGCAGTGCCATGGATTCTTTCCGGTGTCCCGGCAGCACCAGATGCCGGACGACCAGCCCACGCCTCAGCAGTTTTCCATCCCATTGCAGTTCGCCCGCTTGCCGGAACATGGTCAGAATTGCTCTGGATGCTGTTTCGAAATAATCCGGACAGTTGGCATATGCTTTTGCCGTCTCCGGACTGTAAAATTTCAGGTCAGGCAGGTAGATATCCACCAGCCCATCCAGCATTTCCAGAATCTCCGGTGAATCATAGCCGCCGCAGTTCCATACCACCGGAATATGCAGCCGTGGTTTTGCCAGTTCCAGCGCCTGCACGATCCAGGGGGTGTAGTGGCTGCCGGTGACTAGATTGATGTTGCACGCCTGTTCTGCCTGGAGCTGTAGAAAGGTATTCGCCAACTGCTCCACAGTCAGGATTTTTCCCACAGCAGAACGACTGATCTCCTGGTTCTGGCAGAAGCAGCAGCCCAGAGCGCATCCGGCGAAAAATACCGTTCCCGAACCAGTTTCCCCGGAAATACACGGTTCCTCCCAGGGATGCAACGCTGCACGTGCCACACGGATTTCTGTGCCGCAGTGACAATATCCCACCGTTTTTGTCCGATCTGCGCCGCATTGCCGGGGACAGAGGGTGCAGTGAGTGACATCGAAACTCATGACAGCCGCTCCTCAAAATCCCGATAACCGAACCGCTTCACCAGTTCCATTGTGCCGTCCTCATGATACAGGAGAATATCTGGCAGGGGAACGCCATTGAAGGTATTGTTTTTCACCATGGAATAGATTGCCATATCGCAGAAAACCAGCTTATCGCCGGGCTGCAGAGGATGGTCAAAGGAATAATCCCCGATGACATCCCCGGCAAGGCAGGTGTTCCCGGCGAGGCGGTAGGTGTGAGCTTTTTCGCCGGCGGTGCCGCTGCCGATAATGTGGGGACGGTATGGCATTTCCAGCACGTCCGGCATATGGCACGCCGCAGAGGCGTCCAGAATGGCAATGTCCATGCCGTTGCGAACGATGTCCAGCACCGATGCCACGAGATATCCGGCATTTAGGGCAACGGCTTCGCCCGGTTCCAAATAGACCTGCACGCCGTATTCCGACTGCACCCGGTCAATGCACCGCAGGAGACTGGCAATGTCATAGTCATCCCGGGTGATATGGTGACCGCCGCCGAAGTTCACCCATTTGCATTGTCTCAGCCACGGGTCAAATTTTGGCAGCAAATAATCCAGAGTTCGTTCCAGTACATCGGCATTCTGCTCGCACATGGTGTGAAAGTGAATGCCCTCTAGACCGTTCAGCTCCTCCATCTGTTCCAGAGGAACGCCCATCCGGGAACCGGGGATGCAGGGGTTATACAGGTCGGTCTCCACCTCGGCATAGCCGGGATTGATGCGGATGCCGCAGGAAATGTGCCGGGGTGCAGATTCCACCTGGGCACGGTATTTGTGCCACTGCCCGAAAGAGTTGAACACGATATGATCTGCAATGTCCAGCAGCTGGGTGAAGTTCTCCTGGGTGTAGGCAGGGGAGAATACGTGTACCTCCTTTCCGAAGCGTTCCCGTCCCAGTTTTGCCTCAAAAAGTCCGCTTGCAGTAGTGCCTGCCAGGTCGTCCCGAATCAGGGGATATGCAGAGAACATGGAAAATGCCTTTTGTGCCAGCAGAATCTTACAGCCGGTCTGTTCCTGGATACGGCACAGCAGGGCAGTGTTCTTTTTTAGCAGGCGTGCGTCCGTGATGTAGCACGGCGTGGAGAGATCATTGATCGGAATATCAAACAGGGATGCAAAGTTCATGGGTAACTCCTTTCTTTGTGTATGAAAGAAGCGTTCTGCGTAATGCGGAACGCTTTCTTGATTTAGATTTCGTTTTGATCGGGGAAATACCGAAGGGGCAGCATTTCCTCTCTTGTAGATGAATCGCCGAGGCATTTTTCCAATTCCTTTTCAGAAAGTCCGAAACGATTTTGAAAAATTCTGGAATACACTTCCTGCACATCATCCTCTATATTATCAGATTGAAAGCAATCCAGATAATCCACGATAGAGCAATGTACTGTGTTGCCATACATATTTTTGCGTTGGGTGTCCATTATCTGGCTGGCGTAAACTTCTGCCTTTTGATAAGCCGCATCAAAGGAGTCTGCATCAATTTGTAGAATGGATTCTTCGTAGAAAATCTGTTCCCGGATGGTGTATTTGAGAAGTAGTTTTATGTGGTACATTATTACGATCCGTTCACTGCTTTTAAATCACAACTTTGTTATTGTCCTCACGCCATTTCAGATATTCTTTTACATCTGACTCCACTAATTTCCAACACGCAGCAACTACGGCAGCATCATCAAAATAGCCAATAACCGGGATGCTGTCGGGTACAAGATCAATCGGAGATACAAAATAGAGCAAAGCACTGGTAATTGCGATGATAGTTCCCAATGGTAAATCAGTGTATTCCTTTTCGATGTAGCTTTTTATCAATGAAACCATCGCAGGAATATAAGATAACTTCTCACCTAAAACAGGAATTGATTTCAGCTTCTTTTCAAGCCTTTGTAAGAGTCGTTCCATTTTTTCTCGATTCTTCAAAATTTTCTCAGCTTTTTTATATCCTTTCTCCAATTCTTCCTGCGCTTTTTTTTCATCGAAAACTTGTTCGATGTTCTCATATATTTTAGGATTTTTTTCTTGACTTTCAGGAACATTTTCATCCACCAGCACCGGATCAAAATTCTCCGTCCAGGGCAGACCCCACTTGTTCAGTGCTTCCATAAACGGATCAGGATCGAATTCCTCCACATTATACACGCCCGGCTTTTTCCACTTGCCGGTCATGACCATCATTGCCCCGATCATTGCCGGAACACCTGTAGTATAGGAGACAGCCTGAGAGCCCACTTCCTTGTAGCATTCCTGGTGGTCGCAAACGTTGTATACATAATAATTCACAGGCTTACCGTCCTTGACACCCTGACAGATACAGCCGATATTGGTCTTGCCCACCGTGCGGGGGCCCAGGGATGCCGGATCGGGAAGTACTGCCTTCAGGAACTGCAGAGGAACGATTTCCTTGCCCTCATACAGAATGGGCTCAATGGAAGTCATGCCCACATTTTCCAGGCATTTCAGATGAGTCAAATAGCTCTGCCCGAAGGTCATAAAGAACCGGATGCGCTTGATGCCGTGGATATTCAGCGCCAGGGACTCCAGTTCCTCGTGGTGCAGCAGGTACATATCCTTTTCGCCAACCTGATCGAAATTGTACACACGCTTGATCTCCATGGGCTCTGTTTCCACCCATTGACCGTTTTCGATATAGCTGCCCTTTGCGGAAACCTCACGGATATTGATCTCCGGGTTGAAATTGGTGGCAAAGGGATAGCCGTGGTCGCCGCCGTTGCAGTCCAGAATATCAATATAGTGAATTTCGTCGAAATAATGCTTCTGTGCGTAAGCGCAGAATACGCCGGTTACACCCGGATCAAAGCCGCTGCCCAGCAGTGCAGTAATGCCGGCTTTTTCAAATTTTTCACGGTATGCCCACTGCCATTTGTATTCGAATTTCGCCGTATCCTCCGGCTCATAGTTGGCTGTGTCCACGTAGTCCGTCTTTGTGGCAAGGCAGGCATCCATGATGGTCAGATCCTGATAGGGCAGTGCTACGTTAATGACAATATCCGGCTTTTCCTGTTCGATCAGGGCAATGAGCTGGTTCACGTCGTTGGCATCCACCTGTGCCGTAGTGATCTTTGTGGAAGTCTTATCCTGCAATTCTGCCTTGAACTTGTCGCACTTGGATTTTGTACGGCTGGCAATGCAGATCTCCGTGAATACCTCGCTGTTCTGACAGCACTTGTGAATGACAACTCCGGCAACACCGCCGGCTCCGATAATCAATGCTTTTCCCATGTTTTATACCTCCAAATAATATTTATATTTAACAACAATCCCAGTTGTAAATTACATCGCTGAAATCACAGCGTCTGAGATTTTCCCGGCTGATAAAGAAATTGCAGATACCGGCATCACCCCATAAGATCTTATCCTCGCCGCCTCCGAATTCGCTGTCCAGCTGGAACAGCAGTACTTCGTGAATATCATCCTCACTGCGGGGATCCCACTGGGTGAATCCGGGATAACCGCCGATTTTGTGCCCAAAACCGTTTTTGTTTTCATCTTCAAAATCTGTGGGATCGTCCAGCAGATCATCTGCTTCGTCCGGGTAATATTTCCGTACCAGTTCTGTGATACGATCGTCGAAATGGCAATCGCAAGCTGAAATTGTATCTATTTCCGCAGAAAATGCCAATCTGTAGCAGTTGAATACGGGAAAATAACAGTCGTCATCCGCAGTATCACTTTGCATTTTCGCACGTACCTCATCCTCGGTGACAGTTTTGTCCACGTCTTTGTAATATAGCACCCGGAAAGTATTCTGTCTGGTATTATTTTCAAAATCCAATCCGTATACATCATTATTCAGAATCCAGAATTGCAGCAAGCCCTGGTGAGGGAAGTCCTCCAGTGTAATTTGTGTGCAGTCGATCTGCGCCAAAAGCCGCAGTTCGCCACAATCGCTGTCCCGGGGAATCTGCCCGTCATGGGGCACATAGCCAATACCGCCCACCTTACTGTCAAACAGTCCCGGTCTGGTATCCGTCAGTTCCAGCTTCATACAGGGCACCGCTGTCTTTTGCAGGATTTTGTCCCGGACATCATTGACGGTATGGAGCCCGGCTTTGTGAATGGATTCCAGTTCTTTCATTTCCTTTGCCACATCGTCTTTTTTTCTGAAAAAATCAAATAGTCCCATGACTTTCTCCTTATATCAATTCCGACCTGTCGCTTCCCGCAGCGCATCCCGGACATTATTGGGAATGGCAAAACAGCCCTGGTGCAGGATGGTGTTATAGTACCGTGTTTTCAGCCCCAGACTGTTCCACCAGTCCGCCTGGAGATCCCGGCGTGGGTCAAACTTTTTGGATGCAAAGCCAAAGAGCCAGTGACCGGAAGGATACGTGGGGATGTGTGCCTGATAGACCAGGGCAATGGGGAAGAAGTTCTTGATACGGCTGTGGGCACGTTTCATGGCGTTGGAATAGGACGTGTAGAACGTACTCTCGTGCTGGTTGACCAGAATGCCGTCAGGGGAGAGTGCCTTGTAACAGTTTCCATAAAATTCCTTGGTGAACAGTCCCTCGCCTACGCCAAAGGGGTCGGTGGAATCCACGATAATGAGGTCATAGGCGTTTTCCATTTTGCGGACAAACCGCAGTCCGTCCTGGTAGTAGATATGCACGCGTGGGTCGTCCAGGCTGCACGCCGTAAAAGGCAGGTATTTCTTTGCCAGATGCACCACCATTTCGTCGATCTCCACCATGTCGATGTGCTCGATAGTGGGATACCGGCAAAGCTCCCGGACGGTGCCGCCGTCTCCGGCACCGATGACCAGTACCCGTTTGATGTTCGGGTTGGTTGCCATGGGAATGTGGGTTATCATTTCATGGTAGATGTACTCGTCCTTTTCCGTCACCATGAGCAGTCCATCCAGGGTCATGATGCGACCGAATTCTACGGAATCAAATACGTCGATTCGTTGGAATTCGCTCTGCACACTGGCAAGCTGTTTGTCAATACGGATGGATAGCCGCACGTTTTCGGTGTGATTTTCGGTGTACCAAATGTCCATGGGGGGTCTCCTTTCTGTTGGGGGTGGGGAAGATAAATTGGAAGTTATCAGTAACTGATTTTGGCTTCTCTGCTATTTAATTTACCATTTTCCGATAATTTGAATTCTAACCAGTGAATAGGAAGTGGTGAAATATCATCGATGGGTTTATTATTATCCCATATTACTGTCTGTGTTGTTTTTCTGTTATGAAAGAATCTACAAAAAACATTATCTTCTTCTCCCCATGTTTCAAACACAGCACTAAACATAGTATCGTCATATTCAATTTCGCTGAATACATAGTTTATATAATAAGCCATCACATTACCTCCCTAAATTCCGATTTGCCGTTTTACACACTCACTGCCCCCAATATCTCTCCTTAATATCCTCAAACTGCTGTTCTTTCATTTGTTCTATCTCTTTTTCTTTCGCCTGATCTGCAAAGTGCATGGGTATCTGCATCACGATCAGAATCGCAAGTCCACCGGCAACCATCCTGACAAGACCTCTGCATGCTTCTTTCCGGATGATAAGTCGGAGGCTTTCCTGAATCTCTTCCAGATTCAAGACCTGCCCGAATGATTTCTTTCCGCAATCAGCGCAATAGAATTTCTTTGCGTAGCTGCTGTATCTTGGTTCTCTGACAAGTGCGCCGTCCTGTACTGTGGTTTTTGTGGTATTTCTGGTCTTTGTCATGGAAATATGTACCGCTTCTTTCCATGGAACTTCAAATGCGGCGCCGCATTTTTCGCATCGTACCTGTGCTTTCAGGTCAGCACGTGCAGCGTCCTTTGAAATCCGGCGAAATATAAAGCATACACAAAATATGACCCAGAAAAGCAGGAGCGCTGCCATAATGATGATTAGAATTACTTCAATATCCATTCTTGTTCTCTTAAGATCATAAAGCAAGCTTTATTCTACAGTAAAATCCGTCCAGTTGATGTGATTATATTCCATGATATCCGTGGATTTCATCATCCCCATTTTCTCATAAAACGGCATGGCATCTTCATTTGCACAAGTGTACATGATAATATTGTCTTCGCCGCCGGCGATTTCATGTGCCTTGCGCAAAAGCTGTTTTCCGATGCCTTTTCTGGTATATTCCCGGATCACGCCCAGATCCGTGATGAAAAGCCAATATGCAAAATCAGTGATACCAAAGCAGATGCCCACAAGCCGGTTTTGCTGATCTCTTGCAGCCAGACTAATGGAAGCATTTTCCAGCAGCTTTTCAATTCGCTCCAGAAAATCCTCTTTAGGATACTGCGACCCAAGATCACTGTTTTTCAAAAAGTCGATATATTCATTGACCGTGAGACGTTCGCTTTGAATGGTAATATTCATGTTTATGCGTCCTTTCTTTTGCGCTGTGCTTTTTATTTCATCTGACGAAAAATCCGACTGCGCAATCTACGCACCAGATTGAATCAGTGTTTCCTTAACGCACCACATTCAGCTTCGCGATCTCCATATCCTGCGGCCCCGTCAGGGAACAGCCCTTTTCTTTTGCATATTTGATGTAATCTACGATATCCGCCGTAATGCGTTCTCCGGGTGCCAGAATGGGGATTCCCGGCGGGTAGCACATGACAAACTCGCTGCAAATTTCCCCGACGCTTTGTTCCAGCGCCACCGCCTTTTTCTCCGCATAAAACGCCTGCTGGGGCGGCAGTGCCACATCCGGCGCTAAGTATTCGCTCTGGAGCATTCCCGTGGGGTCGCCGCCATAGAGTCGCTTGATCTCCGATAAGGCAGAAATAAGCCGCTCGATCTCCAGAGCACGGTCTCCGGCAGTGACGATCGCCAGAATATTGCCGATGTCGCCGAACTCGATCTGGATGCCATATTCGTCCCGGAGCAGGTCGTATACCTCAATGCCTGCAAGTCCTGTATTTCTCGTGTGAATGGACAGCTTCGTCCGGTCAAAGGCATAGAACGAATTGCCATTGCAGAGCTCATCGCCGTAGACATAATAGCCGCCGATACGATTGATCTCCTCCCGGGCATAGTCCACATACTGCACCGCTTTCCGGTACATTTCCCGTCCGTTCAGTGCCAGATTCCGCCGTGCGATATCCAGGGATACCATGAGCAGATAGGACGCGCTGGTAGTCTGAGTCAGATTAATGACCTGGCGCACATAATCAGCGTTGACACTCTCTGCGCACAGGAGCATGGCACTCTGTGTCAGGGAACCGCCGGTTTTGTGGATGCTCACCGAAGCCATATCCGCACCTGCCGCCATGGCAGAGCAAGGGAGATTTTCTCCAAAATAAAAGTGGGTACCATGTGCCTCGTCGGCCAAGAGCAACATCCCATGGTCATGTGCCAGCTTTGCAATGCGCCGAATATCCGGACAGACGCCGTAATAGGTGGGATTGTTCACCAGCACTGCCTTGGCATCCGGATTCTCCAGAATTGCCTTTTCCACGGCTTCAACGGACATGCCCAGAGGAATGCCCAGGTCCTTGTTTTCGTCCGGATCTACATACACTGGAATTGCGCCGTTGACAACCAGTGCATTGATGGCACTCCGGTGAACATTCCGGGGCATGATCAGCTTTTCCCCGGCTTTGCAGACGGACATGATCATTGCCTGTGACGCACCTGTCGCGCCGTTGATGATAAAAAAGGCATTTGCCGCTCCGAATGCCTCCGCCGCCAGCGCCTGAGCATCCCGGAGCACCGACACGGGATGGCAGAGATTATCCAGATTTTTCATGGAATTCACATCGATCTGCACACAGCGGTCCCCCAGAAAGTCCGCCAGTTCCCGGTTTCCTCTGCCGCCCTTGTGCCCGGGGACATCAAACCGTACCACACGATTCATGAGATGTTCTTTCAGCGCATCCATCAGTGGTGCATCCTGTTGTGTCAAAGCCATACCGCAAGTCTCCTCAATAAATATTTCTCCCGCTGAAGATCTCGATCATTTCCCGGCGCAGACGGTTGGTGATATCCAGTCGTACCCGGGGGTCTAATTCGTAGGCATCGGTTTTAAAGAGATAATTTTGCAGCTCCAGTTCCTTGATCAGCATGCGAGTGTGGAAGATGTTGGACTGGTAAACATTGACATCCTGTGCATCGTAGCGCAACAGGATCTCTTCGCTGATAAAGTCCTGGATAGAGGTCATATCGTGATCCATGAAGAATTTCTTGCCGCTGATATCCCGTGTGAAGCCCCGGACACGATAGTCAATGGTGATAATATCCGAATCAAAGCTGCGGATGAGATAATCCAGCGTATTCAAAGGGGAAATTTCGCCGCAGGTGGATACGTCAATGTCTACCCGGAAGGTGGTGACCTCGTTGTCCGGATGACTTTCCGGGAACGTGTGCACGGTCACATGGCTTTTGTCCAGATGAGCGTGGATATCCCTGCGTTTCAGGAACTCCGTTCCCTGATTGCAGGAGGCATCCATGCTCTCCGGCGTGACCTCGCCCTCGGCAATGAGCACGTTCACCGAAGCCCCCTGGGGTTCATAGTCCTGCTTGGAAATATTGAGTACGGTTGCACCGATCATTTCAGTCACGTCGCAGAGGATATTGGTCAGACGTTCGGAGTTGTACTGCTCGTCAATATAGCGGATATAGTCCCTTTTTTCTCGTTCTGACTTTGCATAGCATACGTCAAAAATGTTAAAGCTCAGCGTTTTCGTGAGGTTATTAAATCCATATAAGGTCAGCTTTTTCTCCAACCCTATCATCACAGCCTTCCTGGTAAATTTGCGTTGCGCAAGGCAATGCCGCAGAGGGTGCCATTACGCATGAAACAATTTATCATAATCAAAGACAATTGTACCACAGTTTGCAAAAAAAAGCAATGGGATTTACAAAACTTTTTGAAAAACTGATGCAGAAACAAAACAATGTCCGGCACAATTGAAAAACATGTTCCGTTTTTGCGACAGAACTTTGAATTTTCAGGACTTACCACTTGCAAAATCATACGAAGTATAGTATAATAGAACAAATTGAATCTGATCGTGTCGGTGCTGCCGGAATTCCGGCGGACAGAGGACACAGCGGACACAGCGGTGAAGGGAATGAACCGTCACTTGATACGGCGTCTTTACCAAGGGGATCAGTGATTCCCCCAAGAACCAATCGCAGAAACAGATGCAGAAAGGAAGACAGAGAATATGAACAACCAATTGGAAGAAATAACGACACAAAAGCTGCCTCTTATTGCCATGCGCGGTACGGTATTATTTCCGGGCATGACCATGCATTTCGACCTGGCACGGGAACCCTTTGTCCATGCACTGCAGTCTGGTATGGACGCAGACCGCCGTGTAGTTCTGGTGACCCAGCGTGATCCTCTGGTGGAAGAGCCGACACAAAATGACTTGTATTCTGTGGGTGTCATTGCAGAGGTACGCCAGGTACTCCGCACGCCTGACGGTGTTATGCGTGTTCTGGCTGAGGGCAAGACACGGGTCACCATTGAAACTGCCTATCTGGAAACCGGCGATGATACCGCATATCCCCAGGCGGACTGCGTGATTCGGGAAGAACTTCTGCCGGACGCAGAAAAACGCACCGAGCGCACAGCTGTGGGACGCTGCATCAAGGACGCCTTTCAGCAATATGCCGAGCTGCTGCCCCGGATGCCCCGGGAGCTTGTGGCTTCGGTGGTCTGCGAACATGATGAGACAAAGCTCTTTGAACATATTGTATTTAATATTGCCCTGGACTATCCCGAAAAGCAGCTGCTCCTGGAAGAGGACAACTGGAATGAACGGCTGAAAATGCTCCTACAGATCCTGGTGGATGAAATTGACATTCTGCACATGGAACGCAAATTACAGGAGGATACCCAGGCAAATCTGGACCGTTCCCAGCGAGAATATTATCTGCGGGAACAGATGCATCTCATTGCAGAACAGCTGGGCGAAGGGGAGGACCCAGCCTCAGAACTGGAGGAATATCAGGATCAGATCCAAAGCCTGCCTCTGGACGATGCCAGCCGGGAAAAGCTGGAGAAAGAAGCAGAACGGCTGTCACGTCTCCCTATGGCATCCCAGGAAGCATTTGTGATCCGGAATTATCTGGACACTGTGCTGGCACTGCCGTGGAATGTTTCCACCCACACCAAGGTGAACCTGAAACGGGCGCAGGGTGTTCTGGAACGAGATCACTACGGTCTGCAGAAAGTGAAGGAACGCATTCTGGAAAGCTTTGCCGTCCGTTCCCTGCTGCCAGAGGCAACGGGACAGATCCTCTGCTTTGTGGGTCCGCCCGGTGTGGGTAAAACTTCCATCGGGAAGTCCATTGCAAAAGCACTGGGACGGAAATATGAGCGTGTGTCCTTGGGCGGCGTCCGGGATGAATCGGACATCCGGGGACACCGGAAAACCTACATCGGTGCAATGCCCGGACGCATCATGGATGCCATGACACGTGCCGGCTCCAATAATCCGCTGATCCTACTGGACGAAGTGGACAAAATGAGCAATGACTTCCGGGGTGACCCATCGGCGGCATTGCTGGAAGTGCTGGACAGCGAACAGAACAAGGCGTTCCGGGATCATTATATTGAGGTGCCTTTTGATCTGAGCCGGGTATTATTCGTGGCAACGGCAAATTCCCTGGATCCCATTCCGGCACCCCTGCTGGATCGTATGGAAGTCATTGAGCTGGGCAGCTATACCCGGGAGGAAAAGTTCCACATTGCACGGGAACATCTGGTGAAGAAGCAGCTTGCCAAGCACGGACTGAAAGGTACCCAGTGCCGGATCCCTGACGAGGTGATCTATGCTGTGATCGATGGCTATACCCGGGAGGCAGGCGTCCGTGAACTGGAGCGTATGATCGGGACACTGTGCCGGAAAGCGGCAAAAAAGATCGTCAGCGGTGAATGCAAAAAGGTGACGTTCTCTGCAAATACGCTGGGAGAATATCTGGGTATCCAGAAATTCCGCCCTGATGCCCAGAGTCACGAGAACACGGTGGGCGTGGTAAACGGTCTGGCGTGGACTTCGGTGGGCGGCGTGCTCATGCCCATGGAGGTACTGGTCATGCCGGGAAAGGGTGCTGTGGAATACACCGGTTCTCTGGGCGATGTCATGCGGGAAAGCGCAAAGATCGCAGTCAGCTATACCCGTAGCGTGGCGAAGCAATATGGCATTCCCGAGGATTTCTACACCAACCGTGATCTGCATATCCATGCGCCGGAAGGTGCTGTGCCGAAGGACGGTCCCTCTGCCGGGGTTACAATGGCAACGGCACTGATTTCCGCCTTGTCTGGCAGGGCAGTCCGGGGCGATGTTGCTATGACCGGTGAGATCACGCTTCACGGAAAGGTACTGCCTATCGGTGGCCTCCGGGAGAAATCCATGGCTGCCTATAAAGCAGGTATCAAAACCGTGATCATTCCGGAGGAAAACCTACCGGATCTGGAAGAAGTCGATGGAGCAGTACGGGAGCATGTGACATTTGTTCCGGCAAAGACTCTGGACACAGTGCTGGAAACAGCCCTTGTGCCGGAGGAAGTGGAGATATCCAATGTCACCGCCGTACAACCGGAAATGTGTCACGCTTAAAGGGAGGATGTATGCAGTTTCAGAATGCACAATTTGTCGCGTCATACGGTACCTTTTCTCAGATACCGCCCTGCGATTCCGCAGAAATTGCCTTTGCAGGACGATCCAATGTAGGAAAATCCACGCTGATCAACAAGATTTTTCAGCGAAAGTCGCTGGCTCGTGTCAGTGCTGTGCCCGGAAAGACGGCGACCATCAATTTTTACCGGCTGGATCCCCTTACCATTGTGGATCTGCCGGGCTATGGCTATGCCAAGGTGGCGAAATCGGAAAAGAAGCGCTGGTCGGGGCTGATCTCCGGCTATCTGGGAGCCGACAGGGATCTGCGGCTGATCCTGCTGCTCATTGATATGCGCCATGCGCCGTCCAAGGATGATCTGCAAATGATCGACTTTCTGGTGGAGAGTGAGCTGCCTTTTCTCATCGTCCTCACCAAGGCAGACAAGCTGAACAAGACAGAACGAGCCAAGCGGATGCAGGCGTTTGAGACAGAAATTCCGTATTTTTCACAAATTCACGTGATTCCCTTTTCCTCAGTCACGCGGGAGGGCGTCGCTGAAGTACAGGCGGTTTTGGAAGAGATCGTATCAGAGCCAGAGGAATAATGGCGCAAAAATTGGAAAGGAAGTAAAAGAAATGTTTGTATCAGATAATCTGGATGTCAATGCACAGGGCAATCTCACCATTGGCGGTGTGGATACGGTGGCACTGGCGAAGAAGTATGGCACACCCCTTTATGTTATGGATGAGGATATGATCCGCCGGGACTGCCGAACATTCCAGAAGAGCATTGAGGAATATTACGACGGGCAGGGAATGGTCTGCTATGCCAGCAAGGCATTTTCCTGCAAGGAAATCTATCGTGTGATGCAGTCGGAGAATATAGGCATTGACGTAGTCTCCGGCGGCGAGCTGTACACCGCACTACAGGCTGGCTTTGACGTATCCAAAGCGTGTTTCCACGGCAACAACAAGACCATGGAAGAGCTGAACATGGCGCTTGACTCTAAGGTAGGTCGCATTGTGGTGGACAACATCTATGAGATGGAACAGCTGAACCAGCTGGCAGCGGAAAAGAACGTCACTGCACCCATTCTGCTTCGTATCAAGCCCGGCGTAGATGCACATACCCATAACTTCATCCGCACCGGACAGATCGACAGCAAGTTTGGCTTTGCCCTGGAGACCGGCGAGGCTTATGAGGCAGTTCAGAAGGCAATGTCCTATCCCAATCTCCAGCTGCGTGGTCTGCACTGTCATATTGGCTCCCAGATCTTAGATACCCAAGGCTTTACTGCGGCAGCTGAGGTCATGATGGAATTTATTGAAAAGCTGAAAAAGGAACTGGATTTTGAGACAGAGGATCTGAATCTGGGCGGCGGCTTCGGCATCCGCTACACCGACGCAGACGATCCACTGCCTTATGATGCATATATGGAAGCCGTGGCAAAGGTGATCAATGGCTTCTGTGAAAGTCACGACGTAAAGCGTCCATTTATTCTCATTGAGCCGGGACGTTCCATTGCAGCACCGGCAGGCATTACGCTGTACACTGTAGGTGGCAAGAAGATCATCCCCAACATCCGCACCTATGTTTCCATTGACGGCGGCATGTGCGACAATCCCCGCTATATCCTGTACCAGTCTGCCTATGATGCACTGGTGGCAAATAAGGCAGGGGAGCAAAAAACTGAGACGGTAACCATTGCCGGAAAGTGCTGCGAAAGCGGCGACCTCATCGGCGAAAACATGGCACTCCAGCCCTGCGAGCCGGGAGATATTATTGCAGTTTGTGCAACAGGTGCCTATAACTATTCTATGGCATCCAACTACAACCGTCTCCAGAAGCCGGCTGTTGTCTTTGTAAAAGACGGAAAAGATCGCCTGGCAGTAAAGCGTGAAACACTGGAAGATCTGGTGCGCAACGATATCTGATACCATAAAAAATGACTTAAGGCAATACCGCACAAAGATTGTGCGTCAGATGCGCCGTCAGATTTTTCGTC